>NZ_WIPE01000074.1:549444-686777 GCF_009760835.1 Bacillus sp. EE-W1 | reverse complement strand
AATATGATGCCGATAATGGATAATAATCAACCACCGAATATGATGCCATATCAAATACCATACCAACAGCCTATGATGCCGCCAAATCCGTATTATCAACAACAAAATCCATATCAAATGCCATATCAGCAAGGGGCACCGTTTGGACCGCAATATACGTCTATGCCAAATCTAAATATGATGCCAATGGATAATAATATGCCACCGCTCGTGCAAGGAGAGGAAGATTGTGGATGCGGAGGAGAGAGTAGGCTATATAGTCCGCAACCTGGAGGACCACAATACGCGAATCCTTTATATTATCAACCAACTCAATCGGCATATGCGCCACAGCCAGGAACGATGTATTATCAACCAGATCCACCAAATGTATTTGGGGAGCCGGTTTCAGAAGAAGAGGACGAAGAGGAAGTTTAAAAAAGGCGGGATTATTCCCGCCTTTTTTGTATGTAGAGTCGTTCTGAAAATGGAAGATTTACATCAAATGTTAGAAAATCCCCAGTGAAATATTAACAGTGTAAAAACCTTCTCTGTTACTCATCATAAGAGGGAGCTTTTCAGAAGAGAAGTTCATTCTAACAGAGGGGGTTTTTGTATTGAATACGAAAGTAAAAGTGATTGCTGCTTCTTTGTTAGTTACCAGTGCATTAGCTGCATGTGGTACACCAAAAGATAACAATGCAATGGATGGACGTAACTACAACTATAAGCATACATCTTATAATGATACACACCAGTATCGTGATAATGTAGCGCGTAATGATCGCTATACAGATTATGTAACATATAGAAATGGTCGTAACGATACAGGATATAACAATTATTACCGCGATGTAAATTACAACGGACAAATTGCTAATCCGCATCCAACTCGTAATATTACAATGAACAATTCATACATTAACAATGATGGTAAAACAGCTGAAAGAATAACGAATCGTGTGAAACGTATGAATAACGTAGACCGCGTGTCTACAGTTGTATATGGAAACGATGTAGCGATTGCAGTAAAACCACGTAATACAGTGACAAATGAAACGGCGATGGCGAACGAAATTCGTCAAGCGGTTTCAAATGAAGTTGGAAACAGAAACGTATATGTTTCTGTAAGAAATGATATGTTTACTCGTGTCGATGCAATGAGTACACGCCTACGTAATGGTACAGTTACAAACGATTTTAATCATGATATAGGGAATATGTTCCGAGACATTCGTTACGGTTTAACTGGTACTATGCGATAGCAAAACAAAAGAGGAAGGGGTAGCCCTTCCTCTTTATTCATCGTTGTCGTGTAAACGACGTTTTTTAATGAAATAACTAATGGAATAAGAAATTAAAAAGCATATAAAGAAAATACTACCTGTTAGAATAGCCTCAAAGAGAGGTCTTTCTGGACTGAAAATGATATAAATAATGGCTATAATAGTTCCTGCAATAAGAGAGCGTAAAATAATTTTGTAATAAGGAGTTAACTTTATATCCTTTTCGCCTTCTTCTACATCGATAGAAACGCTTAACTGTAAATAACTAAGTACGATACTTGTAAGGATAAATAATAACCATAATGGAGATTTCGTAGCTTGATCCATTCCTTCAGTGAATCCGATATATCCTAAAATGCCAATTATACCAAGCGATTGAAAAAGAAAGGCAATACGTATGTTTTTTAATGTTTTCAGAATGAGACGTTCATCCTTTATTTTTTTCACAATATCCATCTCCTGTTTATTATGATTTCGCTATTATATTAATTGTAACATATATATTGCATTTATCAATTTATAATTTACACGAAGTTCGTTTGAGTAAAAGAGGAAATAAAATATTTTTATAAACATGTTGCACTTATACTTTATTAATGTTATATTAGCAAAGCGATGAGCTAATTTACGTAAGACGAGAGATATGCTTAAGTGCTAAACACGCGAATGTGGTCGCCTGGTCTCTCGCCGTAAACGCATCAAGACGCCTGCTTTGCAGGCGTCTTTCATTTTATATAAAAACAAATGCTAATGCAGATAAAGATAAAACTTTATCTGCATTTTTTTATTTTCGAGAGAAATGTAATATGGTCATTTATATGGATAAAACCTCCATTTCCGGAAAAACTACTAATGAAAGTTTGATCTTGCCTAAAAGAGGTGAACGGAAATGAAATGGATACTGATTACGATGCAAGCTTTCGTTATGATGTTTTGTTTCGTTTATGAAACGAATGTGAAGGCGGAAGGGCCAGTACCAGAAGTAACAGAAAAAGAGCCTGAAGTTACAATTTTATTAGAGCGAATGTATGTTGATGGAGAAGTAAGTGAGGAAATCTTTACAGAAAAAGTAGCGGACTTAGAAAAGTTTTTACAGCAGTATAAAGAATGGCAGCTCGTTGATCGTGATGATGTACAAATTGTATTACAAAAGAAAGTTGATGATATTTCTCCGTTATTAAAGACGAGCGGTTATTTTGGTGTGTCAGAGGAAGGGATATTACAAATTTTCAAAGGTGTACCGAAAAGTGATAATGCGATTCATTCCTTCTTTCAAATTGATATGAAAAAGCTTGAGAGCTATGAGCGTGCGAAGTTGAAGCGTGGTATTCGTATTAAATCAAAAGAAGGTTTTGTGAAGACGATTGAAAAAATGAAGCAATACGCAGTGCAAAATAAGAAAAAAAGCAGCTCATGGTGAGCTGCTTTTTTTACTTGTTTTTATCTAAAATTTGTTTTGCGATTTCATCAATTAGCATATCTTTTCCGATTGGATTGAAAGCTTTCGTATTGAAGATTTCATTTGATACTTCATATACGTGATTGTTTTTAACTGCTTTATTGTCTTTCCAAACGGCACTGTTTTTGTAGTCTTCGTAAACTTTATCAGCTTCGCCGCCAAAGTTTACAATAAACATTTGATCAGGTTGGAATGCAACAAGACCTTCTAACGATACTTGTGCCATCGTTTGTTTTAAATCTGTACCTTTTGTTGCTGGAAGTTTTAAGTCATTAAAGATGATGTCACCGTATCCGAAGCTACCGTATACACGGAAGTTTTGTGGTGTAACTGCGACGAACATAAAGTTCTCATCTTTTGTTTTTTCTTTAATTTTTTTAGATAAAGAGTCTGCTTTTTTATCGTAGTCTGCAATCCATTTGTCTGCTTTCTTTTCTTCGTCAAATAGTTTACCTACTTCTTTAAACTTACCGCGCCAGTCTTCTAAGTTTGTTTCTAAAACAACTGTTGGTGCAACCTTTTCTAATTGATCATAGATCTTCAATTGACGATTATTTAAAATAATTAAGTCTGGTTTTAATGCAGTAACAGCTTCTAGATCAACTTTAGGTGCCCAGTACCACCCTACTGCTTTTACTCCGTCTAATTTTTCTGTTAAATGATTTTGGATTTTATCTTTATATGTGTTTGCTGTACCAACAGGTTTGTGTCCAAGAAGTAATAATTCTTCTGTTGATCCAGACAGGTCAACAATTCTCTTTGGATTTACTGGAATTGTAGCTTCCCCTTTAGCGTGTTTTACAACTTTTGTTTTCAGTTGTTCTTTCGCTTTCGATTCTTCTTTTTGAGAAGAACAGCCAACGATAGAAAGAACAACTAGCATAATAGTAAATAAAATAAATAGCTTTTGTTTCATCCTGATGTAACCCCTTTAATTAATATTGATAATCATTATCGACTTCTGTATATTAAGGTGCTTCATACTTTCTGTCAATGGAAAATAACAGAAGTTTCAAATAGGGAACATTTGTTGGGGTAGTCTCGCTTTTCTATCATTAAATATGTTAAAATGGAATACATGATTTAAGAGGGAGAGATCGTATTTTGTTTGAATATGTTACAGGTTACGTGGAGTATGTAGGACCGGAATATGTCGTAATTGACCATAATGGAATTGGTTATCAAATTTTCACACCAAATCCGTATGTATTTCAAAGAAATAAGCAAGAAATCCGTGTCTATACATATCATTATGTGAGAGAAGATATTATGGCACTTTACGGGTTTAAAACACGTGAAGAGCGTTTATTATTTACAAAGTTGTTAGGTGTGTCTGGTATTGGACCAAAAGGCGCTCTTGCAATTTTAGCGTCTGGTCAAACAGGACAGGTCGTTCAAGCGATTGAACACGAAGACGAGAAGTTTTTAGTGAAGTTCCCGGGCGTCGGAAAGAAAACAGCACGCCAAATGATTTTAGATTTAAAAGGAAAACTAGCTGATGTCGTGCCAGATGCATTTGTTGATTTATTCTCAGACACAGAACGTTTTGATGAGAAGAAAGGTTCATCAGTTGAGCTTGATGAGGCGCTGGAAGCTCTGCGCGCACTTGGATACGCAGAACGAGAAGTTTCTCGCGTTGTACCAGAGTTATTAAAAGAATCATTAACGACGGATCAGTATATTAAAAAGGCACTTAGTCTTTTACTAAATGGTAAGAGGTGAGTATAATGGACGAACGTCTCCTTTCAGGGGAATCTGCATATGAAGATTCGGATTTAGAATATTCATTACGGCCACAGACGCTCCGTCAGTATATTGGCCAAGATAAAGCGAAACATAATTTAGAAGTGTTTATTGAAGCAGCGAAAATGCGTGAAGAAACGTTAGATCATGTGCTTCTATATGGACCACCAGGACTTGGTAAAACGACGCTTGCCAATATTATTGCCAATGAAATGTGCGTAAATGTTAGAACAACTTCAGGTCCAGCAATTGAAAGGCCGGGAGATTTAGCAGCTGTATTAACAGCACTTCAGCCGGGTGATGTATTATTTATTGATGAAATTCATCGTTTGCATAGGTCAATTGAAGAAGTGTTATATCCTGCGATGGAAGATTTTTGCCTTGATATCGTAATTGGAAAAGGGCCATCAGCACGGTCTGTACGTTTAGATTTACCGCCATTTACATTAGTTGGAGCAACGACCCGTGCGGGGGCATTATCAGCGCCGCTTCGTGACCGTTTCGGTGTACTTTCAAGATTAGAGTATTACACAGTAGATCAGCTTTCTGAGATTGTTGAACGTACAGCAGAAGTATTCGAAGTTGAAATTGATTCGTTAGCCGCACTAGAAATTGCAAGACGTGCTCGTGGTACACCTCGTATTGCGAATCGTTTATTACGACGTGTACGAGATTTCGCACAAGTTCGTGGTAACGGAACGGTTACGATGGAAATTACACAAATGGCGTTAGAACTACTGCAAGTAGATAAATTAGGTCTAGATCATATCGATCATAAATTACTGCTTGGTATTATTGAGAAATTCCGTGGTGGCCCAGTCGGGTTAGAAACGGTTTCGGCAACCATTGGAGAAGAATCTCATACGATTGAAGATGTATATGAGCCATATTTATTACAAATTGGCTTTTTACAACGAACGCCAAGAGGCCGAATCGTAACGCCGCTTGCATATGAGCATTTCGGAATGGAGATGCCAAAAGTATGACGGAGATGCCAAAGCTGCTTATTACAGCTGGTATTTTGCTCATTGTTGTTGGATTAGCTTGGAAGTTCATAGGAAGGCTTCCAGGCGATATTTTTGTGAAAAAAGGTAACGTTACCTTTTATTTTCCTATCATTACATGTATTGTGTTAAGTATTGTATTATCTTTTATTATGTATATAATAAATCGATTTAAATAAGAAATAGGTGGATATAGTTATGGATATTAATCTGTTTGATTTTCATTTACCAGAAGAACTTATTGCACAAATCCCATTAGAAGATCGTGAAACATCAAGATTAATGGTGTTAGATCGTGAAACAGGCGATATTGAGCATAAACATTTTACAGACATTCTTTCTTACTTACATGAGGGGGATTGCTTAGTTTTAAATGAAACGAAAGTTATGCCTGCTCGTTTGCACGGTGTGAAAGAAGATACAGGCGCGCACATTGAAGTACTTCTTCTAAAACAAGAAGAAGGCGATAAGTGGGAAACGCTTGTTAAGCCAGCGAAACGTGTAAAAGAAGGAACTGTTATCTCTTTTGGCGAAGGGAAATTAAAAGCAACTTGCATAGGAACTGCAGATCAAGGTGGACGTCATCTTGAATTTTCATATGACGGCATCTTCTATGAAATTTTAGATGAACTTGGGGAAATGCCACTTCCTCCATATATTAAAGAGACGCTAGAAGATCGCGATCGCTATCAAACAGTATATGCGAAAGAAATCGGTTCAGCAGCAGCGCCGACTGCGGGACTTCACTTTACAGAAGAGTTACTGGAGAAGTTAAAACAAAAAGGCGTCGGGTTAGCTTTCATTACACTTCACGTAGGACTTGGAACATTTAGACCAGTTTCTGCAGATACGATTGAAGAACACCATATGCACGCAGAATATTACCATATGTCTGAAGAGACAGCTGCGTTATTAAATCGCGTGAAAGAGAATGGTGGACGTATTATTACGGTAGGTACGACTTCAACTCGTACGTTAGAAACAATTGCGACAGATCATAACGGTAAGCTTTGTGCTGCTTCTGGATGGACAGACATTTTTATGTACCCAGGTTATGAATTTAAAGCAATTGATGGTTTAATTACAAACTTCCATTTACCGAAATCAACATTAATTATGCTTGTAAGTGCATTTGCAAATAGAGATAATGTACTTCATGCTTATAATGAAGCAGTAAAAGAAAAATATCGTTTCTTTAGCTTCGGTGATGCAATGTTCGTTGCATCTCACGCTAAAATGGGAAACAAATAAAAGGAGTAAATTATGACAGCAATTCGTTATGAATTTATTAAAACTTGTAAACAAACAGGTGCCCGTTTAGGACGTGTACATACGCCGCACGGTTCATTTGATACACCAACATTTATGCCAGTTGGTACACTTGCAACAGTTAAGACAATGTCACCAGAAGAATTAAAAGCAATGGATTCTGGCATTATTTTAAGTAATACGTATCATTTATGGCTACGCCCAGGTCACGAAATTATTCGTGAAGCAGGTGGTTTGCATAAATTTATGAACTGGGATCGTGCGATCTTAACGGACTCTGGTGGTTTCCAAGTATTCAGTTTAAGTGACTTCCGTCGTATTGAAGAGGAAGGCGTTCACTTCCGTAACCACTTAAATGGAGATAAATTATTCTTATCACCAGAAAAAGCGATGGAAATTCAAAATGCATTAGGATCGGATATTATGATGGCATTTGATGAGTGTCCACCTTTCCCGGCTACTTTTGAATATATGAAGAAATCTGTAGAACGTACAAGCCGCTGGGCAGAACGTTGTTTAAAAGCGCATGAACGTCCACAAGATCAAGGTTTATTCGGTATTGTACAAGGCGGAGAGTTCGAAGAGCTTCGTCGTCAAAGTGCAAAAGACCTTGTTTCAATGGACTTCCCTGGTTACGCTGTAGGTGGTTTATCTGTAGGTGAACCGAAAGATATTATGAACCGTGTACTTGAGTTTACAACACCACTTCTTCCAGATAATAAGCCACGTTACTTAATGGGAGTAGGTTCTCCTGACTCGTTAATCGATGGTGCAATTCGTGGTATTGATATGTTTGACTGCGTACTTCCAACTCGTATCGCTCGAAATGGTACATGTATGACAAGTGAAGGCCGTCTAGTTGTAAAAAATGCGAAATTTGCAAGAGACTTCGGTCCGCTTGATCCAAATTGTGATTGCTATACATGTAAAAATTACTCTCGTGCGTACATTCGTCACTTAATGAAATGTGATGAAACGTTTGGAATTCGTTTAACGTCTTATCACAACCTTCATTTTCTGTTAAACTTAATGGAGCAGGTGAGACAAGCTATTCGTGAAGACCGTCTTGGCGATTTCCGCGAAGAATTCTTTGAACAGTATGGCTTTAATAAACCGAATGCTAAAAACTTCTAATACATAATTTAAAAGGAGGAACAAAAGATGAATCCAGGTATGATGAATATCGTTATGATCGTTGCGATGTTTGCGATTTTCTATTTCTTATTAATTCGCCCGCAACAAAAGCGTCAAAAAGCAGTTGCTCAAATGCAAAATGAGTTAGCAAAAGGTGATGCTATCGTAACAATCGGTGGTTTACACGGTACAATCGAATCAGTAGATGAGACGAAAATCGTTATTAAATCTGGTGGTTCACACTTAACTTTCGATCGTAATGCGATTCGTGAAGTTGTGAAAAACTAATGAGAAAGGCCCTGCATGAAATGTGCAGGGCCTTTTTTAGTTGTTTTGTTTTGACATATTTACCCCGAAAATACCACCGAGTGTACTCGCGCCCATTAATGCTAATTGATAAAGTAACTGGGAGTTCGATAAAGTTTGAGAGAAGCCTAAATAGTTAACTAGAAAAACAAGTATAGCGAATGTAAGACCTGTTGTGAAACCTACTAGCCAACCTTTCCCTTGTGCTTTTTTGCCGGCAGTAAATCCGGATATAAGCATAGATAAAAGAGCTAGTATAAAAATAGTAACGGCTAATGTCTCTTCAGTCATATCTGTAAACTTTAATAAAAGAGCCATAACCATGCTAATAATTGATGCAAAAATTAATAAGGTAATGATACCAAAGCCGATTGCGGTTGATAATCTTTTCGTTCCATCCATTTATACATTCCCCCTTTTTAATACAAGCATATTTTCTTTTTGCCCAAGTTAGACTAGTTTATTTTTTATAGGGGAGTCTATACGTAAAAAAGGAGATGTAGAAATGGAATGGGTATCAATCATTGGCCGGACGATGCTTTTGTATATCATCATATTAATTATTTTTCGTCTTATGGGTAAACGTGAAATTGGAGAGTTAAGTGTATTAGATTTAGTCGTATTCATTATGCTTGGGGAAATGGCTGTAGTCGCAATTGAAAATACCGATAAATCACTTTGGCACCAATTAGTTCCGATGACTTTTCTTATGTGTATACAGATTATTTTGTCAGTCATTTCATTAAAGTTTCAACGAATTCGGCATTTAATAGAAGGTGAGCCGGCTATTCTTGTAAATGCGGGGAAAATTGATGAAAAGAAGATGAGAAAGCAGCGTTATAATATAGATGATTTATTGATGCAATTAAGGGAGCAAGGAGTTGGAGATATCCGAGATGTAGAATACGCTATTTTAGAACCATCTGGGAAGTTATCTGTCTTTCAAAAACAAAAAGGTAAACAGGATACATTGCAGTTTACTCTTCCTCTTATTATTGATGGAGAAATTCAATTGAATCATTTACAAATGATTGAACATACAGACGAATGGCTCATTGGAAAATTAAAAAACTTAGGTTATAACGATATCACACAAATTTTATACTGCAGCTTTCAAAACGGACAATTTTTTGTTGATTTGAAAGAAAACTAGAGGCTTACTATATGAAATAGTAAGCCCGTTTACTTCAAAAATGAAAGTTTTCGAATGATTGGAAGTCGACTCAACTCTTCTTTTCGAATGAGTTTGAAAGTGAAGAGGAGGATAATATAAACGATTGTTGTTAAAGTGATTTCCCATAATGTTTGTACGCCGAGTGAATGAGAGAAAATTATATATTTATGAAGGTAAAAACCGAAAGCGCCTGCAATACCGATATCAAGTCCGCCGAAAATGTAGTCTTTTGCGTAAATGGTAAATGTAATTTTCTTTAAAACAGTAGCGTAATGAAGGAATGTTACCGTCACTATATTTGCTGCAATTGCAAGGGCAACCCCCATCATTTGAAAATCTGGCCTTGAAGCTAGTACAAAAATAACGATTAATTTCACGATGGCGCCAATAAATGTATTCATCATTGCAGCTCTTGCTAAGTTTAAAGCTTGTAAAACAGAGGTAAGTGGACTTTGAAAGTAATGAAATAAAAAGCAAGGTGCAAGAAGCTGGATAAATGCTGTTGCACTATCCGATCCATACATAAGAGTTAAAATAGGAGAAGCGAATACGTATAATATAACGACTGACCACCCACCAGTAATTAATGAGATCCGAAGAGCTTGTTGGAGGCGGTGTTCCACTAATTTATGCTGTCTTTTAGCCATCGCTTCACTAATAGATGGAACGAGTGCTGTAGAAAGAGCGTATGTAATAAAGGCTGGCAGTGATAGAAGTGGGAATGCATAACCGTTTAATATACCGTATTGCTGGGTTGCGACAGAGGCAGCAACTCCCGCAATCGCTAAGCTTTGCATAACAACGATAGGTTCAAAAAAATATGAAACGGAACCGATTAAACGACTTCCTGTAGTTGGAAGAGCAATATCCATAAGAGAATAAAATGTACCCTTGCTCTCCTTTACAGTAGTGAAAAATCCAGAGCGTATAGATAAATGTTTTTCGCGCTGGAATAAAATGAGTAAAAATAATAACGATGCAACTTCACCGAGAACGGCTGATAACATAGCGCCAGCTGCAGCATATTCTACACCGTAAGGTAAAAATAACTGAATGCATATAGCGATAATTGTAATGCGGACAACTTGTTCTATAACTTGAGCATAAGCGCTAGGTTTCATATTTTGTTTCCCTTGGAAATAACCGCGTAAAACAGAAGAAACAGCAATAACAGGAACGACAGGTAAAATAGCCATTAATGGATAGTACGTTCGTTCATCAGTTAATAATGTTTTTGCTAAAATAGGTGTGAGGAGCATAATTCCAATTGTTAAAATGATACTAATAACGGATGTAACAGCTAATGATACTGTTAATATTTTTTTAACTCTTTGTTTATCGTTCACAGCTTCCGCTTCTGCTACAAATTTTGCGATTGCGACAGGAAGGCCGATTTGTGTTAATGTAATTGCTAGAATGAATGTAGGAACGGCCATCATATAAAGGCCAACACCTTCTTCCCCTAAAATACGTGCCATTACAATCCGGTTAATAAATCCAAGGATTTTGGTAATAAATCCGGCTATCATTAAAATAAATGCGCCTTTTAAAAAGCTTTGTCTCGTCATGGTCTTCTCCTACCTTCTCAAAATCAGTGGAATGATTTACAATAATTTATATGCACGTATGAGACAAGAATGACAAGCATTTAAGAGAGTGAAGTATGAGAGTGCTCTTGAAAGTAGTTATTGCTGTCCATTAGAGCGGGATTAAAAGCGACTTTTCGTGCTGAAATAAGAAGGAGATGTTTATGTATGTTAGAAAAAGAGGCTTTGGTAGAATCATACCGCGGACAGTTACAAGTCGTTTTAGAAAGCAAAGTAGAAGAGTTTCACATGTTCGGTTATGACCGAGTAACAGATGATGATATTTGGAAGTTTCTTAAAGTGAAGAAGTGGAAAAAAATAAACGGTGATGTTAGATTATATGAATTAGTAAATGATGTATTAAGAGTAAGTACTAATGAATATATGAATTATTTAACTGTTGAAGCATATCAAGCGCCACTTTGGTCATTTGATGAATATGAAAATAAATAACCGACTGCAATTGGTTTGTTCTTCCTTTTGCAGTATAATGATAGGTATTGATAATGAGGAAATAATTATGTCTAAGATTATATATAAAGGGGGTAGTGAAGAGAAAAAATAAATAATGAAAGTGTAGGTATTGTGAAAAACTTACCGACACAGCTAGTGATGAACTAGCAAAATTATAGAAAGGAAGTCTACTAACTAGGCGTATGCACACGTGTAAAAGTAAATCGTAAGAGATTTATTTAAAGTGTTAGTAGCAGAAAGAGGGTACATATGGCAAAGCGTGGTACGAGAATTGCCGCCTTTTTCCTCATCGTTTTATTAATCGGTGGAGTAATTGGTGCGGCAGGAAAAGACATAGCAAAAGGAATTAGTCTAGGACTAGACCTTCGCGGTGGTTTTGAAATTCTATATGAAGTAAAACCAGCCAAAAAAGGTGATAAAATCGATCGAGACGTACTTGTAAGTACAGTAGGCGCTCTTGAAAATCGTGTCAATGTTCTCGGTGTAAGTGAGCCGAACATTCAAATCGAAGGGCAAGATCGAATTCGCGTACAGCTTGCTGGTGTACAAGATCAGCAAAAAGCACGTGAAATGTTATCAACACAAGCGAAATTAACATTCCGTGATGTAGATGACAACCTTCTTATGGACGGAACGGATTTAAAAGGCGGCGGAGCGAAGCAAACATTTGATGACCAAGGCCGTGCGAGCGTAGGTCTTACACTAAAGAGCGCTGAAAAATTCCGTGAAGTAACTGAAAAAATTTCAAAAATGCCACCACCAACGAATTTAATGGTAATTTGGCTTGATTTTGAAGAAGGAAAAGATTCGTACAAAGCAGAATCTGCAAAACCGAATCCAAAGTTCTTATCAGCAGCAACAGTAGACCAAGTATTTAACCAAGCTGAAGTATCTATCGTAGGTGGAAACTTCACAGTTGAAAGTGCGAAACAACTTTCATCTTTATTAAATGCAGGTGCACTTCCTGTTGATTTAAAAGAAATGTATTCAACATCTGTTGGAGCGAAGTTTGGTCAACAAGCGTTAGAGCAAACAATTTTCGCTAGTGCGATTGGTATCGCTCTTATTTTCTTATTTATGCTTGTATTCTACCGTTTACCAGGAATTGTAGCGGTTATTATGTTAGGTTTATACATTTTCGTTACATTACTTGTCTTTAACTGGATGCATGCAGTTCTTACGTTGCCAGGTATTGCGGCGTTAGTGCTCGGGGTAGGTATCGCAGTTGATGCGAATATTATTACGTACGAGAGACTGAAAGAAGAGCTGAAAATTGGTAAGTCAATGATGTCAGCATTTCGTGCGGGTAACCATCGTTCATTAGCAACAATTCTAGATGCGAACATTACGACACTTGCAGCAGCTGGTGTGTTATTTGTTTATGGTAATAGCTCTGTAAAAGGATTCGCAACAAGTTTAATCGTAAGTATTTTAGTTGGTTTCGTTACGAACGTATTCGGTACTCGTTTCTTACTAGGATTACTTGTAAAGAGCCGTTACTTCGATAAAAAACCAGCATACTTTGGTGTGAAACAAAAGGATATTATTCCATTAACAAAAGGTGTAGTACATCCACCGACAAGATTTGATCGTATTAACTTCGTAAATATCGGTCATAAATTCCTTGTTTTCTCGATTGTAGTTGTAATTGCAGGTGCAATTATTTTACCAATTTTCAAATTGAATCTTGGTATTGATTTTGCGAGTGGTACACGTATCGACTTGCAATCAAAACAATCAGTTACTGTATCAGATGTTCATAAAGATTTTAAAGAATTGAACATTGATGTGAAGGAAGAAAATATTGTACCTACTGGAGATGACAATAAAGGTTTCGCCGTTCGTACTTTAGGTGTTCTATCAAAAGATGAAATTGCGAAAACAAAAACATTCTTCCATGATAAATACGGTACAGATCCAAACGTAAGTACAGTTTCACCGACAATCGGTAAAGAGATTGCACGAAATGCATTTATCGCAGTATTAATTGCTTCTGCGGTTATCATTTTATACGTAAGTATTCGATTCCGATTTACGTACGCATTATCTGCAGTGCTTGCATTATTACATGATGCGTTCGTTATGATTGTTATATTTAGTATTTTCCAATTAGAGGTAGACTTAACGTTTATCGCTGCGGTATTAACAATTATCGGTTATTCTATTAATGACTCGATTGTTACATTTGATAGAAACCGTGAATTATACAAACAGAAAAAACGAGTTCGCGATATAAAAGACTTAGAAGAAATCGTAAATGCAAGTATTCGCCAAACGCTTGGTCGTTCAATTAACACCGTATTAACAGTGTTATTCCCAGTAATTGCGTTACTTATCTTCGGTAGTGAGTCACTACGTAACTTCTCGTTTGCGTTACTTGTTGGATTAGTTGTAGGTACGTACTCTTCTGTTTTCGTTGCTTCTCAAATTTGGTTAATGCTTGAAAACCGTCGTTTGAAAAAGGGAAAAAATAAGAAAAAGGTTGAGAAAGTAGAATCTGAACCGCAAGTATAAAAAAGATGATGTCTCTTTATGAGGCATCTCTTTTTTCGTTTGTGGATACAATAAGATAGCAACTTTTTAACAGAAGGGATATGGGAAAAACTGGTGTTGTTATCGCTGTTTTTGTTACAATAAAAAGATAGGTTAAGAAAAGAAGGGATTTTAATTATGGAAAAAGATGAACGTTTTAAACAGGCCGAGTTTGGTGCTATTGTCGGGATCGTTGGTAATATTATATTAGCGATTGTAAAGGCGGTAATTGGTTATATTGGGAACAGTAAAGCGCTATTAGCGGATGCCGTGCATTCTGCATCAGATGTAATTGGTTCACTAGCTGTATTGTTTGGATTGCGAGCAGCGAAGCAACCGCCCGATGAAGATCACCCGTACGGTCATGGTAAAGCGGAATCGATTTCAGCGATTATTGTTGCAGTATTATTATTTATTGTGGGAATCGAGATAGCGATTTCGTCTATAAAAGCTTTTTCGCAGGAACTAGAACCACCGAAGGGAATTACGATTTTTGCTGTTGTTCTTTCAATTATCGTGAAAGAAGGAATGTTTCAATATAAATTCCGATTAGGGAAGAGGGTAAATAGTGATGCAATTATTGCAAATGCATATGAACATCGTTCGGATGTATTTTCTTCAATTGCAGCTTTAATCGGTATTTGTGCAGCGATTATTGGTGGTAAGCTCGGGTTAGATTGGCTTGTATATGCCGATCCAATTGCAGGATTATTTGTTTCACTTCTTGTTGCAAAAATGGCATGGAGTATTGGGGCAGAAGCAATTCATGCAACGCTTGATCATGTTCTTCATGAGGAAGATGTTGTTCCGCTTAGAGAAGCAGTACTTCAAATAGACGGTGTGAAAAAAATCGGTTCTTTATATGCAAGGGAGCATGGTCATTACGTTATTGTCGATATTAAAGTTTCTGTAGATCCATACATTACTGTAGAAGAAGGGCACCGCATTGGAAAGCATGTGAAAGAAACGCTTATGGAACAAGATAACGTACAAAATGTGTTTGTACATATAAATCCGTATTCTCCAAATTAAACATTATTAACATTTTAGTATATAGATATTGCAGCGTAGTTTGCATTATATTGTCACCCCTTAATCTGTCTTGTATAATGAACAGGTTAAGGGGTGATTTCGTGTTACAACCGAAGACGCGTTGGAAAGAAAAAGAATATAATGACGAGCGAGTGAGTGAATTAGCAAGTAAATTAAAATTATCACCACTTGTCGTTTCGTTATTCCTCGGTAGAGGACTAGATACAGAAGATAAGATTTTAGATTTTTTAAATACAGAAAATCAAGAATTTCATGATCCATTTTTATTAGAAGGAATGGATAGAACGGTAGAACGTGTCAATAAGGCGATTCAAAATGGAGAGCAAATATTAATATTTGGTGACTACGATGCGGACGGAGTAAGTAGTACGACTGTGTTATATCTTGCTTTGCAAGAATTAGGTGCAAATGTAGAATTTTATATCCCAAACCGTTTCACAGAAGGTTATGGACCAAACGAAGAAGCATTTCGTTGGGCGCATAGCGCAGGATTCTCACTAATTATTACTGTCGATACTGGTATCGCAGCAGTACATGAAGCGAAGGTAGCGAAGGAGCTTGGAATAGATCTTATTATTACAGATCACCATGAGCCACCACCAGAATTGCCAGAAGCACTTGCGATTATTCATCCGAAATTAGATGGCGGTGTATATCCGTTTCACTATTTAGCTGGTGTAGGTGTTGCATTTAAAGTTGCGCATGCACTACTGGGTCGTGTACCAGAACATTTATTAGAAATTGCAGTAATTGGTACAGTAGCCGATTTAGTGTCACTTCATGGTGAGAATAGATTGCTAGTGAAGCGCGGTTTAAAACATATGCGCATGACGAAAAATATCGGACTAAAGGCGCTATTTAAAGTTGCTAACGTTTCGCAAAGTGAAATTACAGAAGAGAGCATTGGATTCTCACTCGCACCACGTATTAATGCAGTTGGCCGTTTAGAAGATGCTACGCCGGCTGTACATCTTTTATTATCAGATGATCCAGAAGAAGCAAAAGAGCTAGCTGAAGAAATTGATGAGCTGAACAAACTGCGAAAAGATATTGTAAAGCAAATTACAGAAGAAGCTATCGCTGAAGTGGAAAATAATTTCCCGCCAGAAGACAATAAAGTACTAGTACTGGCAAAAGAAGGCTGGAATCCAGGTGTAATTGGAATTGTCGCATCTAAATTAGTGGAACGTTTTTATCGTCCAACGATTGTATTATGCATTGATCCTGTAAAAGAAACAGCAAAAGGTTCAGCACGTAGTATTGCAGGATTTGATTTGTTTGCAAACTTGTCAGATTGTAGAGAGTTATTGCCACACTTCGGAGGGCATCCGATGGCAGCGGGAATGACGCTACATATGAATGATGTAGATGAATTGCGCCGCCGCTTAAATGAACAAGCAGAGGTAATTTTAACAGAAGAAGATTTTATTCCAATTACAGCTGTTGATGTCTTTTGTAAAGTGGAGGATGTAACACTGGCAGCAATTGAAGACATGCAAAAATTAGCGCCATTTGGTGTTGGAAATCCAAAACCGCGTATTGCAGTGAAGGATGCAGAGTTAGAAAGTATTCGTGCAATCGGATCAGATGGCTCTCATTTGAAAATGGCTCTTCGCGATGGACAAGCGACACTGGATACAATCGGATTTGGATTTGGTGCGTATGCGAAAGAAATTTCTCCAGTTGCAAAGGTATCTGTAATAGGGGAAGCATCTATCAATGAATGGAATAATTTTAAGAAGCCGCAATTAATGGTACAAGATATTGCTGTAGAGGCGTGGCAATTATTTGATTGGCGTAGTATGCGTAACGTAGAAGCGAATGTATCAGAACTTCCGAAAGAAAAAATAACGATGGTGTATTTTTCTGAAGAGGTATTGAATAAATTTTCTTTAGAAGACTTTAAAGAGCATATAATGCATGCATCAGAAGTAACTCATTTAGACGATCAATACATCGTGTTACTTGATTTGCCAAAAGGAACAGATGAATTACGAGATTTATTTAAAGTGGGGTTCCCGTCGCGAATTTATACGCTATTTTATCAAGAGAATAATCATTTATTTAGTACTGTTCCAACGAGGGAACATTTTAAATGGTATTATTCGTTCTTGAGCCAAAAAGCACCATTTTCTTTAAGACAATATGGAGAACAACTATGTCGACATAAAGGTTGGTCAAAAGATACAGTAAATTTCATGACACAGGTGTTTTTTGAGTTAGAATTTGTTACAATAAAAGATGGCGTCATTTTTATGGCAGACAAAAAACAAAAGCGTGATTTAATTGAATCGAACACATATCGTGAGAAAATGAACCACTTACAATTAGAAAAAGAATTGGTTTATAGCACATATCAGCAACTATATACATGGTTTGAAACGATTCGTAATCATAAAGAAGTAGAACAGTTAGGGTAAAGGATTTGTATTTACAAACCTTTTAGATCTGAGGAGGATTCAGAAATATGGATTTCAAGCAACATATCGCAATTGTACCGGATTATCCAAAAGAAGGTATTGTATTTAAAGACATTACACCGTTAATGAACGATGGTAAAGCATACAAAGCAGCAACAGATGCAATCGTTGAGTATGCAAAGAAAAGAGATATTGACGTTGTAGTAGGGCCAGAAGCACGTGGCTTTATTATCGGTTGCCCAGTTTCTTATGCGTTAGAAGTAGGTTTTGCACCAGTTCGTAAATTAGGGAAATTACCACGTGAAGTAATTACAGTTGACTACGGTAAAGAATATGGTAAAGATGTTTTAACAATCCATAAAGATGCAATTAAGCCAGGTCAACGCGTATTAATTACAGATGATCTATTAGCTACAGGTGGAACAATTGAAGCGACAATTAAGCTAGTTGAAGAACTTGGCGGAGTTGTAGCAGGAATTGCATTCTTAGTAGAGCTTACTTACTTAGATGGTCGTAAAATGTTAGATGGTTACGATGTATTAGTATTAGAAAAATACTAATCACTATATAGGTAAAACTACGGTGATAAAAAGTACCCGTGAATCTCTTGGAGAGGAGCGGGTACTTTTGTATAATTGCACAAAAAAATAAGGTGAAATGTCAGTAAAATCTTTTCCTTTTCACAATTCACAATCATTAGGTTATAATGATAGAATATAATTTATTCTACTTAATTAAGATAAAGTCAATTTTCAATAAAAGGTGATTCGATGGCAAATGAGCAGGTACTAACAGCTGAACAGGTACTCGAGAAAGCAAGTCAATATTTAGCAGATGAAGATATTGAGCTAGTGGCACGTGCCTATGAATATGCACGTGATGCGCATAGCGAACAATACAGAAAATCGGGTGAACCGTACATTATTCATCCAATTCAAGTTGCAGGTATTTTAGTTGATTTACACATGGATCCAGCTACAGTATCAGCAGGTTTCTTACATGATGTAGTGGAAGATACAGAAATTACATTAGAAGATATTGAACGGGAATTTAATAAAGAAATTGCTATGCTTGTCGATGGTGTAACAAAGCTCGGAAAGATTAAATATAAATCTCATGAGCAACAACAAGCAGAAAACCATCGCAAAATGTTTATTGCAATGGCTCAAGATATTCGAGTTATTTTAATTAAACTAGCTGATCGTCTTCATAACATGCGTACATTGAAACATTTGCCTCAAGAGAAGCAGCGTCGCATTGCAAATGAAACGTTAGAAATCTTTGCACCTTTAGCACATAGACTCGGAATTAGTACTATTAAATGGGAGCTAGAGGATACGTCACTTCGCTATTTAAATCCACAGCAATACTATCGTATTGTAAATTTAATGAAGCGTAAACGTGCAGAGCGTGAAGAATATTTAGACGAAGTAATGACTGGTATTCGTGAGAAATTAAAAGAAGTTGCAATTCAACCTGAGATTTCTGGAAGACCAAAGCATATTTACAGTATTTATCGTAAAATGGCACTGCAAAATAAACAGTTCAATGAAATTTACGATTTATTAGCTGTACGTGTCGTTGTAAATAGTATTAAAGATTGTTATGCGGTACTTGGAATTATTCATACGTGCTGGAAGCCGATGCCAGGTCGTTTTAAAGATTATATTGCGATGCCGAAAGCAAATCTATATCAATCTCTTCATACGACTGTAATTGGGCCGAAAGGTGATCCGCTTGAAGTGCAAATTCGTACGAAAGAAATGCATGAGATTGCAGAATTCGGGATCGCGGCGCACTGGGCGTATAAAGAAGGAAAAACAGCAGAAACAACAGGTACATTAGAGAAGAAACTTACATGGTTCCGTCAAATATTAGAATGGCAAAATGAAGCTTCTAATGCAGAAGAGTTTATGGAGTCATTAAAAATTGATTTATTCTCTGACATGGTATTCGTCTTTACACCGAAAGGCGACGTAATGGAATTGCCACTTGGATCTGTTCCGATTGACTTTTCGTATCGTGTCCATTCGGAGATTGGAAATAAAACAATTGGTGCAAAAGTAAACGGCAAAATGGTGACGCTTGATTATAAATTAAAAACTGGTGACATCATTGAAATTTTAACATCGAAACATTCGTATGGGCCAAGTCAAGACTGGGTGAAACTTGCTCAAACATCTCATGCGAAAAACAAAATACGTCAATTCTTTAAGAAGCAACGTAGAGATGAAAATATTGAAAAAGGCCGTGAACTTGTTGAAAAAGAAGTGCGTAGCCTAGAGTATGAGATGAAAGAAGTGTTAGCTCCTGACAATTTAAAACGTGTTGCCGAGAAGTTCAATTTTGCAAATGAAGAAGATATGTTTGCAGCAGTTGGATATAGCGGGATTACAGCGTCGCAAATTGTTACGCGACTAACGGACAAATTCCGTAAGCAACGTGAAGAAGAAGAAATCGTTGAAGTTAAAGAAGTTCGTAAACCGATGAAAATTCGAAAATGGGATTCTGGCGTTAAAGTAAGTGGTGCGGATAATTTATTAATTCGTTTATCAAAATGCTGTAACCCAGTACCAGGTGATGATATCGTTGGGTATATTACGAAAGGCCGAGGTGTATCGATTCACCGCCGTGATTGTGTAAATGTTCATACAGAAGAAGCTATAGAACGTTTATTGGAAGTAGAGTGGGAAGGTAGTCCTGAAAAAGAAATTGAGTATAACGTTGATATTGAAATTTCAGGTTACGATCGCCGTGGCTTATTAAATGAAGTATTACAAGCTGTTACAGAGACGAAAACGTATATTTCGGCAGTTTCTGGTAGAAGTGACCGTAATAAGATGGCGACAATTAATATGTCAATCTCTATTCGTAACTTACAGCACTTGAAAAAAGTAGTAGAACGCATTAAACGTGTTCCAGAAATTTATGCAGTACGACGCATGATGCATTAATAGGGAGTGTAGAAAAGATGAGAGTTGTTTTACAACGATCAAAAGAAGCGTCTGTCACAGTAGACGGTGAGATCGTAGGACAAATTCCGTTCGGTTTAACATTACTAGTTGGCATTACGCATGAAGATACAGAAAAAGATGCAACTTACATTGCAGAAAAAATTGCGAACTTACGTATTTTTGAAGATGAGAGTGGAAAGATGAACCATTCTGTACTTGATGTAGAAGGACAAGTTCTATCAATTTCGCAATTCACATTATACGGAGATTGTCGCAAGGGAAGACGTCCCAACTTTATGGATGCTGCCAAACCTGATTATGCAGAGCGTTTATATGATTTCTTTAATGAGGAAGTTCGTAAGCAAGGATTGCATGTAGAAACAGGGAAGTTCGGAGCAATGATGGATGTTTCTTTAATCAATGATGGTCCGGTGACCTTAATTGTGGATAGTAAATAGTGTTGCTTAAAAAAGAGGGGATTATATAATCCCTTCTTTTTTATACATTGTTGTATGTTTTGTTCATTTATCTCGCTATTTGTGGGAGATCCACTGCCCGTCGAAGCCTGATTAGTGAGGGCTAATAATGAGTGGCGATGGACAAAACCCTTATTCATTAAAGTTTTACTTTATTTGGAATTAATAGCTGTTTCAGTTATGTATAACTCTTTCATCAATATGGAACAATAAAAAGTAAAACATCTATATTGAATGTGAGGGATATACGTATGCGTATGAACGAAAAAGGGCATTCTGTTACAAATGGTGCAAATCAACTGTTTAACGTAAATTTTCATGATTTTATTTCAAAAGAGCAAAACAATACTTCAATGGAACTTGCTTCTGAGTTTGGGATTTCTCTTCAAGATGTAAAGCGTCTAAAGAAGCAGATTGAACGCTCTTAGAGTACTTGACAATCCTACTCAACAAACGTATAGTAATTTTATATTTACATATGAATATAACCGTTGATAGAGAAGAGTAAATGAGACACACATGGAAAGAGAAGAAATGTCTTAGGCTGAAAACATTTCTGCATGATGACTGATTGAATGACACTCTAGAGGTTTCAACTTGAACGGCATATATGCTTAGTAGGGATGAACGCACATTTAAGCGTTATTAAAAAAGTGGAAGCATACGTGCTTCAATTAGGGTGGCACCACGGGTATAATACTCTCGTCCCTACTGTTCAAACAGTAGAGGCGGGAGTTTTTTTATTTTTATTAAGATTAAAACAATTTGAGGAGGAACTGAATATGTCTATTCAAATCCCACGCGGAACGCAAGATATTCTTCCAGGTAGCGTTGAGTTATGGCAGTATATCGAAGGGCAAGCACGCGAAATTTGCCGTCGTTACAACTATAAAGAAATTCGTACACCAATTTTTGAACACACTGAGCTATTTTTACGTGGTGTTGGTGATACGACAGATATCGTACAAAAAGAAATGTACTCATTCCAAGATCGTGGAGAGCGCAGTTTAACATTACGTCCAGAAGGTACTGCACCTGTTGTACGTTCTTACGTTGAAAACAAAATGTTCGGTGATGCAACACAACCAACGAAATTATACTATATTGGTCAAATGTTCCGTTACGAAAGACCACAAGCAGGTCGCTATCGTCAATTCGTACAATTCGGTATTGAAGCAATCGGTAGTAACGATCCTGCGATTGATGCAGAAGTAATTGCACTTGCTGTAGAGTTTTACCGCGGCATGGGCTTAAAAAATATTAAAGTTGTATTAAACAGCTTAGGTGATGCGGCGAGCCGTCAAGCGCACCGTGATGCGTTAATCGCACACTTCGAGCCACGTATCGGTGAGTTCTGTTCTGACTGCCAATCTCGTTTAGAAAAGAATCCTCTTCGTATTTTAGATTGTAAGAAGGACCGTAACCATGAATTAATGGGAACAGCACCATCTATTACAGAATACTTAAACGAAGATTCAGCAGTATACTACGACAAAGTTCAAGAACTATTAACGATGATGGATGTTCCATTTGAAAAAGATCCGAACTTAGTACGTGGTTTAGACTACTACCAACACACTGTTTTTGAAATTATGAGTGAGGCAGAAGGTTTCGGTGCTATCACTACATTAAGCGGTGGTGGACGTTATAACGGGCTTGTACAAGAAATCGGTGGACCAGAAATGCCAGGTATCGGTTTTGCGATGAGTATCGAACGTTTAATTATGGCGCTAAAAGCTGAAAACATCGAATTACCAATTGAACATAGTATTGATTGCTACGTTGTAGCGCTTGGTGAAAAAGCGAAAGACCATGCTGCGAAAGTTGCGTTTGATCTTCGTAAAGCTGGATTATCAGTTGAAAAAGATTATTTAGACCGTAAAATGAAAGCACAATTTAAATCAGCAGATCGTCTAAAGGCGAAATTTGTAGCTGTATTAGGGGAAGATGAGCTAGATAAAGGCATCATTAACTTAAAAGATATGGCAACAGGGGAACAAGAAGAAGTAGCATTAGATGTATTTGCTTCATACGTAGCAGAGAAATTAATATAGGGGGAACTTACAGTGGCTGAAAGAACACATGCATGTGGAAAAGTAACAGTAGAAGCAGTTGGACAAACAGTTCAATTAAAAGGTTGGGTACAAAAACGCCGTGATTTAGGTGGATTAATCTTTATCGACTTACGTGACCGTACAGGTATCGTGCAAGTTGTATTTAACCCAGAAACATCAAAAGAAGCGTTAGAAATAGCAGAAACTATTCGTAGTGAATACGTATTGCACGTAGAAGGTACAGTTGTTGAGCGTGGTGAAGGCGCAATTAATGACAATATGGCAACGGGTCGTATTGAAGTACAAGCAACGAAAGTAAACGTATTAAATGCAGCAAAAACAACGCCAATCATTATTGCTGATGATACAGATGCATCAGAAGATGTGCGTTTAAAATATCGTTATTTAGACTTACGTCGTCCTGCAATGTTTAACACATTCAAAATGCGTCACGACGTAACGAAAACAATTCGTAACTTCTTAGACACAGAAGAGTTCTTAGAAGTGGAAACACCAATTTTAACGAAGAGTACACCAGAAGGAGCTCGTGACTATTTAGTACCAAGTCGTGTACATGATGGTGAATTCTATGCGTTACCACAGTCTCCACAATTATTTAAACAGCTTCTTATGGTCGGCGGATTTGAGCGTTACTATCAAGTAGCACGTTGTTTCCGTGACGAAGATTTACGTGCAGACCGTCAACCAGAATTCACGCAAATCGATATCGAAGCTTCATTCTTAACACAAGATGAAATTTTAGATATGATGGAGCGCATGATGACGAAAGTTATGAAGGATGCAAAAGGTGTAGAAGTGAGTGCACCATTCCCTCGTATGAAATATGCTGATGCAATGGCTCGTTACGGTTCTGATAAGCCAGATACACGCTTTGAAATGGAACTAACAGACCTATCTGAATTTGCAGTAGGTTGTGGTTTTAAAGTATTTACAAGTGCTGTAGAAAGCGGCGGACAAGTAAAAGCAATTAATGCAAAAGGTGCTGCGAGCAAATACTCTCGTAAAGATATCGATGCATTAACTGAATTCGTAAAAGTATACGGTGCAAAAGGTCTAGCTTGGCTTAAAGTGGAAGAGGACGGCTTAAAAGGACCGATTGCGAAATTCTTCGGTGAAGAAGAAGCAAACGCGTTAATGGCTACATTAGAAGCTACTGCTGGCGACTTATTACTATTCGTAGCAGATAAGAAGAGCGTTGTTGCAGATAGCTTAGGTGCACTTCGTTTACGTCTAGGTAAAGAGCTTGAGTTAATTGACGAAAGTAAATTTAACTTCCTATGGGTAACGGATTGGCCACTTCTTGAGTACGATGAAGATGCAGATCGTTACTTCGCAGCTCACCACCCATTCACAATGCCATTCCGTGAAGATGTTGAGTTATTAGAAACGGCACCAGAAAAAGCACGTGCACAAGCATATGACCTTGTATTAAATGGTTATGAGCTTGGCGGTGGATCACTTCGTATTTACGAGCGTGACGTACAAGAAAAAATGTTCAAAGCACTTGGATTCTCACAAGAAGAAGCACAAGAGCAATTCGGATTCTTATTAGAAGCATTCGAATACGGTACTCCACCACACGGTGGTATCGCATTAGGTTTAGACCGTCTTGTTATGTTACTTGCAGGCCGTACGAACCTTCGTGATACAATTGCATTTCCGAAAACAGCAAGCGCAAGCTGCTTATTAACAGAAGCTCCAAGCCCAGTAGCAGAAGCACAGCTTGAAGAGTTAAACTTAAAATTAAGCTTAAAAGAAGAAAAGTAAGAATAAAGTCTAGATGGTTATACTATAGCCGTCTAGACTTTTTTTGAGAGGTTGTTTAAAAAGTCCGGTTTAGATAACTGTCGCATCTCATCGTTACGTATGCTAGTCCGGTGCTTGAGTAGTACTCCTACACTGCGCTCCTCCTAGCATACGTGCCTCGATTTGCTCGGTTCTCTAAATCCTCCTTTTTAAGGGTATATTGAAAGGGTTGTTTAAAAAGTCCGGTTTACACTATGTTTTTATTCTCGAAATATGTATTTTTAGGAATTCTATAACTTTTTCTATACAAATAGTCGGAAAAACGCTAGAATACATGATAGACCATTTTTGTAATAGGAGTGTAGAGCTGAATGTTACATCAATTTTCACGTAATGAATTAGCCTTTGGTAAAGAAGGACTTGAAATATTAAAAAATAGTACAGTCGGTATTTTAGGAATTGGCGGCGTAGGGTCATTTTCGGCAGAGGCGTTAGCACGTTCTGGCGTAGGACGTCTCGTATTAGTCGATAAAGACGTTGTAGATATTACAAACGTAAACCGTCAAATTCACGCGTTAGTATCTACTGTAGGACGTTCAAAAGTAGAATTAATGAAAGAGCGTATCGCAGACATTAATCCAGAGTGTGAAGTAATTGGACTAGAAATGTTTTATACTGATGAAACATATGAAGAGTTCTTCAAACATGGATTGGATTTCGTAGTAGATGCATCTGATACGATTACGTTCAAAATTCATTTAATTAAACAATGCTTACGTCGAAAAATTAAAATTATCTCATGCATGGGTGCAGCAAATAAAATGGACCCAACTCGTTTCCGTATTGCGGACATCTCTAAAACACATACAGATCCAATTGCGAAAGTAATTCGTACGAAGCTTCGTAAAGATGGTATTAAAAAAGGTGTAAAAGTTGTCTTCTCTGACGAAAACCCAATCGTAATTCGTGAAGAAGTACGTAAAGAAATCGTACCAGACGAAAATGCAAAAATTCGTAAAGCGAAATTACCACCTTCATCAAATGCATTCGTACCATCTGTGGCAGGCCTAATCATGGCAAGTCACGTTGTACGTGAACGTATTAAAAACGTTGAAGTGAAGCGTGTAGGGCAAGAATAAAAAGAAAGCATATATCCGTCAAGGGTATATGCTTTTTCTATTATGTTTTAAAGAATTGCATATATTTGCAATACTAATAATTCGAATGTAAGTAATCCTAATAAAGAATAATCGTATTTATCCGACTTATAGGCGGAAGTCTTTTTTAAACTCTTAATGGTAAAAAGGCCTAATATTAGAACGAGAATACCGAGTGTTATTTTGAAGACTATTAATGAAATAGCAACCATCTCCTTTCAAACATATATCTTTATAGTAACATTTAAGTAAGTAATATCCAATTATTCCCTGGTGTTTCCTTGTGTGAACTTGAGGTCTATTGTTGTCAATTTTTTCTATAAATCTATATAATTATATTCACAAATATTATTTTTACCGAAGAAAAAAAGATGCCACACAGTCAGAAACCCCGACTAGGTGACATCCTTTTTAATTTTCTGCAGAATAAATAATATCTAAATTTCCATTTTGATCTGTTTTGAAAATTGGAGCGATCTGTTCCTCTTGTTCTTCAACCGAAACGAGTTTTCGAGCACGGTCCATAATTCTAACAAGCATTGCATAATCTTCTTCGATTGCTTGTTGTTTTTTTGAGAGTACCGCTAATTTTGCTTCCAGTTCATGATTCGTTTTTTTCAAAGTCGTGAGCTGAGCTTGTAATACTTCATTTTCAGTTTGTAACTTTGCGAGTGAAGGGTTGGTATGCTCTAAGTTTTGCAAAAACGAGATGACATGTTGCATTGTAAGATTCTGTTTGTTTGGCATAATATCTTCTGAAAACTCGGCATCAATTACGAGTTGTTTCGTTTGCGTGAAATGCTCTTTTTCTATTTTAGCTTCAGAGCGTTTTAATTCTTTACGTTGTTTTTTTGCAAGTTGCACCGCATCTTCGTAATTCGGTCTTACTTCAGCATTCCATCTAAATCCGCAAGCTGCGGAAGTGCGGTTCAATGTATCGCCGACTTCATCGAATGCTTTTATTTGTGTGCTACCGCTGCGAATATGTCGTAAAACAGTTTCTGCTAAAAGGAGATCGTCTTCTTTTGTCCATGCATCTTGACGTGTTTTCATAAGCGAAGCCTCCATAATGGTGACGTTTTCGCTTAGGTTACCCTTTATTTTTCGTTTTATTCGAACTTTGTAATCTTTCATATACAGTAGAAAGTGCTTGCTCAAATTTCCCTGTCGTTTTCGGTTTATAATATTGTTTGTTTTTTATTTTATCAGGTAAGTATTGTTGTTGTACCCATCCATTTGGATGGTCGTGTGGATACAAGTATCCAATGCCTCTTCCAAGTGATTCTGCGCCTTTGTAATGACTATCTTTTAAATGACTTGGAATGTCGCCTGTTTGACCGTTACGTAAATCGTGTAATGCAGTATCAAGTGCTTTGTAAGCTGAGTTTGATTTTGGTGATAAGCAAAGCTCGATAACAGCATTTGCAAGTGGTATGCGTGCCTCCGGGAATCCAACTCGTTCCGCTGATTCTATAGCTGCTAGTGTACGCGGTCCGGCTTGTGGGCTAGCAAGTCCGATATCTTCATATGCCATAATAAGAAGACGTCTACCAATGCTTTGTAAATCACCAGCTTCAATAAGACGTGCTAAATAATGAAGTGCTGCATTTACATCACTTCCGCGCACCGATTTTTGAAATGCCGATAATACGTCATAATGAGCATCTCCACCTTTGTCGTGAACGAAGCTCTTTTTTTGCAAGCATTCTTCTGCAATTTCTAGCGTAATTACCGCAGCTTTTTCGTCCGTTGTAAAGCTAGATAAAACAGCTAGTTCAAGTGCATTATAAGCAGAACGCATATCTCCACCAGATGCATTTGCAAAGTGATGTAATGCTTCCGGCGTAACCGTTACATCATATTCCCCAAGACCTTTTTCTTTATCTTCAAGTGCTCGTTTTAAGCCAATTAAAAGATCATCTTCTGTTAATGCGTGTAATTCGAAGATTTGACAACGACTTCGAATAGCAGAATTAATAGCATGGAACGGATTACTCGTTGTTGCACCGATTAAGGTAAGGAGTCCGCTTTCTAAATGAGGTAATAGAAAATCCTGTTTTGCTTTATCTAGACGGTGTACTTCATCTAAAATTAAAACGAGGTGTCGATGCATCTTTGCTTCTTGTACAACAACTTCCATATCTTTTTTATTATGAGTAACAGCGTTTAATAGGCGAAAAGGGGTTCCAGTACTTCCTGCAATTGCGCTCGCAATGGATGTTTTTCCTGTGCCTGGAGGGCCGTATAAAATCATAGATTGAAAATGATTTGCTTGGACCATTCGCCATAAAATTTTTCCTTCACCAACTAAATGTTGTTGTCCGATAATTTCTTGAATATTTGTAGGGCGCATTCGATGTGCGAGTGGCTGTTTCATTTTTACCGTCTCCCTTAATGTATAATCTCTTTCTATCGTATCATTTTTTTTAGTGGAATTTGAAATAGGATGCTGTTTTGTGGGAAAAATGAATATAAATATTTTCATTTTTCTTTCAATTGTAATAATTTCCGAGTTTTTCAATGTGATTTTATGTTATCATTTTGATACACAAGTTGAAATTTCTTATAATACTATATTATGCTATAATTTCATAGGATTTTAAATTGTGTTCTTTTATAAATAAGATATAACCAATAGAAGTGAAAATTTGAAAAGAGGTGCAAAATAGATGAAGATTTCAACGAAAGGCCGCTACGGCTTAACAATTATGATCGATCTTGCAAAAAAGTTTGGTGAAGGTCCAATTTCCTTAAAATCAATTGCGCAGGCACATGATTTATCGGAACATTACTTAGAGCAATTAATTTCACCACTTCGTAACGCTCGTCTAGTAAAGAGTACGCGCGGGGCATATGGCGGATATGTATTGTCTGATCAGCCAGCTAACATTACAGCTGGGGATGTAATCCGTGTATTAGAGGGTCCGATTAGTGTTGTAGAAATGATAGAAGAAGAGGAACCGGCACAACGCCAATTATGGATGCGTGTTCGTGATGCGGTGCAAGAAGTGTTAGATAGTACAACGTTAGAAGATTTAGTACGTTATGAGGAAGAAAATCACGGGGGCTATATGTTTTACATTTAATTCCTTGTGAAACGATTTGGAAAGAAGGAGATTTAATGGAACGCATTTACTTAGATCATGCTGCGACATCTCCGACTCACCCAGAAGTGGTCGAAAAGATGATTCCATATATGACAGAAACATTCGGGAACCCGTCTAGTATTCACTTTTATGGACGTCAAACGCGCCATGCAGTAGATGAGGCGAGACGCGCGGGAGCACGTAGCATTCATGCGAATCCGAATGAAATTATATTTACGAGCGGTGGTACAGAAGCTGATAATTTAGCGCTTATAGGTGTAGCACGTGCGAATCGTCATAAAGGTAACCATATTATAACGACGCGAATTGAACATCATGCAATTTTGCATACGTGTGAATTGTTAGAGCGCGAAGGCTTTGAAGTGACATATTTACCTGTTGATGAAACAGGACGCGTTCAAGTTTCTGACATACAAAATGCATTAACAGAAGAGACGATTCTCGTATCCGTTATGTTTGGGAATAATGAAGTCGGGACGATGCAACCAATCGCGGAAATAGGGAAGTTGCTAAAAGAGCATCAAGCTTATTTTCATACAGATGCGGTACAAGCTTACGGATTAGTAGAAATAGATGTGAAAGAGTTCGGCATTGATTTATTATCGATTTCAGCTCATAAAATTAATGGACCAAAAGGTGTAGGGTTCCTATACGCTGGTGCAAATGTGAAATTTGAACCGTTATTAATAGGCGGGGAGCAAGAAAGAAAACGCCGTGCTGGTACTGAAAATGTACCGAGTATCGTTGGTTTGCAACATGCAATTTTGTTAGCTGAAAAAACTCGTGAGCAAAAAAATGCCCAATATGAAGAGTTTAAAGATATAATGGTATCTGTCTTCAAAAATGAAGACATTACTTTCGAGGTAAACGGAAACTTAGAATATCGCTTACCACATGTGTTTAATATCAGTTTTACAGGAATGAACATTGAACCGTTCCTTGTGAACTTAGATATAGCTGGCATTGCAGTGTCAAGTGGCTCGGCGTGTACAGCTGGTTCGATTGATCCATCACATGTATTAGTAGCGATGTTCGGAAAAGACTCCGATCAAATACGTTCATCCGTACGCTTTAGTTTCGGACTTGGAAATACGAAAGAGCAAATTGAGAAAGCGGCGTACGAAACAGTGAAAATCGTGAAGCGATTAACACAAAATTAGCATGGGAGGTGACATGATGAACAAACTACCTCAAGAAACACGCGTTGTCATTGGGATGTCCGGTGGCGTCGATTCATCTGTAGCAGCTCTTTTATTAAAAGAGCAAGGTTATGATGTAATCGGAATTTTTATGAAAAACTGGGATGATACAGATGAGAATGGTGTCTGCACAGCAACAGAAGATTACAATGATGTAATTGAAGTGTGTAACCAAATTGGCATTCCGTATTATGCAGTAAACTTTGAAAAACAATACTGGGATAAAGTATTTACGTACTTCTTAGATGAGTACCGAGCTGGTCGTACACCAAACCCAGATGTAATGTGTAACAAAGAAATTAAATTTAAAGCATTTTTAGAGCATGCGATTGCGCTTGGTGCTGATTATGTAGCGACAGGTCATTATGCACGCGTTGCTTATATGGACGGCGAATATAAAATGCTTCGCGGCGTTGATGATAATAAAGACCAAACGTATTTCTTGAATCAATTAAGCCAAGAGCAATTATCAAAAACAATGTTCCCATTAGGTGAATTAAAGAAACCGCAAATTCGTGAAATGGCGACAGAAGCTGGTTTAGCGACAGCGGCGAAGAAAGATAGTACTGGTATTTGCTTTATCGGTGAGCGTAATTTTAAAGATTTCTTAAGCAACTATTTACCAGCGCAACCAGGTGTGATGCAAACATTATCTGGTGAAGTGAAAGGGAAGCATGACGGTTTAATGTACTATACAATTGGACAACGTCATGGCCTTGGTATTGGTGGTAACGGTGATCCGTGGTTTGCTGTTGGGAAAAACTTGAAAGAAAACATTTTATATGTTGATCAAGGATTCCATAACGAGCTTCTATATGGTGATGAAGTTATTGCTACGAATATCGGCTGGGTAAGTAATGAAGCGAAAGAAAAAGAATTTAAGTGCACAGCGAAATTCCGTTATCGTCAAGAAGACAATAAAGTAACGGTTCAAATCGTTGATGAAAATACAGTTCGTATTCTTTGTGATGAGCCAATTCGTGCAATTACACCAGGACAAGCAGTTGTTTTCTATGATGGAGATGAGTGCTTAGGCGGTGCTACAATTGATGAAGTATATCGTAGTGGTAAGAAATTGGATTATTTAGGATAAAATGAGAAGCCTCTGCCGATTAGCGGTTAGAGGTTTCTTTTACATAAAGCGAATTTTCGTTCGCTTGGAAAATACATTCTTTGTTATAATTTGTTGTAGAGGTGAAGGACATGTCAAACAAACTTGAAACAGGTATTCAATATATGCAAGAAGGAAACTGGGAAGAAGCTGCTAAAAATTTCACAGAAGCAATCGAAGAAAATCCGAAAGATGCGCTTGGATACATTAATTTTGCGAACTTATTAGATGTACTAGGTGATAGTGAAAGAGCAATTTTATTTTATAAACGTGCATTAGAATTAGATGATAAATCTGCGGCTGCTTATTATGGATTAGGAAATGTATATTACGGTCAAGAGCAATTTGCAGAGGCAAAGGCTGTATTTGAACAAGCGATGCAAGCGGGATTACAATCAGCTGATGTAACATTTATGTTAGGTATTACACATGTGCAGCTTGGAAATGATCGTCTTGCACTTCCATTTTTACAAAGAGCAACAGAATTAGATGAAAACGATGTAGAGGCTGTGTTCCAGTGCGGACTTTGCTTTGCACGTTTAGAACATATTCAAGAGGCGAAACCTTATTTTGAAAAGGTATTAGAAATGGATGAAGAGCATGCAGATGCGTATTATAATTTAGGTGTTGCGTACGTATTTGAAGAAAATAACGAGAAGGCTCTTACTTTATTTAAGAAAGCAACTGAAATTCAGCCAGATCACTTTTTAGCTGGTAATGGTGTTCGTTTATTGGAGCAAGAAGCTGAATAAGATGAAAATATAGTTTAATGGGTAGTTATCCCTCATCTAAATAGGTGGGGGATGTACTGCTCATTAAAGTGAAACGAACCGGAAAGGAGAGGAAAGATGGGAAATCAACATGCAATGGATTTGTTTGAGGAAGATAAAAAGTTTATAAAAGCGCAAGTTCTTCACACCATTTTCCACAACGAAGAAAACCTCTATTCCGTTGTCAGTATGAAAGTCATTGAGACGAATGAAACGTACGACGAAAAAAAAGTGATGATAAACGGTCATTTTCCCCGCATGCATGAAGATGAAGTGTTTACATTGACAGGGCATTTTAAAGACCATCCGAAGTATGGGAAACAATATTTAGTTGAAACATTTAAGAAAGAATTGCCGCAAACAAAAGCTGGTATGGTGCAATATTTAGCGAGTGATTTATTTAAAGGGATAGGAAAGCGTACAGCTGAAAAAATTGTGGATCATCTTGGGGAACATGCCATCTCTAAAATTATGGATGATCCGGATGCGTTAAATGGTGTTGTCAATAAGCAAAAAGCTCAAGAAATATATGAGACAATTGTTGAACATCAAGGACTAGAGAAAGTAATGAGTTTTTTAAATGGTTACGGTTTTGGAACGAAGCTTTCTATTAAGATTTACCAGCAATATAAAGAGATGACATTAGAAGTGATTCGTAATAATCCGTATAAGCTTATTGAAGAAGTGGACGGGATTGGATTTGGAAGAGCGGATGATATAGGACGTGCGTTAGGTATATCGGGTAATCATGATGACCGTGTACGTGCGGGTTGTTTTTATACGTTAGAGAATGTTTCATTGCAACTTGGTCATGTTTATATGGGAAAAAATCAACTTGTAAGAGAAACGATGTCACTTTTAAATAATCAAGAAGGAAGAGTGACCGAGGAAGACATTGTAGCTTGCGTTGAAATGATGCAAAGTGAAGGGAAAGTTATCATAGAAGAAGAACGAGTGTATTTAGCGTCGTTATTCTACTCAGAAAAAGGTGTTGTAAAGTCTATTCGCAGGCTTATGAATCAGGAGGAAACACCTTCATTTCCTGAAGCAGAAGTGTTAAAGACGTTAGGTCAAATTGAAGAACAACTGAATGTACAGTATGCACCGTTTCAACAAGAAGCGATTCAAACGGCACTTCATAAACCGATGATGTTATTGACAGGTGGACCAGGAACAGGGAAAACAACAGTTATTAAAGGAATTGTTGAAATGTATGCGTCACTTCACGGGCTATCGTTAAATCCGAATGAATACAGTGACGATAATCCATTTCCGATATTATTAACGGCCCCAACAGGAAGAGCAGCGAAGCGAATGAGTGAATCAACGGGGCTTCCAGCTTGTACAATTCACCGTTTACTTGGCTGGACCCCAGAAGGGTCTTTCCAGCGTAATGAAACGGATCCGGTACAAGGGAAATTGCTTATTATTGATGAATTTTCAATGGTTGATATTTGGCTTGCAAATCAGCTGTTTAAATCATTGCCGACTAACATTCAAGTTATCGTTGTAGGTGATGAAGATCAATTACCATCTGTAGGACCTGGACAAGTGTTGAAAGATTTATTGAATGCAGGTGCAGTTCCAACAGTGAAGCTTACTGAAATTTATCGTCAAGCGGAAGGCTCATCTGTTATTCAACTCGCCCATGCGATAAAAAATGGAACGCTTCCACCAGATTTAGCGCAAAATCAAAAAGATCGTTCATTTATCGGCTGTACAGGAGCTCAAATTGTTGAGGTTGTTAAGAAGGTTTGTGAAAATGCTAAGACAAAAGGGTTTAGCGCAAGAGATGTACAAGTACTGGCCCCGATGTATCGTGGCCCTGCCGGTATTAATGTACTAAACGAAGCGTTGCAAGAAGTGTTTAATCCGAAAAGGGAAAAGAGTAAAGAAATTGCTTACGGTGATGTTGTATACCGAAGAGGCGATAAAGTACTGCAACTCGTTAATCAACCGGAGAGCCAAGTGTTTAATGGTGATATCGGAGAAATTGTTTCGGTGTTTTATGCGAAAGAGAACGTTGAACAACAAGATATGATTATCGTTTCATTTGATGGAATTGAGGTAACGTATACAAAGCCAGACTTAAATCAAATTACACATGCCTATTGCTGTTCGATTCATAAATCGCAAGGTAGTGAGTTTCCGATTGTGATTATGCCGATAGTGAAAAGTTACAATCGTATGTTACGTCGTAATTTAATTTACACTGGTATTACAAGAAGTAAAAAGTTCCTCATTATTTGCGGGGAGGAAGCAGCTTTCCAATCTGGTGTAAATCGCCTTGATGATGCAATGCGTCAAACGACTTTAGCGAATCGTTTGCAAGAATCACAAGGAGAAGTACAGATGGTAACAGTTAATGGCGAAGAAATGGACGTGGAAAACATTTCACCGTATGATTTCATGTAACAAGGTGAAATTATATAGTGAAACTTTCAAACGTATAACGTTGAAAGGCTCCAGCAATGTATAAATGAATGCGGTTTGGACATAATGGCGAATAGAATCTGGGAGACTGTAAGGAGATGAAAGCCATATGTTCATTTGTCCAAATTGCAAAGGGAAAGACATTGGAAAAATAGGTGTCAACCAATTTTATTGCTGGAATTGTTATATCGAATTATCGGTTTCAAAAGGGAAAATCCATACGCATCAAGTAGAGGAAGATGGTTCATTAAGCTCTCTTGATGATTTATTTGATGAGAACGAAAGAACGATCGGATAACGAAAAGGGGGATTTACTTTGAATCTACGCAATTCATTAATCGCATTAGGTGTTGGAGCGGCAGCATATCAATATGCTCGCAAGCAAGATGTATTTTCAAAACGCAATATGAAAAAAGCACGTAAGATGATTAAATCTTATTTATAAGCGCAAAAAACTCCCTTCATGATAAGGGAGTTTTTTTATGCACTTGTATGTAAATATAAAAGTCCAATTTCAGAGAAGAGATACGATAGGCCGTAACATCCAACGCCAAGCATTCCGTAATGAAATAACTGCGTCGCCCTTTCTTTTCGCGAGGAACGAATAAAGAAACCTTTCCAAATCCCAAACCCGATACAAACCCATTCAAGAATCATAAAAAGTGCTGATAATACGAGCATAAATAAAACCATTATTAGCCCTCCTGATTATATTGTTTCATGCTGCATTCTCAGGGGTGGTTGTCCTTGTTATGTTATGTATATGTATGTCTTTACAAAACAGTATGGTCTGCACGAAAAGATTTTAAAACTTTTGCACATAACCTACCCTGTTTATTTTCAAAATAAAGGTGGAGGAGGTTTTTCGTGTGAAGAATCTTAAAATCATTTGGATATATCGTTTAGGGTTATTGTTACTAGTATTTCTTTGTTTACTTGTCTTTTTAAAAATTAAGCCGCTATGGGCACCGATTATTTTTGTATTTAAAGTGGCAATTACACCGTTTCTTATTGCATGCTTTATTGCGTATTTATTGCATCCTTTAATTGAAAAAATTCATAAAGAAGGGATGCCACGTACACTTGCTATCTTGCTTATTTACATCCTTTTCTTTGGCGGAATTGGTTATGGGATTTATAAAGGAACGCCAGTTGTTATTAAACAGTTACAAGAGATTAATGAACAATTTCCGCAGTTTACAAAAATGTATGATTCTTGGATGGATGGCGTCACAGAACAAACAGCAAATTTCCCATCATTTATTCATGAAAAGGTGAAACAAATTTTTGTTGGTGTAGAAACGAAGATACAATCACTTTTAAATAAAGTGATGAGTACGGCTCGTGGCGTACTGGATTCGTTGCTTATTATTTTCTTAATACCGTTCATTGTATTTTACATATTAAAAGATTACGGTGAATTTTATCACATCTTTTGGAAACTAGTCCCAAGTAAGTGGCGTAGTACAGGGCAAATGCTGGCGAAAGAAATTGATAAGTCACTCGGAAGTTATATTCGAGGACAGTTATTTGTTTGCTTAGTATTAGGGGGAGTATCTGTTCTTTCCTTTTGGTTTATCGGTATGAAATATCCACTATTACTCGGCATTATTATTGGGGTAACGGATATAATCCCGTACTTCGGTCCTATTTTAGGGGCGATTCCGACATTGATGATTGCGGCAACGGTATCAACGAGTTTACTCATTAAGGCGGGAATTACGATTGCTATTTTGCAGTTTTTGGAAAGTAACATTTTATCACCTTACATCGTTGGTAAGTCACTTCGTATGCATCCTGTTATTATTATGCTTGCATTACTAGTTGGAGGAGAGATAGCTGGGATTGTAGGATTACTAATATCAGTTCCAATTTTAGCGGTTATTCGTACAGTGATTGTTCATGTAAGACCTCTTTGGAAAAAAGAAGATGTGTAATATGAAAGCCCTCTACTTATAAAAGTAGAGGGCTTTCATTATTTAGAGAGTTGCTCGTGTATTTGTTGAACGAGAGAGCTTACATCATTTGTTTGAATATGCTTTATTTTTTTCCATTCATTATCGTACATAAATATAATTTGATTGCTGAAAAGCCGCTTTTGCTCTTTTAGATTAGAAATGTTTGCAAAAGAGTACTCTTCAAATATTGGGTTCTTACTTACATCTGGTCCATAAAAGAAGAGCCGTTTGTTCGTTAAAATTAACAGTCCTGGTCTTGCAACGGAACGATAAATAAATATATCTAATGAACATGCAGTGTAAAATAATATCGTTTCGTCAGTCGTTAATATGTTTTTAGCCTTGTTCAATAAAGTTGTCATTTTGCTCACTCCTTTATTATTGATAATTTAATTATAACAAAAAAATAATATTCTGAAAAAAATATAGAGGTAGTACAATTTATTAATAAATGCATAATATATTGAAAGGCTGTTAAGAATGAATAGTAGAATAACTATGGTTAATGCAATATAAATGATTATCTACATTGACAAACTTAAGAGAATTCTATTATATTTAGTCATATAATACATTAAATCAATGACGGAAAAAGTACGTTACAGTCCATTTATAGAGAGAAGCTTCCATATGGCTGAAAGAAGCTTTAAATGAAGGGTAACAGAAAGCTAATCCTGAGAGCAGCTAATCACTGCCGTCTTGCCACGTTACGGCACCATGAGGTGATGAATTGATTGTTATAATAATCAATTCATAATTAGGGTGGTATCGCGAGTTAACTCTCGTCCCTTTTATAGGGGCGGGAGTTTTTTATATTTAAGGAGGAAAATACAATGAAACAACTAACAGGCGCACAAATTCGTCAAATGTTTTTAGACTTTTTCCAAGAAAAAGGACATGCAGTAGAACCTAGTGCATCACTAGTTCCGCATGAAGATCCATCTCTGTTATGGATTAACAGTGGTGTAGCGACATTAAAAAAATATTTTGATGGACGTGTAATCCCGCAAAATCCACGTATTACAAATGCCCAAAAATCAATTCGTACAAACGATATTGAAAACGTAGGGAAAACAGCTCGTCACCATACATTCTTTGAAATGTTAGGAAACTTCTCAATCGGTGATTACTTTAAAGAAGAAGCAATTACTTGGGCTTGGGAATTCTTAACGAGCGACAAATGGATCGGATTCGATAAAGAATTACTATCAGTTACAATCCATCCAGAAGATGAAGAAGCATTCACAATTTGGAATGAAAAAATGGGTGTTCCAAAAGAGCGCATCATCCGTTTAGAAGAAAACTTCTGGGATATCGGTGAAGGCCCAAGCGGACCGAATACAGAGATTTTCTATGACCGCGGAGAAGCTTATGGTAATGACTTTAGTGACCCAGAATTATATCCGGGCGGAGAAAACGAGCGTTACTTAGAAGTATGGAACCTTGTATTCTCTCAATTTAACCATAATCCAGACGGTTCATATACACCGCTTCCTAAGAAAAACATCGATACAGGGATGGGTCTAGAGCGTATGACATCTATCGTTCAAGATGTACCTACAAACTTTGATACAGACTTATTCATGCCGATGATTGGTGCAACAGAATCAATCTCTGGTGAGAAGTATCGTAATGGTGACTTAGAAAAAGATATGGCGTTTAAAGTAATTGCTGACCATATCCGTACAGTAACATTTGCTGTAGGTGACGGTGCTCTTCCATCTAACGAAGGCCGTGGTTATGTATTACGTCGTTTATTACGCCGCGCGGTTCGTTATTCGAAGAAATTAAACATCAACCGTCCATTCATGTTTGAATTAGTGCCGGTTGTTGGAGAGGTAATGAAAGACTTCTACCCAGAAGTACTTGAAAAGAAAGATTTCATAGCAAAAGTTGTGAAAAATGAAGAAGAGCGTTTCCATGAAACACTTCATGATGGGGAAGCAATTTTAGCTGAAGTTATCACAAAAGCAAAAGAGGAAAAAACAACTGTTATTTCTGGAGTAGATGCGTTCCGTCTATATGACACATATGGTTTCCCGATTGAATTAACAGAAGAATATGCAGAAGAAGCTGGTATGACAGTTGATCAGGAAGGCTTTGAAAGTGAAATGGAAAAACAACGTGAGCGCGCACGTGCTGCTCGTCAAGACGTTGATTCTATGCAAGTTCAAGGCGGTGTCCTTGGAGAAGTGAAAGTAGCGAGCGAGTTCGTTGGTTACGGTACAGTTGCAACAGAAAGTAACGTTGTTGCACTTGTGAAAAACGGCGAATACACAGATAGCTTACAAGCTGGTGAAGAAGGGCAATTAATGCTTGATGTAACACCATTCTATGCTGAGAGCGGTGGACAAATTGCAGACCGTGGTTACCTTCTTGCTGACGGCGTGAAAGTACTTGTAAAAGACGTACAAAAAGCACCAAATGGTCAAAACTTACACAAAGTTGTTGTTGAAGAAGGTACATTAACGAAAGATGCGGCTGTGAAAGCTATTATCGACACGAAAAACCGTAGTAGCGTTGTGAAAAACCATACAGCAACTCACTTACTACACCAAGCATTAAAAGACGTACTTGGAACGCATGTTAACCAAGCAGGTTCTCTTGTAACTTCTGAACGTTTACGCTTTGATTTCTCTCACTTCGGTCAAGTACAAGCTGACGAATTAGAAAAAATTGAGCGTATCGTAAACGAGAAAATTTGGGAAAGTATTGATGTTGAGATTTCTCAAAAAGCAATTGAAGAAGCGAAAGAAATGGGCGCAATGGCATTATTCGGTGAAAAATACGGTGATGTTGTACGCGTTGTACAAGTAGGCGATTATAGCTTAGAGCTTTGCGGTGGTTGTCACGTTGATAACACAGCTTCAATTGGTATTTTCAAAATCGTTGCTGAGTCTGGTATCGGTGCAGGAACGCGTCGTATTGAAGCAGTAACTGGTAAATCTGCATACGAATTAATGAACGATCAAGTAGGTTTATTAAAAGAAGCAGCAGGAAAAATGAAAACAAACCCGAAAGATATTTTAACAAGAGTGGATGGTTTATTTGCTGAAGTAAAACAACTTCAAAAAGAAAACGAATCTCTTGCTGCAAAATTAAGCAATATTGAAGCTGGAAACTTAACTGATTCAGTAATGACAGTTGATGGCGTAAACGTATTAGCAGCGAAAGTAAACGTTGCAGATATGAACAACTTACGTACGATGATGGATGACCTGAAAAATAAATTAGAGTCTGCAGTTGTCGTATTAGCGTCTGTAAATGATGATAAAGTAAACATCTTAGCTGGCGTAACGAAAGATTTAATTAGCCAAGGTTACCATGCTGGTAAACTTGTGAAAGAAGTAGCTTCTCGTTGTGGCGGCGGTGGTGGTGGCCGTCCTGACATGGCTCAAGCAGGCGGTAAAAACCCAGCGCAAGTTGAGGAAGCTTTAGCATTTGTACAAGAGTACGTTAAATCTGTTTCAAAATAAAGAGATAGTAGTGTACAATGGTAGGGAGAGGAGAAGTTCTTCTCCCTATACTTACTATATAAGTGAGGTGCTTGAAATGGACGGTTTTGATAAAACAATGAAGTTTAGCATTCAAGATGAAAAACAGAGTGTCCATGTAAATGATGTACTTTTAACTGTGTATGATGCACTTCAAGAAAAAGGCTATAATCCGATTAACCAAATCGTCGGTTATTTATTAAGTGGAGACCCAGCATACATACCTCGCCATAAAGATGCACGAAGCATCATTCGCAAGCTTGAACGTGATGAGTTAATTGAAGAGCTTGTGAAGTCGTACTTGAAACATCATCGTGAGGAGTAGTTTATGCGGATATTAGGTTTAGATGTAGGTACAAAAACAGTCGGAGTTGCAATGAGCGACGAAATGGGCTGGACAGCGCAAGGGCTGGAAACAATCAGGATTAACGAAGAACGGGGCCACTTTGGTTTTGATCGTATTTCTGAGTTAGTAAAGCAGTACAATGTGGACAAAATAGTAGTAGGTTTACCTAAAAATATGAATGGTACAATTGGCCCACGTGGTGAAGCGTGCCAGCAATTTGCAGAAAACCTGCGAAATCTGTTACAATTAGAAGTTGTAATGTGGGACGAGCGTTTGTCAACGATGGCAGCGGAACGTCTGCTCATTTCAGCTGATGTGAGTCGTAAGAAGCGAAAACAGGTAATTGATAAGATGGCTGCAGTCGTAATCTTACAAGGATTTTTAGATAGTAAATAAGAGGTGACCAAAATGGAAGAAAATCAAATTACAATTGTAGACGAAAAAGGTAACGAACATTTATGTGAAATTATTTTCACTTTTGATGCTGAAAAATTTGGCAAAAAATCATACGTAGTCTTCTCTCCAATCGGTGAAGTAGACGAAGATGGAGACCCAATTTATGATGCAATGGCTTATGAGCAAAATGAAGAAGAGGGCGGAAGTTTACTTCCAATCGAATCTGAAGAAGAGTGGGAAATGGTACAAGAAATGTTCAACACTCTAGCTGATGAGCAAGAAGCTGAATAATAAGTACTGAAAAGGTGGACGACATATAGTCCACCTTTTTTTATATGTAAAATGAAAGATTTTTTGTCGAAACCGTGTAATCCTTTGTAGTATAATGAGACGGATTGTAGAAAAATAAAATGTCTATCTAAAAAAAGATAAATAAATTTATTGTGTTTTTATATCGTGTTGTATAGAAAGATATACATACGGTCTACAATTTAATTAAGGAGGAAGAGTGTTGATAGAGAATCAAGTGAAAAAAAAGCGTAGACGTCTTTTTTTATTTTCGATTATTGCACTGCTTTTAGTTTGTGGTTCAGTCTATGCGTATATTTCATCCGCATTAGGACCAGTTGATAGCGGGAATAAAAAAGAGATTGAAGTAGAAATTCCAAAAGGATCATCTACTAGTAAAATTGGTGAGATTTTAGAAGAAAAAGGTGCTGTGAAAAACGGTACAGTTTTTAGTTTTTATACAAAGGCTAAATCTAAAAATTTACAAGCGGGTACATATTTATTAAATCCTTCAATGAGTGCCTCAGATGTTATTGAACAAATGTCATCTGGTAATGTACATCGTCCAGCTCTTTATAAAGTGACGATAAAAGAAGGTGCACAAGTAACTGAAATTGCAGAAACGGTTGCAAACGAATTAAAGTGGAATAAAGATGATGTCGTACGTCAATTAAACGATAAAGCATTTATTCAAAAAATGCAGCAAAAGTATCCGAAGTTGTTAACGGATAAAATCTTTGATAGCAATATTAAATATCCATTAGAAGGTTATTTATATCCTGCGACGTACTCTTTCTATAAAAAAGATACGACGTTAGAAGAAATTGTAATTCCAATGCTTGAGAAAACGAATGCAATCATTGTTCAAAACGAGGCAAAAATGAAAGCGAAAAACTGGGATGTTCATCAGCTTTTAACATTGTCTTCACTTATTGAAGAAGAGGCAACAGGCTTTACAGATCGTCAAAAAATCTCTAGTGTCTTTTATAATCGTTTGGAAAAAGGTATGCCCCTGCAAACTGATCCAACGGTATTATATGCACTTGGAAAGCATAAACAACGTGTATTATACGAAGATTTAAAGGTAAACTCACCGTACAATACGTATGTTGTGAAAGGATTGCCGGTTGGTCCGATTGCAAACTCTGGTAAACATTCAGTGGAAGCGGCGTTAGAGCCTGCACAAACAGATTATTATTATTTCTTAGCTGCACCAACTGGTGAAGTGTACTATGCGAAAACATTGGAAGAGCATAATGCATTAAAGCAAAAATATATTACGAAAAAACAGTGAAATGGGGAGGGATAGCGAAAAATGTCGCACATCCCTCTTTTTTGTGGTAAAATATATCGGGTTAAAAACTGGCAGAAGAATCGTTTTTAATATCAAAACGGGACGTACAAGCTAAGGATGAAGCTGGCTTGTATTTTTATTGCATTCTATGTGTGAAAAGACGTCATAGAGGCACTTCTCCATGTAAATAAGGAGGACCATTATGGAGGATGCAGTTAACGAGTACCTATTATCATTTATTGATCCGAAAGATAAATTAATTCTTGAAATGGAAGATTATGCGAAAGAAAATCATGTGCCGATTATGGATCGACTTGGAATGGAATTTATGTTGCAATTTTTACGTTTAATTGGACCAAAAAGCATTTTAGAGCTTGGTACAGCAATTGGTTATTCTAGTATTCGTATGATGCAAGCTATTCCAAATTCTCGCATTGTGACAGTTGAACGCAATCGTGAGCGATATGAAAAAGCACTTGAATATATAGAACGTTCATCAGTTAAAGAGCGTATTTCTGTTATTTACGGTGATGCGTTAGAAACAGGTGAGCAAGTAGAAGAACATGGAACGTTTGACGTTATTTTTATTGATGCAGCAAAAGGACAATATCGTCGCTTTTTTGACTTATATGAACCGTTATTAAACCCTGGTGGGGTAATTATTTCAGATAATGTTATGTACCATGGTCTTGTAACGACAAAAGAGAAAATTGAAAACAGACGTACACGTGGTTTAATCCGTCGTATTAAGACGTACAATGAATGGCTTATGAACCATGAAGGATATGATACAACGATTTTCCCAATTGGTGATGGAGTAGCTGTTAGTAAAAAGAGAGGGTGACCAAGGTATGAAGAAACCTGAATTGTTAGTAACGCCAAAAGCAGTAGTGGATATCGAACCTCTTGCGAAAGCAGGAGCAGATGCGGTAATGATCGGTGAGCAAAAGTTCGGTTTACGTTTAGCAGGGGAATTTTCACGTGAAGATGTGAAACAAGCTGTGAAGATTGCGCATGAAAATGGTGTGAAAGTATACGTAGCAATGAACGCTATGTTCCACAATGATAAAGTAGACGAATTAACAGATTATGTTGCATTTTTAAACGAAGTAAGTGTAGATGCAATTGTTTTCGGAGACCCAGCAGTATTAATGGCGGTCCGAGAAGTAGCGCCAAATATGCAATTGCACTGGAATACAGAAACAACAGCAACAAACTGGTTTACTTGTAACTACTGGGGACAAAGAGGAGCAAAACGCGCTGTATTAGCTCGTGAGCTTAGCTTAGATGAAATTGTTGAATTAAAAGAAAATGCTGAAGTGGAACTTGAAGTACAAATTCACGGTATGACTTGTATGTTCCAATCGAAGCGTTCCTTAGTAGGAAACTACTTTGAGTATCAAGGACGTAATCTTGACATTGAAAAGAAAAAATATGAAGAGAATATGTTCTTATATGACCCAGAGCGTAACAATAAATATCCAATTTATGAAGATGAAAATGGTACTCACATTATGAGTCCAAACGATATTTGTTTCATCGATGAGTTAGAAGAACTAATTGACGCTGAAGTCGCTAGCTTAAAAGTTGATGGTGTACTAAAAAGCTCTGCATACATTATTGAGGTAACGAAGAAATATCGTAAAGCAATTGATTTATGTGTAGAAGATCGTGATGCGTATTATGACGTGAAAGACGATTTATATAAAGAGATAGAAGAAATGCAACCAGTAAATCGTCCGTTAGATACAGGATTCTTCTTTAAAGAGACGGTTTACTAAACGAGGAGGGTGTAGGAAATGACTGTACAAGAAATTTCACGAGTAATCGATGGCAAACGCGTTATTGTGAAGAAACCTGAACTGTTAATCCCTGCGGGTAACTTAGAAAAATTAAAAGTAGCTATCCATTATGGGGCAGATGCTGTATATTTAGGTGGACAAGAATTTGGTCTTCGTTCGAATGCAGGTAACTTTACACTGGAAGAAATGGCAGAAGGTGTTGAATTTGCAAAGAAATATGGAGCAAAAATATATGTAACAACAAATATCTTTGCACATAATGAAAATATGGACGGGCTAGAGGAATATTTAAAAGGGATTGAAAAAGCTGGCGTAACGGGAATTATCGTTGCTGATCCGCTTATTATTGAGACTTGTAAACGTGTAGCGCCTTCTGTTGAAGTGCATTTAAGTACACAACAATCACTATCCAACTGGAAAGCAGCACAGTATTGGAAAGAAGAAGGTTTACATCGTCTTGTATTAGCTCGTGAAGCAAGCTATGAAGAAATGAAAGAAATTAAAGAAAAAGTGGATATTGAAATTGAAGCGTTCGTCCATGGTGCAATGTGTATCGCATATTCAGGCAGATGTACGTTAAGTAACCATATGACAGCACGTGACTCTAACCGTGGTGGTTGTTGTCAATCTTGCCGTTGGGACTATGATTTAGTTCAAACAGTATCACAACATAAAGATGCAAAAGAGCTTCCTCTATTCCAAGAAGAAGATGCTCACTTTGCAATGAGTCCAAAAGACTTAAATTTAATTTTATCAATTCCCAAAATGATTGAAATTGGAATTGATAGCTTAAAAGTTGAAGGACGTATGAAATCAATCCATTACGTAGCAACTGTAGCAACGGTATACCGTAAAGTAATTGATGCGTATTGTGCGGATCCGGATAATTTTGAGTTTAAACAAGAATGGTTAGATGAGCTTGATAAATGTGCAAATCGTGATACAGCTCCCGCATTCTTTGAAGGGGTTCCAGGACATCAAGAGCAAATGTTTGGAAATCATAGTAAGAAAACAACGTATGATTTCGCTGGTTTAGTGTTAGATTATAATGAAGAAACAGGCATCGTAACGATTGAGCAACGTAATCATTTCAAACCAGGACATGAAGTGGAGTTCTTTGGGCCAGAAATAGAAAACTTTACGCAGACGGTGGAGAAAATTTGGGATGAGGATGGAAACGAATTAGATGCAGCGAGACATCCGCTGCAAATCGTGAAATTCAAAGTGGATCAACCAGTGTATGTGAATAATATGATGCGCAAAAGCATACTTCAATAAGAAAGAGTTGATAGTCGAATGGGGACGAATAAGCCTGTTGTAATTGGAATTGCTGGTGGTTCGGGATCAGGTAAAACGAGTGTAACGAAAGCGATTTTTGACCATTTTAAAGGTCATTCTATTTTAATCTTAGAGCAAGATTATTATTACAAAGATCAAAGCCATTTACCAATGGAAGAGCGTTTAAAAACAAATTATGATCATCCGCTTGCGTTTGATAATGATCTGTTAATTGAACATTTGCAGCAGTTACTTGCATATGAGCAAATTGATAAGCCTGTATATGACTATACATTGCATACGCGTTCAGAAGAAGTTATTCCAGTTGAGCCGAAAGATGTAATCATTTTAGAAGGAATTCTTATTTTAGAAGACCCACGTCTTTGTGAGTTAATGGACATTAAGCTATTCGTTGATACAGATGCAGATCTTCGTATTTTACGCCGCATGCAGCGTGATATTAAGGAACGCGGCCGTACGATGGATTCAGTTATTGATCAATACGTAAGTGTTGTACGTCCAATGCACAATCAATTTATTGAGCCTTCTAAGAAATTTGCGGATATTATTATCCCTGAAGGTGGACAAAACCATGTTGCAATTGATATTATGGTGACAAAAATTGCAACAATTCTTGAACAAAAAGTAAATTTGTAATAGCATAGTAAAAGATATACGATAGGAAGGGATTTTTTCCCTTCCTATCGAATACAATGAAACATGCAACCTCATCTATATATAGGTGAGGGCATATTTATATCAACTTTCCATACATATCTTCTTTATATAAAGAGGAATTGGGAATACGGGGTTGTATGTGACAACTCCGCTAGTACAGGCGTGCTAGAAACCTCCGCTATACATATAAGTGGGGGAGTTTTCATATGGAACTCCTCTTTTTTTTCGGGGGATTGGTATATAAAAGGAGTGGAAAATATGGCAACAGAAAAAACATACCCTATGACGCAAGAGGGTAAGCAAAAGCTAGAGAACGAACTTGAAGATTTAAAAACGGTAAAACGTAAAGAGGTTGTAGAGCGAATTAAGATTGCACGTAGCTTCGGAGATCTTTCTGAGAACTCTGAGTATGATGCAGCGAAAGATGAGCAAGCGTTCGTAGAAGGACGTATTACACAATTAGAAAACATGATTCGTAACGCAGTTATCATCACAGATAACGGCGAAGAGTCTACAGTTGTTACATTAGGTAAAACAGTAACATTTAAAGAGTTACCAGGTGGAGATGAAGAATCTTACACAATCGTAGGTAGCGCAGAAGCAGATCCATTTGAAGGAAGAATTTCTAACGATTCTCCAATTGCAAAAAGCTTATTAGGTAAGCAAATTGGTGAGAAGGTAGCAATCCAAACTCCAGGTGGAGAAATGCAAGTAGAGATTATCTCTGTAAAATAATAAAAAATCACTCGTGTAAAAGCGAGTGATTTTTTTATTTGTATAAAAGATGAAACACTCTGTCCAAACTATAATAGACGAGGTGTTTTTTTATGAAAATAAAACGGAGAATTACAATTGTTTTAATTTTTTTTATATGTATCATGTTTATTTTACTTTGTCGTTTAATTCAAATACAAATTATAGATACAGAATCATTTACAGATCGTAAGATAAATTTAATTGAAAAAAGTGTTACACAACGGACGCAGTCCATTACGGTAGATGATGGACGAGGCCATTTTATAGATCGGAACGGTAAGGGAATAGGTGAGAAAAAGTATCCTGTTTTAATTGTTTTTCCATTTCTACAAATAAAAAATGACATGTTAGAGAAAATTGCGCATATCATTGGTGTGTCGAGACAAGAGATTGAAAGTCAAATGAAAGACAAGAAAAGTGCATTTATCATGCAAAGGGGAAATGGTCCATTTCGCTTGGCACGAGAGCAGATGGAGAAGGTAAATCAATTAAATGTATTAGGTATTGTAGCAGCTGAAGTTCGTTTACGGCAAACTGGCAGGGTGAATCATTTAATTGGCGATGTGGGGGAGAATGAACGAGAATTTCAAAAACGATACGGAGAAGTAAGAAAAATTTCAAGGCAAACGCCAATTGGTATTTCAGGATTGCAGCAATCATTTGATGAATTTCTTTTGACCGATGGAGAGGCAAAAGTATTGTATCAAGTGGACCGACAAGGGGAACCGATTTTTGGAAAACAAGCGAAATATACTGCGCCTGGAAATCCGTTTTATCCAGTGACGATTCAAACAACTTTACATAACAGGTTACAGCAAAAAGCAGAAGAAGTGGTTGAAGCAAGCGAAATAAAGAAGGGGGGATTAGTATTACTTGATGTAAAGACAAATGAAATTTTAGCGATGGTCAGTAAACCATCTGTGCAAGTGAAGGATGAGCGTTTATATACAACTACACTTGAAAATCAAATGTTGACACCACATTTTCCCGGTTCTGTTTTTAAAACAATAGTTGCAGCGGCAGTGATTGATCAAAATGAAAATGTGTTTAATCGTACATTTAATTGTAATCAAGATTTATATGGTGAAGACCACCCACAAGTTATGATGGGTACACTTAGTTTTAAAGAGAGCTTTGCTAGAAGCTGTAACAGGACATTTTCAGAGTTAGGTAATGAGCTAATACAAAAGGATAAGATGGTGTTAGAAACTTACGTAGCAGCGTTAGGAGCCGCTAGTAAGGTTGGATGGAAAGGTTCTGTATTTCATACAACTCATTTTGAGCAAATGCCAGAGGAGAAGAGGGTTACGATTTGGGGTAGTGAAGGAAATAAGAATAGTAAAAAGGCGGTAGCGCAAACAGCAATTGGACAAAAAGATGTACGTATGTCACCTCTAGCGATTGCAAATATGATGGCGACGATTGCTAGAGGTGGAGAAAAGATGGAAGTGAAAGCTGTGGAAAAAATAATGTATAAAAATGGAACGGACTTCTATACATTTGAAGACCATACATTAGGTGGAAAACAGCTTTCCTATGAAACGGTGAAAACATTACAAGAGTTATTAAGGGGTGTTGTAACAACGGAGAAAGGAACAGGAGCAGCATTCAGGTCGTTACCACTAAGTGTTGCCGGAAAATCTGGGACAGCGCAAACAGGAAAAGGGATGAAAGTGAATCGTTGGTTTGCAGGTTATTTTCCATATGAAAATCCAAGATATGCTTTAGTTGTCGTGGATATAGAAACGAATAGCAATGTAAATAAAGTTACACCTATTTTCAAAGCTATCGTAGAATCAATCTATCGATTAGAGAATGAAAAGTAATCTTGCAATTCATAGTGAAATGTTTTCATTTCGTGAAAATATTATTGTAAATGTTCAACCTTTCTAGATTTAATGTTACAATAGCAAGTATGAAAAACTGCATGGAGGTTTGAAGAATGGCAGGAGGATCTAGATTCCAACAGAAACAACAAAAACGTCGTCAAAACGGTGTTTTAAATATTGCAATTGCAATTGTATTAATATTAGTAGCTATTGTATCATATCAATTGTTTGTTCCTGAAAGAAAAGAACAAGCGTCTTCTAGTGATAAAAAAGTAGCTCAGCAAACAACAAAAGAGAATAAGTCTGAGAAAGCTAAAGGCAAAGAAGAGACGAAGAAGAACGAGCAAGATAAGGCAGAGGCTAAGAATAAGGAAGAAGAGAAGCAAAAGGCTGAAGAAGAACAGAAAAAAGCTGAAGAAGAAGCGAAAGCTAACGAGAAAGTACCCGCTGAAAAAACACAGCCAAAGGCAACTGACGCTTATACGAAGTCTTCTTGGAAGCCAGTAGGTACAGAGCAAGGTGCAACACCTGCGATGACGTTTAAAAAAGGTACAGCAGATTGGAATGAGATGAACCAAGCAATTTCAGCTGCAATTGACGTTCCAGTAGAGCAATTAGTTATTCATCGAATCGGAAATAACGGTAAAAATAAAGCTTACGGTAACGTACAAGATAAACAATCAGGTAAAAAATATTATGTAAATATTGATTGGGTAGAGAATGAGGGCTGGAAACCAGTACTTGTTCAAACTCTAAACTAAAAAAGAGAGGCTCCTTAGGAGCTTCTCTTTTTTGTTAACGCAATTTCTTTAATTTAAAATGAACAACCGCGCTATAATATGGCCTTTTGCTTTCGGGATCCATAACCATTTGATGCGAGATGTGATGAACTTCAAGCATAAGTGCTTTATTATTATCGATTTGTTCACTAATTTTTCGTTCCAAAGAAGCTAAGTCTCCTGCTTCGAAAAACTCTACTTTATCTTCTAACATTTCAAAGGTAAATGACACGAAGACGACCCCTCTCCTATGTAATCAACTATAGTGTAACAAAGAAAAGAAGGAAATACCATGTACATTTCAATTGACATTTTTAGAAAGAGGGCATATTATACTGATAAAACCGATAAGAAAAAGGGGAATTTTTATGGGTACAGAATTTAATGGTTTATTTGATGAGTGGGCTCATACGTACGACTCATTTGTACAAGGCGAAGATATACAATATAAAGAAGTTTTCGCCCATTATGAGGACATTCTAGAGGATGTAGTTAACAAGTCATTTGGTAATGTATTAGAATTTGGTGTTGGTACTGGCAATTTAACAAATAAATTATTGTTTGCTGGACGCACAGTTTACGGTATAGAACCGTCACGTGAAATGCGCATGATTGCAAAAGAGAAATTGCCAAAAGAATTTTCCATTACAGAAGGTGATTTTCTTTCGTTTGAAGTCCCAAATTCAATTGATACCATAGTAAGCACCTACGCATTTCATCATTTAACAGATGATGAAAAAAATGTAGCGATTGCGAAGTATAGTCAATTGCTAAACAAAGGTGGTAAAATAGTGTTTGCTGATACGATATTTGCAGATCAAGATGCATATGATAAAACTGTTGAAACAGCAAAACAAAGAGGTTTCCATCAGTTAGCAAACGATTTGCAAACGGAATACTATACACGTATTCCAGTCATGCAGTCTATTTTTGAAAACAATGGCTTCCATGTAACGTTTACGAGATTAAATCATTTCGTTTGGGTAATGGAGGCAACTAAGCAATAGAAAGAGGGATTAGATTGAGAATTGCTGTAATTGGAGCAATGGAAGAAGAAGTACGTATTTTACGTGACAAATTAGAACAAGCAGAAACAGAAACGGTTGCGGGTTGTGAATTTACGAAAGGACAATTAGCAGGACACGAAGTAATCTTGTTAAAGTCTGGTATTGGTAAAGTAAATGCAGCGATGTCAACGACAATTTTATTAGAAAGATATAAGCCTGAAAAAGTAATTAATACTGGTTCAGCTGGTGGCTTCCATCATTCTCTAAACGTTGGAGATGTAGTTATTTCAACAGAAGTTCGTCATCATGACGTAGATGTAACAGCATTTAACTATGAGTATGGTCAAGTACCAGGAATGCCTCCTGGATTCAAGGCTGATGAAGCATTAGTTACATTAGCTGAGAAATGTATGCAGGCAGAAGAAAATATTCAAGTTGTAAAAGGTATGATTGCAACAGGGGATTCATTTATGAGTGATCCGAACCGCGTTGCAGCAATTCGTGATAAATTTGAAGACCTTTATGCAGTAGAAATGGAAGCAGCAGCTGTTGCACAAGTATGCCACCAATATGAAGTTCCGTTTGTTATTATTCGTGCGCTTTCTGATATTGCAGGTAAAGAATCAAATGTTTCATTTGATCAATTTTTAGATCAAGCAGCTCTTCATTCTACAAACTTTATCGTAAAAGTACTAGAAGAGTTAAAGTAATGTAACAAAAAGGCAACTGTCTCATATAAAGAAAATACATACAGTTGCCTTTTCTTTATTGGCGAATAAGGGGGAGAACACGATGAATGTATATCGTGGAGTTCATGAGTTGATTGGTCATACACCAATTGTAGAAATTACTCGTTTTTCACTTCCAGAAGGGGTCCGTTTATTTGCAAAGCTTGAATTTTATAACCCAGGTGGAAGCGTTAAGGACCGTTTAGGAAGAGAATTAATCGAAGATGCGCTAGAAAAAGGGCTTGTTACCCAGGGTGGAACAATTATTGAACCAACTGCTGGAAATACTGGTATTGGACTGGCACTTGCAGCGTTACAACATGATTTACGCGTTATTGTTTGTGTACCAGAGAAATTTAGTATTGAAAAACAAGAATTAATGAAAGCACTAGGCGCAACGGTCGTGCATACACCGACTGAGCAAGGAATGACCGGCGCAATTGCAAAAGCAAAAGAATTAGTAAGTGAAATACCGAATTCATACTCTCCAAGTCAGTTTGCGAATGAAGCAAACCCGCGTGCTTATTTCAAAACACTAGGTCCTGAACTGTGGGATGCACTGAACGGAGAGATTAACATATTTGTTGCAGGAGCAGGAACTGGTGGTACATTCATGGGGACTGCATCTTATTTGAAAGAAAAAAATATAGATATAAAAACGGTTATTGTCGAACCAGAAGGATCTATTTTAAATGGTGGTAAAGCTGGTTCGCATGAAACAGAAGGGATTGGCCTTGAATTTATCCCGCCATTTTTGAAAACATCTTATTTTGATGAAATTCATACAATTTCTGATCGAAATGCATTTTTACGAGTGAAGGAATTAGCGCAAAAAGAAGGACTGCTCGTTGGGAGCTCTTCCGGAGCAGCATTTCATGCAAGTTTACTTGAAGCAGAGAAAGCGGCGCCAGGTACAAATATTGTAACGATTTTTCCTGATAGTAGTGAGCGTTATTTAAGTAAAGACATATACAAAGGATGGGAATAAAAAATGAGAGCAAAGACAAAGTTAATTCATGGTATTCGCATAGGAGAACCTTCAACTGGATCTGTAAATGTACCGATTTATCAAACAAGTACGTACAAACAAGAAGCAGTTGGTAAGCATCAAGGATATGAATATTCACGTACAGGCAACCCAACACGTGCAGCTTTAGAAGAAATGATTGCAGTATTAGAAAACGGTCATGCTGGTTTTGCATTTGGTTCAGGAATGGCTGCTATTACAGCTACAATTATGTTGTTCTCAAAAGGTGACCACGTTATTTTAACAGATGATGTGTATGGTGGAACGTACCGCGTTATCACGAAAGTATTAAATCGCTTCGGCATTGAGCATACATTTGTAGATACAACAAACCTAGAGGAAGTTGTAGAAGCGATTCGTCCAAATACGAAAGCGATTTATGTGGAAACACCAACGAACCCATTACTGAAAATTACTGATATTAAGAAAATATCTACTCTTGCTAAAGAGAAAGATTTATTAACAATTATCGATAACACATTCATGACGCCATATTGGCAGTCGCCGATTACTTTAGGAGCAGACATTGTACTTCATAGTGCAACGAAATATTTAGGAGGTCATAGTGACGTAGTTGCAGGCCTAGTAGTTGTAAATAGCCCGCAATTAGCAGAAGACCTTCACTTTGTACAAAACTCAACAGGAGGCATTCTTGGCCCACAAGATAGCTTCTTACTACTTCGTGGTTTAAAAACATTAGGAATTCGAATGGAAGAGCATGAAACGAATTCACGTGCAATTGCTGAGTTTTTAAATAACCATCCAAAAGTAAATAAAGTATATTACCCAGGTCTTGCATCACATCAAAACCATGAACTAGCGACAGAACAAGCAAATGGATTTGGTGCTATTATCTCATTTGATGTAGATAGTGAAGAAACATTAAATAAAGTACTAGAGAACTTACAATACTTTACACTTGCTGAAAGTTTAGGGGCAGTAGAAAGTTTAATTTCTATCCCATCTCAAATGACACATGCATCAATCCCAGCAGATCGTCGTAAAGAGCTAGGAATTACAGATACATTAATTCGTATTTCTGTCGGTATTGAAGACGGTGAAGATTTAATTGAAGATCTAGCACAAGCGTTAGCATAGTAAAAATGCACTGCTCATATAGGCAGTGCATTTTTATTACATCTTTTTGTGAAAAATTTCACAAAATAGACATACACAAATGAAATCATTTCATGTATATTAAGTTCATGAAGTGTTACTCACGAACAAACTTGTGAAATATTTCACAAACAATGAGGTTCATGTAGGAAAGCAACTCTATTTTTTTTGCGCTAATCGGGACTCATTATGACCTATAGGGTCTTATTTAGTCCATGATAGCAGAATAGGAGGAATTTACATGGTAGTCAAAGAGAAAGTTGTAAATGAAATGCAGGAAGTAAAAGAGGTGATTGATACGTTAGTGAATAACGGTCGAAAGGCTTTACAAGCATTAGAAAGTTTTACACAAGAGCAAATTGACAACATTGTTCATGAAATGGCATTAGCAGGTGTTGATCAACATATGCCGCTTGCGAAGTTGGCTGTTGAAGAAACAGGTCGTGGTGTATATGAAGATAAATGTATTAAAAATATTTTTGCTACTGAATATATTTGGCATAGCATAAAAAAAGATAAAACAGTAGGGATTATTCACGAAGATCCTCATGAAGAAATAATAGAAATTGCGGAACCTGTCGGTGTAGTAGCTGGGGTAACGCCAGTAACGAATCCAACGTCGACAACAATGTTTAAAGCATTAATCGCGATGAAAACGAGAAATCCAATTATTTTCGCATTTCATCCTTCAGCACAAAACTGTTCCATTGCAGCGGCGAAAACAGTATATGATGCAGCGGTGAAGGCCGGGGCACCAAAACATTGTATTCAGTGGATTGAAAGACCTTCTGTCGAAGCAACGAAACAATTAATGAACCATGAAGGTGTTGCGCTTGTTTTGGCAACTGGAGGAGCAGGTATGGTGAAATCAGCTTATTCTACTGGAAAACCAGCGCTAGGTGTAGGTCCTGGTAATGTACCATGCTATATAGAGAAATCAGCGCATATAAAACGAGCTGTTAATGATTTAATTTTATCAAAAACATTTGATAACGGTATGATTTGTGCATCAGAACAAGCAATCATTGTAGACAAGGAAATTTATGATGATGTGAAAAAAGAAATGATTGCAAACAATTGTTACTTTGTAACAGAAGAAGAGAGAAGAAAATTAGAAAAGCTTGTTATTAATGAAAATACATGTGCAGTAAATAGTGATATTGTAGGGAAATCAGCACAGTACATTGCCGCATTAGTTGGAATTACTGTGCCTGAAAATACAAAAATGCTTGTAGCTGAAATACAAGGTATCGGAGGAGCATATCCACTATCTCGTGAGAAATTGAGTCCAGTATTAGCTTGTGTAAAAGCAAATTCACTAGAAGAGGGACTTACATATTGCGAAGACATGTTAGACCTTGGTGGTTTAGGACATTCAGCAGTCATTCATTCTACAAATAAAGAAGTACAAAAACAATTTGGATTACGTATGAAAGCTTGCCGTCTTATTGTAAACGCTCCTTCATCACAAGGTGGAATCGGTGATATATATAATGGATTTATTCCATCACTTACGCTCGGTTGCGGCTCGTATGGGAAAAACTCAGTTTCTCAAAACGTAACAGCGACGCATTTATTAAATATAAAAAGGTTGGCAAATAGAAAAAAGAATATGCAGTGGTTCAAATTACCACCAAAAATTTATTTTGAAAAACATGCGACAGCATATTTAGCAAATATGCCTAACATTTCACGTGCATTTATTGTAACGGATCCAGGAATGGTTGAGCACGGATATGTAGATACGGTTACGCATTATTTACGTAAACATGCAAATGATGTAAAAGTCGAAGTTTTCTTTGAGGTCGAGCCAGATCCATCAGATGAAACTGTGTTTAAAGGTGCGGAAATGATGAGAAGTTTTAAGCCAGATGTAATTATCGCACTTGGTGGTGGTTCAGCTATGGATGCAGCGAAAGGGATGTGGCTTTTCTATGAACAACCAGAAACAACATTCTATGGAATTAAACAGAAGTTTTTAGATATAAGAAAACGTACATGTAAATATCCGGAATTAGGAAGTAAGGCGCAGTTTGTTGCCATTCCAACAACATCAGGAACAGGATCAGAAGTAACACCATTTGCGGTTATTACAGATAAGAAAAATAATATAAAGTATCCGCTCGCGGATTATGAATTAACACCAGATGTAGCAATTGTTGATCCACAGTTTGTAATGACAGTACCACCACATGTAACAGCAGACACTGGTATGGACGTATTAACGCATGCAATCGAGGCGTATGTGTCTGTTCTAGCAAATGACTATACAGATGGATTAGCATTAAAGGCCATTGATCTCGTATTTAAATATTTACCAAGAGCATTTAAAGATGGAAATGACGAAGAAGCACGAGAAAAAATGCATAATGCTTCTGCAATCGCAGGGATGGCATTTGCAAATGCTTTCTTAGGTATTAATCACAGCTTAGCACATAAAATTGGACCGGAATTTCATATTCCACATGGGCGTGCGAATGCAATTCTTATGCCACACGTAGTTCGCTATAATGCTATTAAGCCAAGAAAACACGCATTGTTCCCAAAATATGAGCACTTTGTGGCTGATGAACGCTATGCACATATTGCGAGAATGCTCGGGCTTCCAGCAGGCTCGACAGCAGAAGGTGTGGAATCCCTCGTCCAAGCAATTATTGAGCTTGGAAAAAGCTTAAATATAAATATGAGTATTGCAGGACAAGGAGTTGCTAAAGACCAATTTGAAGAGGTTGTTGGATTATTAGCAGAAAGAGCTTTTGAAGATCAATGTACAACAGCTAATCCGAAATTACCTCTCATTTCAGAGTTGAAAGAAATTTATATGGAAGCATATAAAGGGGAGTAATGGGTATGAAAGAGTCGCAATAAAGCGGCTCTTTTTCATTTGGAAAACATCTCCCAGAATGGCTGTATTTACTGGTCTTTAAGTTTAATGGAATATGATACAGTGAAATAGAGGAGTGAGAATATAATGAAAGAATTACAAGGGAAAATAGAAGATTATACTCGGTTCGGACAAATCCTTCTCGCTGTAAGTACATTGTTAATGGTTGGCTTATTGATTCCGAATGGAGCAAAAGAAGCAATACAATCTTTTGTTATGATGGGGAGTACCGTTATATTTTTAAGTTTATCATTCTTTTTCTTTCAGCGTGTGAAAGTGATGCGAGAACAGTTAGAGGGAAACGAATGTGAGTAATATTATGAAATAGAGCACTACGAAAAGAACGAATCTTTTTGTAGTGCTTTTTGTTTTTGTAAAAAATGTATGCGGTTTATATTGACAATGATAATCCTTATCAATTAAAGTAGAATAGTAGTTAATGATTATCATTATCATTCAGAGGTGAAAGAATGAAAAAATCTATTACGCTATTCACAGCGATTTTATCTATTTTTTTCTTGTTAATAGGTTGCAATGCAAAGGGAGACGAAAAAGCATCTGCAACAAAAACAGAAAAAGGAAAAGAGAAAATCGAAGTTACCGACCTATCAGGAAGAAAGGTAACATTCGATAAAGTGCCAGAGAGTTTTGCAACATTAAGTATGGGGGACATGAATATTATTCATGCTTTAGGCGGAAAAATAGTAGGTCGTCCGGATGCAAAAATAACTCTTCCAGAGGATGTAAAGAAAGTACAAGTAATCGGGAATGCACATCAACCGAATTTTGAGCAAATCGCTAGTTTAAAACCGGATGTACTTATTGCTAACAATGGGTTTCAAAAGAATGTTCCAACGGTTGAAGGGCAAGGAACGAAAGTAATGATTTCTTCTGCGAATTCTGTACAAGATATTCAAAAGAATATTGAACTATATGGAACGATAATGAAGAAAGAAGATAAAGCAAAAGAACTTAATCAAAAAATTAATGATCAAATGAAGACATATGAGAAAAAGAGTGATGTGAAAGCACTGTTAGTATACGGAGCACCAGGTACTTATTTAGCAGCATTACCAACATCTTTATCAGGTAATATTTTAGAAAAAACAGGCGGAAAAAATATTGCAGCTGATTTTCCGGAAATGAAGGAATATCCGCAATATGCGCAGCTAAGTGTAGAACGTATTATTGAGGCAAATCCAGATGTGATTTATTTAATTACACATGGAGATCCAAATAGCGTTAAAAAAGCATTTGAAGGCGAAATGATGAAAAATGAAGCGTGGAAAAATTTAGATGCAGTAAAACAAAATCGTGTAGTTATTTTGCCACCAGACTTATTTGGATCAAATCCTGGAACAAAAGTTACAGAAGCAATGGACTTTATGTATAAAAGTATACAAGATGTAAGGAAATGATACGTATGGAAAGTAGTGAAGTAGTAAGGGAAAAGGAACATCCTTTTGCGAAAAAAAGATGGATAATAGCAGTTACTTTAGTTGTATTAACGATTCTAGGTCTTTTTTACGGTCTTTTCGCAGGAAGCCTATCCTTTTCTTTACGAGAAATTCTAACAGGGATACAAGATGAAGGTTCGACGGTTCATCGAATTGTATGGGACCTTCGTATACCGAGAGTGCTCGTTGGATTTATAGTAGGAACATGTTTAGCAGCATCTGGTGCACTGCTGCAAGGGGTTATGAGAAATCCTCTTGCAGACCCTGGTATTATCGGGGTTTCATCTGGAGCAGGCCTTGTAGCAATTGTAATTATGATTTTATTCCCTCAGCATATGGCATTTTTACCGCTCGGGGCGTTTATAGGAGCTTTCATAACGGCGATGGTCATTTATGCTTTATCATGGCAAAAAGGGGCACCGCCTTCAAGGATTGTCTTAGTAGGTGTATCAATCAATGCATTAATTGGTGCAGCGACGTCAGCGTTAATGTTATTACATAGTGACAAAGTACAATCGGTGTTACCTTGGTTAGCAGGTGGCATTGGTGGTGTAAGTTGGGCACATTTAAACATGATTATTTATTATGCAATATTCGCTATTATATTAGCCTTCTTTGGTATAAAACATATTCGAGTATTAATGCTTGGAGATGAAATGGCGAAATTATTAGGTCATAACGTGGAGAGAAGCCGGTTTTATTTAATAGTAGTAAGTACGTTACTAGCTGGAATTGCAGTTAGTGTCTCTGGTCTTATTGGATTTGTCGGTCTTGTCGTACCACATATGTTACGTTTATTAGTTGGAAATGACTATAAATATTTACTGCCATTATCATGTCTTGGCGGAGGGATATTACTTGTTTTCGCGGATGCGATAGCTCGAAGTTGGTTCGATCCAATTGAATTGCCTGTTGGTATTCTATTATCCTTCTTAGGCGGTCCATTCTTCTTATATTTAATTCATAGAGGAGGGAAACAGAGTGATTTCCGTTAACAAAGTGTTTTATGCACATTCTGAAAGGTTTCAAATGCAAAATATGAATGTACATATTAAAGCTGGAGAGGTCGTTAGTTTAATTGGGCCAAATGGATCGGGGAAATCTACTTTGCTTCGTTTAATGGCAAGACTACTTAAACAAAGCGAAGGGGATATCATTTTAGATGGAAAAAGTATTCATACGATGAAAAGTGCCGATGTAGCGAAGCAATTAGCGATGTTACCACAAATGCATGATCATCAATTAGATTTAACAGTGAAAGAATTAATCGAATTTGGAAGAGGACCTCATAAATCATGGAGAGGTCGCTTAAATAAAGACGATGAAAAAATTGTTGATTGGGCATTGTCTGTTACAAATCTTGAAGGGTACGAATATCGCCTTTTGCAATCTTTATCAGGAGGAGAAAGACAACGTGCCTGGATTGCAATGACGCTAGCACAACGTACAAATGTCTTATTATTAGATGAGCCAACAACCTTTTTAGATATCGTTCATCAGTTGGAAGTAATGGAACTTGTGAAACGGTTAAACGAGGAGTTTGGCATGACAATTGTAATGGTTTTACATGATATTAACCAAGCGGCTCAATATAGTGATCGTTTACTCGTATTAAAGCGAGGGCAGCTTCAGTATGACGGTATACCAGAAGAAGTGTTATGTCATGAAATGTTTCAACGTGTGTTCGGTATAGAGGTAGATATTTTTCAAGGAAGTGACAAGCCATTTTTTACACCAAAACGAATTTCTAAAAAAGGAGGAGCAAGATGCGAACAGAAGAATGTATTACCACTGAGTTAGTAAGAGAATTTGTTATGGCAGCTCACGGAGATTTAGAAAAAGTACAAGAACTGTTGGCTGAATCGCCAAGCTTACTTCATGCCTCTTACAATTGGGGCGGATCAGATTGGGAAAGTGCGTTAGGAGCGGCGGCACATGTAGGTCGTAAAGATATTGCTCTCTATTTACTAGAAAAGGGTGCTCGAATGGACATTTTCGCGGCCGCGATGCTTGGAGAATTAGAAGTTGTACAAGCTATTTTAGTAGCACAACCAGAGGCATTGCGTGCATCGGGTCCACATGGTATTTCCCTTCTTCAACATGCACGAATGGGTGGAGAACAGGCACAGCGTGTATTTGAGTACTTAACGGTGATCTCTTAATGACCGCAAAGGTTCTTATGTGCGGTAAACTTTTCACTTTCATATAATTGAAAAGTTTACCGCCCGTTAGAACGGGATAAGTATCTAGTATATTTGAAAATCCTACCCCCCCCTCAATTGTAGTTTTCTTTATGCTAGTTATGATATGGATGCAGTAGACAACATTTGTCTACTGTCTTTTTTAGATTCTTGAGGGATTGAATATTCTGTATTTTGTTCTTGGTTCATTTATAATAGATAGTAACATTTAGTATACATACAAAACATGATTGTGTAGTTAAGTACAAATTCGTGGGAAGGAGTGCAGAGATGTTTCATACAGATCGTTTACAAATTCGCAAATATACAATGGATGATTTGCAGTTCTATGCTTCGCTATGGGGAAATGAGAAGGTGATGCGCTATATTGGAAATGGGACGTTAAAAACATATATGCAATGTAAAAAAAGTTTGGAGGAGTGGGTGATTCCTAGCTATAAAAACGGTCTTGGTTTATTTGTATTGATTGAAAAGGAAACGGGAATACGAATTGGTCATGCAGGGTTAGTAAAGCAGCAGATAGATGGAAAAGAAGAAATTGAAATTGGTTATTGGTTATTACCTCAGTATTGGGAAAAAGGGTATGCGAAAGAAGCAGCGGCAGCATTTCGAGACTATGGTTTCCAAGCGTTACGAATGAATAAATTAATTTCTCTTATTAATCCGGATCACCCCGCCTCAATCTTTGTTGCTAGAAAAACAGGGCTTAGTTATGAGAAAACAACTTCATTTCATGGGATGGACGTTCTTGTTTATTCCATTAAACGCGTTGGATGAAAAAAGGTAAATTGCATCTTTTGAAGAATGGTATATAAAAATAAAGGGGGGATTACATGTATATTTATCATAATGGCCTTATTATTCGTGAGGGAACGAATGGTGTGCCAGCATATGCAATTAAAACTTTATTCGAAGATGCTGGTTGGAGTAATGATGATATCCCTTCTTGGCAAATTGAAAAATTCACGATAGCATTTGAAAATTCAACATGGGCATTCACAATTTGGGATGAAGAAGAGATGATTGCGATGGTTAGAGTCATTTCTGATGGAATCATGATCGCGAACATAGTAAATTTAGTTGTGAAATGTGAATATAGAGGGAAGGGATTAGGTAAGAAACTTGTCGCTCTTTGTTTGCAAAAGTTGCCACATGGAGACTGGTTTGCACATACATCTGCGAGTAATTTTGATTTTTATAGAAGTTGTGGTTTTGAGGTGAGAGAATTATCGAGAAATGGAACATGTGCGTACTACGGGTATCAAGTAGCAAAAAAAGATGGGCACCGATAAAAGTAAGATAGTGTAGAAAAAGGATGCTATTTAATAATATAAACTGAACTGAGACTCATTTTATGATAAAATAAAAGAAAATTCTGTTTATTAAACGGGGGATAAAAATGAATGTAAAAGTTGGGGATGTATTTAAATACGAAAGAAGATTTACTGAGGAAGAGGTTTTTGAATTTGCAAATATTACAGGAGATAAAGGTAGGCATCATATGGAATATGATGAAAAAGGACGTTTAATGGTTCATGGTTTATTAACTGCTAGTATTGGAACGAAAGTAGGAGAAGAATTACATTACATAGCAAGAGAATTAGTAAGTGAGTTTATTAGACCGGTTTTTACAGGGGATACGATCACTTGTGAATTAACTTTAACAAATATTGAACAGATGGAAGGATATAAAAAGGTTTCAATCGAGTCAGTTTATCGCAATCAACATGAAAAGACTGTACTAGTTGGAACAAGTTATGGCGTTATAAGGGGATAAAAAAGAAGCCTGATTTACAGGCTTCTTTTTTATTTAATAAACACGTTTTCGATTTTCTGCATGACTAGAGATGAGTAATAATGCAGTTTCTTCCCCTATATTACGAACGATATGAGGAACACATGCATTCCAGGAGAAAGAATCACCTTCTTCTACTATTGCAATATCTTCTCCATGTTGAACTTCTAGTTTTCCGCGTAATACAAGGTGACATTCTTCCCCTTCATGGGCATTTGGTATATTTTCTTTCGGAAACCCAGCAGGAATTTCCACGAGGTTTAGGCGGAGGCCACCTTGCTCTGCAACATGTTCAATTCTTTGTTCATCTTTTCCGTATACACTGTATTTACGCTCTACCTTTTTGACAACTTTCAACCGATCTTTTTGTTCTAATAATAAATAGGGAAGGGGAACGTTTAAAAAATTGGAGATTGTTTCTAAAGTTGAGATAGATGGTGATGTTTTATTATTTTCAACCTGACTCATAAATCCTTTAGAAAGACCCGTTCCCTCACAAATTTGTGCGATTGTTATGCCTCTACGTTGACGAATTTCACGTATTGCAGAACCAATATTCATAAAATCAAGCTCCTTTTTGTAAACAACTATTTGTATCATAGCAAAAAAAATATATTTTTTCCCAGTGAAAATGAATTGACGAATAAAAAAAATTAGTGTATGTTTTGTAATGTAAATAAAAGTTTTGTATAAGAAAACTATAAAGGAGAGAATGAAATGAATCAACATATCGGTAACTTAATTATTCGTATCGTGTTAGGGGTAACATTCTTTATGCACGGTTTAACAAAATTCCAATCGGGGATTGACAATATTGCAGGGTGGTTTACAAGCATTGGTTTACCAGGAGGTCTTGCATACGGTGTAGCAACAGCGGAGGTAGTTGGTGGTATATTGTTAATTCTAGGTGTAGGTGTAAGATATATTGGATTATTATTTGCACTTGTAATGGTTGGAGCAATTGTAAAAGTAAAATGGTCAGCTGGTTTATTAGGGGATGGAAAAAATCCTGGCTTCGAATTAGAACTTGCATTGTTAGCAATGGGTGCGTACTTATTTGTTGCGAAAGCAGACGGTTTTGTAGATAATTTCTTAAAAGAGAAAATGTCAAAGAAGAACTAAATTAAATGGGGGGCTAACAAGATGAGTTTTCAACTTCATCCCGATACAACACTTGATGTTGTTCATTTATATGTATCAAATATAAAGAAATCACTAGAGTTTTATACAGAAGTACTAAGTATGAAAGTACTAAAAGAAGATGAAATGGTCGTTACATTTGGGAATGAAAATAACGAACCACTCCTTATCATTGAAGAAAAGAAAGAAGCTTTACCAAAGCAAAGAGGGAGAACGGGGTTATATCATTACGCAATTTTACTACCACGTAGACAGGATTTAGCGAATATTCTTCGTCATCTTGTAGAAATGGTATATCCACTGCACGGCGGAGCCGACCATTACTTTAGTGAGGCCCTCTATTTAGCTGATCCAGATGGAAACGGGATTGAAATTTATCATGATCGCCAAAAAGAAGTTTGGCGTGATGAGAATGGAGAACTACCATTTGTTAGTAACCCGTTAGCTGGTGAAGAATTATTGCAGCAAGGAATTGCGTGGAATGGTTTTCCAGCTGGTACTGTGATGGGGCATATTCATTTCCATGTAGCTGATTTGGAAGAAGCGAAACGTTTCTATGTGGATGGTCTTGGTTTTGAAGTAACAATCCCAGCTCGTAATGGCGCGTTGTTCGTATCGGCAGGTGGCTATCATCACCATATCGGTTTAAATACGTGGCAAGGTGAAAGAATACCGCCGCAAATGCCAAATTCCGTCGGCTTGAAATATTTCACAATTGTACTAGCGGATGAAAAACAAAAAGAGCAAGTATGTGAAAGCTTAAAAAATATTGGCAAAGTCGCTACGTACAAAGATGGAATATTACAAGTTGAGGACCCATTTGGACATTGTATTCATTTCAAAATAAAAGGAGAAGCCTAAAAAAGGCTTCTCTTTTTTTACTTTCTTATAATTGCTTTTTCGTTTTGTAAAAATAGTTCATCAAACTGCTTTGCAAGCTCAAAATCTAGTTTCGTTAAACCTTTTGCATTCCAAGATGACAAAGTAATAATGACTGCTTTATACTGGATAAGGATAAATGGATGGTGATTACGTTCTTCTGATAGTTTGGCGGCTTCAGAGACAAATTCGACTCCTTTTAAGTAGTCGGAAAACATATATTTTCGTTCAATCCATTTTTCATCTTTTATCATCCATTTATCCACCTTTAATAATTCCCCTTGAACTTCTTCTTCAGTTAATCGTAGCATCATTTTTCACATCCTTTACATGCAGTAGTGCAAGACCATTGTTAATAAGGCGTGTTACAGCTTCGTCAGTTGTGAAAGTAGAAAGTTGTTGTAATAATGCTGCTGATGTTTCGTGTCCTTTGTTATGCTCTAAAAGTAATTCTAATATTTCAAGGCGAAGCAGCCATTCTTTCAGATAAAATTTATTTAATACCTCTTGAATTGCTACTAATTGATCGACATGTGCGTCGTGTAAAATACCTCCACCTCGAATATCACGAACTGTTTGATACATACGATCCAGCTCAGTTAATGCAAGAGGTGCTGGAGTTTCCTCTGTTTCTTCATCAATTGGGAAAAATGACGCTGCATCTGCTGCTCCTGGGAATACTGAAATGATTTGTGAGCCAACAGCCATATCAAATGCGCCCCATGAAGCATCAAATAATACGCGGGCGTTATAAGTAACTGTGCAATCGATAAAGGAAATAAGAGCAATTTTCTTATCGTTTTTTATAATATCTGTTACTTTTCCTTTTACATGAATACCACTTGCAAAAGTAAACTCAGCAATATTTCCAATTGTAATTCCTAATGATTGTAGTTGTTCATCTGTACAATTTTCTAATGCAATATTTTCAGTGAGTAATCCAATTGGTGTTCCAAAGCCGTCACTGTGTATAGATGTAGAATGATTCGCTAGTTGTTTATTATGAATTGCTAATGCAGTTGGTGAATTTGTTCGCATGTAAATCACTTTACCTGCATCGTTTTCAATTGTCTCGCTGAATGTACCTGTAATCTGTAATCCACTAGTTAGTTCAGCAGTTGCATAGTTTTCAGAGCGAATCGCTTTTTCTAAACCTTCCTTTCCACCTGTTTTAAAGGCCATCGTTTCAGCAAATGTCTCAAGTGCTTCAGTCAGCTCTTCAAATGATTCACAAACAAATAGTTGTGGTTGCATTTTTGTTACGTCATAAGTTGTACCTGTACATGCCTCGATAGAGAATGGAACCTTTTCTACAGCGTCCGTTAAGCAATGTTTGCTTTCGCCAACAGAAGAAAGGAGACCAGCACCATATATTTTTGGAGCATCTATATTTCCGATTAACCCATATTCTACTGTCCACCAGAAAAGACGTGAAATTTGTTCAGCTTCTGATAAACCAGAAACTAATTTTTGTTTTTCAATTACAGTATTTTCAGCAGCGGCAACTTCGTCAGGAGTAGAAGTAGGGCTTTCTTTTACGATTGTTAATGTACGAACAGCTTCAAAAGCATCATGTTCTTCTTTTGTGGAGAAAGCTTTCGCACCAATTTGTCCAAAGCGTTTCACATACTTCGCATATGTAGGATCCAGTAAAATAGGTGCGTGTCCTGCTGCTTCGTGTACGATATCTGGAGCTGGTGTATACTCGATATTTTCTACTTTGCGAATATCTGTTGCGATTGGTAGTAATCCGTGTCCTTGGAAATCAAAGAATGCTACGCCGGGAATAAGTCCATCAATTGTTACAGCTCCCCATCCGCTTGGTGCTAAACAGTCATTCATTTCTTCTACCTTTGGAATTGCATCTATATTTATACCAGATGATTGTAGTCCGTTCACATAGGCTGGATGAGCAACGTCTTTTAAGAAACTATGATTTTGTCTCATAATGTAACGCCAAACAGCGTGATTCACCGGTGTATATTGATCATAATGCTGCGTGGATACGAATGGTTTTAAATGCGATGGAATTTCTGTTTTCTTTGTCATTTAGACATCCTCCTTGTTTTCTATAAAATTGAATATTGGTTGGGTATAGCTGAAACCACCACCTTTCAAAATTGTAAGCGCTTATAAAATTTTATCATAAGATTCGGAATTATTTAACATTTGTTTCTGTGAGAAATAGAAAAAGCCCCTATCGGAAAATCCGATAGGGGCGAAAGAATCGCGGTACCACCCTATTTGTAAGTGAAAAAATACTTACATCTCAATTAATGATAACGGAAAAACTCCGTCTTTTCCTTCATGCGTACAAGCACTACGAAAAAGAAGCTCCAGAATTGTAATTCATATTTATATATGTGCTAATTTCCACCGACCATTAGCTCTCTGTAACAGGGATATAAGATATTACTGCGATTCTTTCAACGCGTATATATGAAATTGTGCAAAAGGGAAGGACGCAAAAAAGCCCCTATCGGAAAATCCGATAGGGACGATAAAAACCGCGGTACCACCCTAATTGTAAACAGAAAAATTGTTTACCACTCACTTTAAGATAACGGAAAGATCCGTCTTTCTCTTCATGCATTATGTGCACTACGGGAAAGAAGCTCCAGAATTGTAATTCACGCTTGTATATGTACTGATTCGCACCAACCATCAGTTCTCTGAGACAGGGATATAAGTCGCTACTAGTATTCCTTCAAAGCCGATATATAATTCGTTCAACTAAACTATGTTTCGTATTATAAAACTATTTTTAAAAGATTGTCAACAATAATTTTATCTCGCTATTTGTGGGCAGTAAAACTCCTACCTCAAAATTCGGCCGGAGCAAAGAAGTTAGATGGAAGTTTTACTGTCCGTAAACGTCCGATTAGTGAGGGCTGATTAAAGTTTCACTTTATTTCACTTCTAAATCAACATTTAAATTAGATGTATTTCCAGCTGCATCAGTTGCTACAATATGAATAGTATTTTTTCCTTCTTGTAATTGGTTACGATCGAAATAAATGTCGTAACTTTTCTCCCAAGGATTCAGGAACGCACTTTCCCACACACCATTGCCGTTAATTTCATATTGCATTCTCACTGGAATACCAGGTGCAGCCCAACCAGATTCTGTCATCCAATCTAGTAGGATATCGTCAACTTTCCCTCTAATAACAAGATTTTCTTGATCAATTTCGTGTGTTAACTTAGGGGCTGTTCGGTCGATAAATACAGCTCCTGTTTGCTTTGTTTCTCCACCCGAGGTAGAAGCGACAGCTTCGATTTGGTATAAGCCATCAGGTAGAGGAGATCCATCAGTTTTTGTACCATTCCATTTGAAAGATTTATAACCTGGTGTTTCGTTTTTACCTTGATATACCGTACCTTGATATGTCACACGGTCTTTCGTGATTAAATTGGCATGAAACGCTATATCTTCAACTGGTGTAACTAAATAGTAATTGATTAGGTTGTCATCTAATATTTTGTCATTATTTGGACTGAAAGTAGAATTAACGATTTCAAGGCCATCAATACGCTTGTATTCTTTCGGATCGATACTAAATGTAAATGGAATACGCATTTCTTCAGTTTTCCCTTGCTCTTTTACATACAGATTCCCTGTATATACGCCTTGCGGTAAGGAGCTATCTACAGTAATAGTAAAAGGTTTTTCAATATTACTATTCGGTTTCATACTAATAGAAGAAGGGAAAGAAGTTTGGATTTTTGTTTTTGTATCTAGTAATTCAATACGAGTTGAAAAGTTTTTCTTTTTGTTAGAAAGATTTTGTAACGTAATATTTTGTGTTAGTTTCACTTTGCCGCTATTCGGTTTAATAAGACCGAAACTTATATTGTTCGGTTTTACTAACGCATCCGTTTGAGCTGCTTTCGGAATGTTAATTAAACCTGATCCTTGTGCCATAACAGGATATGTATTTTCATTGACATCTTTTAATGTTTTTGCAGTGTTGGCAAGAGCAGATTTCAATTGTTCTGTCGTCCAATCAGGATGCATTTGACGTAGTAAGGCAACAGCTCCTGCTACTTGTGGCGCAGCCATACTTGTTCCGTTGTGAGATTCATAGCCACCCCTTGGTACCGTACTAGTAATTTGTACGCCAGGTGCAACAACATCAGGTTTTATGAGCCAACTTCCTTGTGATGGTCCTCTTGAGCTGAAGTTACCAATAAGTTCTGTTTTGTTCGGTTGTCCAATCTTTATATTTTTCTTTCTTTTTGTAATTAAATTTTTCAATTCTTCGCCATTTGTACTTGATAGTTGCATAACTGGAAGAGCTATCTCTTCACGGCCAAAATATTCAGGCATAATATTAATTTCTTTTTCATTAGAAATTAGTAGCACTCCGATAGCTCCAGCTTGTTTCGCTTGTTCTGCCTTTACTAACGTGCTCGAAGTTCCTTGTAAAACAAGGGCGAACTTCCCTTTCACATCTTGTTTAGCGTAATCACTTGAATTACCGTAGCCAACATAGACAAGCTGAGCATCGTTTCCTACTTGGAAATCTGCTTTTGATAACGGTAATCCTTGGTAAGATTTATTAGAACCAGCTACTTGGAATGTTGGGAATGGAATAGAAACAGTCGATGCGCCAACAGAGATGACACTACTTGCGTTACCAGGAGCATCAACAGACCAAGGTTTTGGTCCATCATTTCCATTTGAAACGACTGCAGTAACACCAAGTTTTGCTGCGCGTTCTAACGTCATTGTTACAGGTTGATCAGGGACATTCAAATCTTGACCGAGAGATAAATTTAAAACGTCAGCACCATCTTGAATAGCGCGCTCAATACCTTGAATAATATCATCGGTCGTACCAGTTCCACCATCGTTCATGACACGGTAAGCGAGTATAGAAGCATTCGGAGCAACGCCTTTAATTTTTCCATTACCAGCAATAATACCAGCTACATGAGTACCGTGTACGTTACCATCCATCGGATCGTTATCCTCATCGACTGTATCGTATCCACCGATATAGTTTGCTTGTAAGTCGGGGTGTGTATAGTCTACGCCAGAATCAATAATAGCGACTTTCATACCTTTTCCATCAAGCGGTTTGCCAGATGGATCTTTTAAATTCCATGCTTCAGGTGCACCGATTGTCGGTCCGCCAATATTTGGCGCTTCTTCTTTAGTAGCGCTTTTTGCTGTTTCATGCAATTTATATGTTAAGTTCGGATAAACAGCTTTTACTTCGGGTAAAGAAGCTAAAGCAGCAACTTGATCTCCTGGGATAGAAATAGAGAATCCAGAAAATAACGTGCTATACGTTTCTTTTATCTTTGCTTTTGGTGCTTTTTCTTTAATTTTCTTTGTTGTATCCTCTTGCGCCTTTTTTAGTTGTGCATGGTATGATTGCACATTTCCATTTTTTAAATCTGGAGCATGCTGAATGTTACTTTGTGAAGCGAGCGGAGCATGTTGCAATTCTACAATGACTGAAATTTCTTTTGATGTTTTTGTTTCAACATTTTGCGCGATTTTGTTTTCTCCCCATTGCTCAATATTCGCTTTTAACTGTGGACTAAATTGCTTCTCCTTTTGCAGCGATTCAGCATGCGCGCTTAAAGCTCCAAAACTAGAAAAGACAAGCGCCATACTTAATAGTGCAGATGTAGTTTTTTTCATTGAAACTCCCCCTAGTAAAAAGTGCCAATATTCCGAAAAATTATCTTACATTTTTGTTCTGAAATATGAAATCGAATGTTGGCTAAACTATACTTTCGACATAATTCATACCAATCCTCTTTGAATTAAAAATTTCTTGGGAAATTTTTTGGAATTATGTCGAATGGCTCATACACAGTGGGGGGGAAGCACATCCTTACTGAGTATAAATCCACAACAATTGTGCAATTAATATGGAGCGAAATTAGCATATAGTAAGCGGAATATGAGGAATGCTATAAGAAAAATGGAGGGACGTATGAAAAAAATTATCGTGAGTAGTAGTGTGGTTTTGTTTATTTTTTTATCTTCAATTTTTAGTACTAGTGCGGAACATAATGGGGTGAAGGTTGCTTTTATTCGTCATCATGACCTTTGGATGAAAATTGATGGGAAAGAAAAACAAATAACAAAAGGTGAGTACATAACAGGGCCAAAATGGTCCCATGATGGAGAATGGCTTGCCTATGCTAAAGGAAAGAAGCAAAACACCTTGGAGTTGTACCAACTGGAAGATGGAAAGAAAGTTAGGCCATTGCAATCTGAAGTATCGAATTATCAATGGTCACCGAAAGAGAATATAATTGCATTTGTATTTATGAATACATTAAATACGTTTGATGTCAAAAATAAGAATACAGATTTTGAAAATGTATCGGCTGGTGTAGGTGATTATGCATGGTATCCTGATGGAAAGAAGTTTCTTGTATCTTCTGAGGCACACTTACTTCCAACAGGATGGACAGGAGCTCAGCTATATGAAGTGCAAAAAGATGCACATATGAATCCTCATAAAATGAAGCATTTGTATGCATTACCAAATGAACATGATGATTTTTTAGCACTAGTTGCAAGTGGGTTTGAGTGGTCGCCAGATCAAAGGTGGATTTCATTTTTAGCGGTACCGACAGCTTCATGGTCAGCTGATAGTAATACGCTTTGCTTAGTTCGAGCAGATGGCAGTCGATTTGAAAAAGTAGATCAAATGTTATTAAACACACAATGGTTCAAATGGGCGCCATCCAAGAATATTTTAGCTTATATTGAAGGAAGCGGAAGAGTTGCGTTAGAGAATAAACATTTAAAAGTAAAAGAGCTGCCGGCACTTCAGCAGAACACCTTTACGCCGAAAGGATATGTCGATTGGGATTTTGTATGGAAGAACGATAAAGTAATGATCGTTTCACGAGCAAAAGAGGCAGGGATAGAAACTCCGCCAGAAAAAAGGCCACTGCCATCCTTATATGAGATCGATAGTACAAGCGACGAACAACATCAAATCACAAAGCCACCCCATAAGCAAGGTGACTATCATCCCATCTTTATGAAGAAGAACAATCAATTAATATGGATACGTTCAGACCGTAAGAAAGCCAATGTATGGCTTTCCAGTAGTGATGGAAAACAGGAAAAGAAGTGGATTGAAAATATAGATGTACCAGAATGGTATTATGAGAAATGGAACTGGGAAAATGTTATCTCGGTGAAAGAAGAATAAAAAAAACTGCCTAAAAGATAATTTTAGGCACGTTTTTTATTGTTATTTATGTGTTTTATTTGGCTTTTTTTTCGCGGGGTTTCCGTTTCCCTGACGCTTTCTATTTTGTTCATCTTTTACTTGTTTTTCATGTAGTGTATCTAAAAAGTCATTCGAGTTACTCATTTTTATATCGCTCCTTTCATTTCGTCCTAATTACTATAACCATTTAGGAGGATAATCATGAGATAAAAGTTAAGCGCTTAATTTTCTTCGATAGTATACGTAAAATATGCCATACGTAATAAATAGCATAAGTAAAACTTGTAACTCTACATTTTCTTTTAAAATAGTTGCGACAGAAGATGGTAAGTAAGGTGATGTATTACTCGTTCCTAAACCTAACCATTTGTTTAAGAGGTTAATGATACAAAACATGAAAACACCAGACCAGCTTGCAATAATTGCTTTCTGTTTAATTTTTGTTTCACGTTCATCATCTGTAATCCAAGGATTAGCAGTTTTATCACTATTAAAAAATCCATTTATGTATCCCCATATGATCATTCCGATAAAGGCGATAATTCATTTCATATTTGTGATTCACCTCTCTCTTGTAAAAAGTATTTTACATATTATAATTGTAATGTTTTTTAATTAATTGTGTCAAATGTTTTTTACATACCAGTTTTTCATATAGCAGGAATAAAGAATGAGATAGGGAAGAAATATGTAAGAGGATTTCATAGAGAGAGGAGGCTGGATATGAAGCTTGTCTTTGTTCGGCACGGAGAAGGTGAACATACAAAGGATTTGCCGTCAAGTTTACAAGTGCTTCATCCGCCATTAACGGATGAGGGAAAGAATCAGGCTAAATTACTTCAATGCAATGTGCCATTACAAGAAACGGATATATTAATTGTTAGTCCTACACGTAGAACTTTACAAACAGCGGCAATATGGAGTGCGAAAGTAGCTTGTCAAAAAATCGTCCATCCATATGTATCCCCACGTATTTTTCCTTATCGAGAAGGAGCGAAAACATTACCATGTGATGACATAGTAGATCAGGAAATGATAGCAAATTTATTTCCACATTTTTCGATAGAGAAAAGTACAAATAAGCAGTTATGGACGGAAGGTATAAATACTATTTCAGAGAATCGTTTTCAGCAAATAGTAGATGATTTTCTTCTTTGGTGCTATGAGCTAGGCGCTGAAAGAATTTGCATTGTATCTCACGACGGGACAATTACAGCGTATAGGCAATATGTACAGAAAGTCGTTTTAACTAGATCTGATTTTTTGCAAGAAACAGGTATATATGAAATGGATGTATCTTTTAAAAGTCTGATTGATGAGATCTAATTATAGGATGGAGGGTGTATGTTGAATGTTGCATTAGTAGTTGGTTTCAATTCGGATTTAGAGGCGCAATCAATCCGAGCATCGCTTGAATATTTTGGGGCAAAAGTTGTAACATACTGGATTGGTAGACCGAGAGAGTTCATTAATATTCTTTCTGGAAAAGGTTTATATAATGATATCAAGTATGTTATTTTTTGCTTTCATGGTGAGGAAGGAAAGTTTGTCATGGAAGAGTTAGGTGAAGATATATATGAGCAAGATGAACCGAGGGGATACTTTGGTGCAGCAGAAATTTATAAATATGCAAAATTGCATAATACACATATTGTAAATAGCGGGTGTACGTTAGGGGAGCGAAAACTAGCAGAATCTTTCTTACATAGTGGGGCGAAATCGTATATTGGATCGATAGATTATGTAGATGGGAATGCAGCACTTATGTTTACAATACGCTTATTTTATGGGCTTATTAGCCATGAAAAAACGTTAGAAGATGCTTTTCAAGAGGCGAAATTAATCGATGAGGAGACACGTACATTTCAATTCTATAAATAGTGAAAACGCATTTATTCTATATTTGAATAAATGCGTTTCACACTTAACTCACATTTTTTTTACATTTTCTTCAATGAAAATGATTATCACCTATGGTATGATATGTTCAAGTTTTTACAGGTAATAGAAGTTACTATATATTAGTATTTAATGTTTTTTATGTATGTCACAAATTATTCATGATTAACATTTTAAAAATAAGTAACTAATGATATTATATTATCTGTAACTAACTTAATTACAACTTTAGGAGGAAGATATGGTTATTCAATTTTTAAGAGAAAACAAAGCAGTTTCTTTTGTGTTGGCAGTAATTCGAGTGTATCTTGGTTATACATGGTTAATGGCTGGAATCGGTAAACTACAAGGAAAAGGGTTCGATGCAACTGGTTATTTACAAGGTGCAATTGAAAAATCTAAAGGAGCACAACCGGCTGTTCAATCTTGGTGGGCAACATTTTTACAAGATTTCGCAATTCCAAACGTTGATCTATTTAATACACTTGTAACGTGGGGAGAAATTTTAGTCGGAATTGGTTTAATTGTAGGCTGTTTAACAAAAACAGCGGTCTTTTTCGGTCTTGTAATGAACTTTTCCTATATGCTTAGTGGGTCAATTGGTGTAAATCCTGAAATGGTTATCCTATCAATGTTCGTTCTAGTCTCTGGTATGAATGCTGGTAAATTTGGAATAGATGGTTTCGTTATTCCGAAAGTATTAGGATCAAAAACTCAAAAGCGCCAAAAGCAAGCTGCTTAATATATGAAAGCGGGTATCTCAAAATGAGATACCCGCTTATGTTATTTTTCAACTTTATTGTTCTTAAAGAATTCTTTTACATAACCTACAAATTCTTGTGGCTCTTGACGAAATGGTGCATGATAACCTTTTTCGATAATATGGAAAGTACTATTTTTTAAGAATTGATGATACGTTTCTCCTTCTTTCCAAGAAACGCTACTATCATTTCTTCCCCATATAATTAAGGTTGGTTGTTTAATTTCATTTGCATTGATTTGAAGACGTCTAGGCCATAATTTCATTTTATTGTAATGCTCTTCATCATTACGCTTGGATTTAACTTTGTTTTCATCATAATCTGCAATAGTAGAAACAGTATTTAAATCAGTCGACAACTGTGGTTTTGGTGAACCTTGTTTATTAACGAATGTATGAGGACCGCCTGTAGCATCAGTTAAAATAAGGTGGGTAACGGCTTCAGGATATAAATAGGTTAAATTAAGAGAAATTTCTCCGCCCATTGAGTGTCCTAGTATTGCAAACGAATCATAACCTAGTTTTTTCATTAATTTATAATACAAATTTGCATGGGTTGGGAAAGAATAGTAAAAATCCATTGGCTTAGATGAGCGCCCGAATCCTAAAGCATCTACAGAAATAATTGTATGATCTTTTGCTAAGTCTGAGTAAATCTTTTGAAAACCATCTGACGATCCTCCAAATCCATGGATCATAAGTAAAGGTGGTTTTTCATTACCAATCTTTTTAAAGTAAATGGTTTGACCATCTATTTCTACCATTTTTTCCTCGGTAGCTAGTTTCGCTGTAAGTGTATTTTTCACTTGTTTTACTTGCTCTACTGGCTTTTCTGCTGCACTACATCCTACTAATAGTGTAAGAGTAAGACAACCTACCATAAAATAGCTAAATCGCTTCAATTAGGTGTCCCCTTTCTAACATAACGCTGTGTCTATCATAGCAAATAGCATATTACGATTTCCAGGAAGTTGGCTACCATTTTTCATCATAAGAGGTGAAAGGAGCGTTTCTTGGAAATTTTCTGTTTGAAGAAATTTACGAAATGAAAATTGTGAATGTGGGACATCAATCCTTACTGTGCCATTCCAACATTCACAGATTCTCTTGAATAATTGAATAGCATCCTTCTCTTGTTTTGCGATAAGTGGAGTGACGCATAATATATTACCTTTTTGTATACATAAGGAAAAAGCTTCTATACAGTTATTTCTCTCAATTTTAAAAGAGTGTATGGCTCTTGGTAATAGCGATGAGTAAAGTAAGGAACGATTAGCTCCAGTTGTAATTTGATCGAGAAAAATAAGTGATATAAGATCTGGTTCTTTTACTTGTTGTGTATGAGCAATATGTGTCTTAGTAGTTTGTTTTTCAAAACGATGAATCGTCGTTACTGTTTGAAATTCGCATGATGTATAAAGAGGCTCGCCAGCTTTTGTTGCAATAAGTGCAATTGGTTGTTTTGGATGAGTGTGCTCTAAGCAACAATTTAGCAAAATACGTCCGATGCCTTGGCCTTGAAAATTAGGATGGACGATTAACATGCCAATAGTAGAAAAACTATCTTTAAAAGGAAATACTCCTCCAGCTGCAATCAGTTTATTTTCATGCATATAACCGATAAGTGTGCCGAGAGAAAGATACATTTCGAATTGTTTTTTCATAAATTCTTTATCTTGTAACCATCCAATAGCTTTACAAAGGTCGAGTAAATCAAAAATAAAAGATTCATCTAGCTTTATTGTTTTCATAAATACGCCCCACATTTCTATTAATTTTCATAAAAGTAGATTGAAAATGTTAAATAAGAGATTTACGTTACATGAAATCCAACTTGTTTATATTTTAATTGTAAAGGGGAAGGAGGTTGCTATGAAAGGACAAACTTATACAAATTATAACTGATATTTACATAAGTTAACAAAAAATTTACATATAACTAATTTTCTCTTAATAGTCTTCTATTAAATTTGATAGTGGGAAATGAATAACCTAATTAGGGGGACAAGACAGTGAAAAAGTTTGTGAAAAAAGCATGGCCATTTGCAGTTGTGGCGTCGTTAGCAGTTACTTCGGTGGCAACATGGAATTTTACACGTTCTAGTGAAGTGAATGCAGATGAGAGCGGAAGCAATGCGAAGATTAAAAATGTTATTGTGTTAATTGGAGATGGTATGGGTCCTTCATACATGACGGCTCATCGTTATATGAAAGATAATCCAAAAACATTCGAGATGGAATCTACAGAGTTTGATAAGCATCTTGTAGGAACACAAAAAACATATCCGGAAGATGAACATGAAAATATCACAGACTCTGCATCAGCAGCAACAGCTATGTCAGCGGGAATTAAAACATATAACGCGGCAATTGCAGTTGATAATGATAAAGCAGAAGTGAAAACTGTTCTTGAACAAGCGAAAGAAAAAGGGAAATCAACGGGACTCGTTGCTACTTCTGAAATTACACATGCAACACCAGCTGCTTTCGGTGCGCATGACATTAGTCGTAAAAATATGGATGCAATTGCAAATGATTATTTTGATGAAAAAATTAAAGGGAAGCATAAAGTAGATGTTATGCTTGGCGGCGGTGTAAAAAACTTTGTTAGAAAAGATCGTAATCTTACAGAAGAGTTTAAGAAATCTGGTTATAGCTACGTAACAGACCGAGATCAATTGTTAAATGATAAAAACGATCAAATTTTAGGTTTATTTGCACCAGGCGGTTTAGATAAAATGATTGACCGTAATGAGAAGACACCTTCATTAGAAGAAATGACAAATGCAGCAATTGAGCGTTTGAACAAAAATAAAAATGGTTTCTTCTTAATGGTTGAAGGAAGTCAAATCGACTGGGCTGGACACGATAATGATATCGTAGGTGCAATGAGTGAAATGGAAGACTTTGAAAAAGCATTTAAAGCAGCGATTGAGTTTGCGAAAAAAGATAAAAATACGTTAGTCGTTGCAACGGCAGACCACGCTACTGGCGGATTATCTTTAGGTGCGAATGGTGAGTATAACTTTAAAGTAGATCCAATTAAAGCTGCAAAACGCACACCAGACTTCATGGCAAATGAGATTGCAAAAGGTGCAAATGTAGAAGAGACATTAAAAAAATATATTGATTTACAATTAACACCAGAAGAAATTAAAGCGGTAAATGATATTGCTCCTTCAAAAGATGTAACAAAGATTGATAATGCGATTGAGGATATTTTCAATAAGCGTTCGGTTACAGGATGGACGACAGGTGGACATACAGGGGAAGATGTAAACGTATATGCATTTGGCCCAGGTAAATACTTGTTCTCTGGCGTTCAAGAGAATACAAATATCGCTAAACGTGTCTTTGATATTGTTGGTGGTGGCGATCCGAATAAAGGAAGACGCTAATTATAAATGAAAGTGAGGCGAAATGCCTCACTTTTCTTTTTAGGAGATGGGAAAGATGAAGGCTTTTTTCATGGGAATAGGATCCCTTCTAATAGTTGTAGTATTGCTAGTCGGGTGTCAATCCAAGGAGAATCATATAGAACAAAAATCTACTATTATAAAAACTGAGGAAAAGGTACAAATAACGAAAGAAGAAGAGAAATCGATTCAAGATGTTATGGAGAAATTTGTACGGACGACAAATGAAAAAAATCTTGCTGAACATATGGAGTTATTCTCAAAGAAGATGCCTAGTGCTGAAGATTTAAAAACACAAAAAGAAGCCGCTTTTCAAAAGGGAAATAAGAAAATTGAATTGGAACATATAGACATGAAAGCTAGTAAAGCAGGGTATGTTGTAGTTGAAACAAAGGAAAAGGAAATAGATGGGGAGGTCACTCTTCAGAAAAATGTACAGTATGCGCTTGGAAAAGAAGAAGATGGCTGGAAAATTGAAGAGGTTCGCACGATAGGGAAGAAATAAAGTGAAACTTTAATCAGGGAGTCTTACTGCCCGTAAATAGCGAAATAAAAAAGGTTCTCATTGGAGAGAACCTTTTTATAGTGGTAATAGAATTTGATTTGAACATGCTTCGATATCATCAATATCTTGGCGAATTGTTGCCATTTTATTATCAAGATCTTCAGCCTTCATTGCCGCATCATGTAGTTCATCTTTTAAATACTCAGGTATTTTCCCTTCATATTTATAATAAAGTTTATGTTCTAAACTTGCCCAAAAGTCCATAGCAAGTGTACGTAACTGGATTTCTGCAAATACATCTTTTGTACCAGAACTCAGTGATAAAGGATACTTAATGATCATGTGTAAACTTTTATATCCGTTTCCCTTTGGATTAGCGATATAATCTTTTACTTCTATGATTTCCATATCCTCACGCTTTTGAATGACTTCTTTTAAATGATAAATATCTTCTACGAAGCAACATGTAATACGAATGCCGATGATATCTTGTAAATGTGTTTGCGCATTCTCAACTGTCGGTAATAAATTTTTACGTTCAAGCTTTTTAATAATACTTTCAGGTTGTTTTAATCTTGTTTTTATATGTTCAAACGGGTTGTAATCCTCTAAAAATTGAGCTTCCCGGTTCATAATTTCAAATTTAGTTTTTAACTCTTCTAAAGCAAATGTATATGGTAGTACAAAAGCTTTCCAGTAGTTAACTGTTGATTGATTATATTCCATTTATATACACACCTTTTCCTATTTACAAGTGAGGTTGTTATTATACTAAATACCAAAGCATATAAGCGCAAGCAGCAAATGAGGAGATCATAAAACGATATTTAGTTTTCATACTTTCAACTCCTTTCGAGTAAGATTCTATATGAATAAACGTGATTGTTAATAAATTCACTATGTACAATTCTTATAGTAATAGATTCGTGTGAATTTCGTATGAACTAATTGTTTCAGATTTTTGTCTTTTTTTGTAATTGACAAATAGAATAAACTTATATAACATATAAATCGTAATCATTACGTTTTAGTTTGCGATCTTTGAAAGAAAGGAGAATTACATATGCGTGTAAATATTACATTGGCTTGTACAGAGTGCGGTGATCGTAATTATATTTCTAAAAAAAATAAACGAAACAATCCAGAGCGCATCGAACTAAAAAAATATTGTCCACGATTAAAGCGAGTAACGCTACATCGTGAGACGAAGTAGAAGACTAGAGATATCTCTAGTCTTTTTTGTTTATAGCCATTTAGTTTTATTTGTTATAATTACCTTAAATTGTAATGAAGGAGAGGTATGATGAATCAAAAAGATAAAGAAGGAAAAGGGCAAGTGGCTCATATTATTGACATTTCAGATGATTATAGGCTTGTCGTAGATGATCAAGAAGGTGTGGATGCCCCATATCATCTATTATGGTGGGAACATAAAGAGGATGAGGAGAGAACGATACAAATTACGCTGAATAGACATACTGGTAATTTAATCGAATTTAGTATAGATGATAAAAAATATTTTTCGAGTTCGAGTGGTAAGGAAGCGATAGGAGAGAATAAAGCAAGAGAGATTGCAAATGCATTCTTAAAAAAATATACAAAAGAAGGATATGAATTTTATACATATGTAACGGTTAAGGACGACAGGCGTGGTCGGAAAGAAGTAAATTATATGCAAGAAGTAAATGGCTATCCATTGCCGAATACAGGGTGTGTTGTGCGAGTTCATCCTTCAGGGAATGTTGTGCATTTTCGTTATAATGGACAAAAAGCTATCGAGAAAAAACCGTTATGGCCAAGTGAATTTGTTGAGGAGAACGTCGTTTTAGAAAATTTGAAAGCTAGACAAGATATGAGACTTGTATTTGTAGATTTAACACATTCTTCATGTGAGTATGAAAATGGAGAAGAAGTAACAGGGAATCATCTTGTATATGAACCAGAACCTAGTCATACGTTTATTAATGCAAGTACAGGTAAAGATTTATTTGGGCCCGATCATTATAAATTGCCTTCAACTGTAGCTGTTGAAAAACCGAAAAAAGGTAGCCGGCCAGACGATATATTCGATTTGTTTGAATGGAATAAAGAAAATTTTACAAAAGTAGCTGAGACGGAAAATGATGATGAAATAAGAATGAAATTTGTTCTGAAAGAGGAATTACAAAAACAGAAAGAAGAAAAGAATCCATATTTAATGAATGAATTCTTTAAAAAGCATTTACCGATGTTAAAATATAATAATTTAATTGGCATTACGGTTGATAAATCTACCAATGAATTAACTGGTTTTATAAAACTGACAGACGATAAAGAAGTAAAGCAAATATTTCCTAGAGAGGAATGTTTACAAAAAGCACTTCAATTTTTGGAACAAGTTATTCCAGATGTCACACAATATCTACGTCTTTGGGAAGAACGTGAAGAAGCAGAAGATGGGATTGAAAGATTTACCTTTTCCGTATATGTGAATGGCATTCCGGCAGAGTATAAGCAATTTATGGTTAATATCAATGCGGGAAATGGGGCTGTGGTGCATTATTCCGGAGAGTCTAGCAACCTTATAAAAGAATTGCTTACATACGAAACAACACCAAAAGTAAAAAAGGAAAAAGCGTTAGCAATATACAGAGGGGCCATGCGAGTTAATTTAGAATGGTTTTTAGAAAATGACGTAGAGGAAACGAACTACGAACTACTGTATAAACAAACGACGGATGAAAATTATAAAGAATCCTTTGATTGTAGTCGAGAAATTCGTTATATTGATGCGCATACGGGGGAAAAGATTTGGAGTGAATAGTTTTATGAAAAGCCAATCGAGAATCTCGATTGGCTTTTAGTTATATGAATAAGAGATATTAGTGGATTTTAAGTACGCCTTTTTGAGCTTCATACCAATCATATATATTTCCATCCGAACCTACTGCAAAGTTGTAAACGCGTTGGCGTTCGCCCTCTCCATGTGCATAGAAAACATCGTATAGTTTAATTCCGTTGATTATTCCGATAGGTTCAGTTGTGGCGCCATAGTGTAGTTGAGCTGTTTGAGGTCCCATCGTTTTTTCTAAGATTTTTATGGCATCCTCACTTGTGAATGTAGTAATATCGGCGGGTTTGTTTATTGGTTCATTCGATTGTTTCCCAGTTTGTTTATTAACTTGTTGATTTTCTTGTGTATTTTTAAATTCTGATTCAGTTAATGTGCTACCGTCACTCCCATTAACAATAATTTCTCCTGTTTGTTTATGAACAGAAAAAGGTGAAATCAGCACGATAATTATCAAATTGAGGCGTGAAAGTATAGTAATCAGTACCCAGTTTATTATTAATTTTATTTTTTGCCGAGCTTTCACTAGGTAGAAGATTGTATGTAACTTCATTTTTATCTAATGTTCCGAATTTTCGGATGAGGATTTCTTTAGCCTTGCTTGCTGTTATGTTTATATTTGCAGCGTTGTCTTGTTTTTCTTTAATTTTTGTCTGTTCTTCAGGTTTTACTGGATCTTCAGGCATTGCTTGGTTTTTAGTTTTTGTTTGATTTTTAGCTTTTTCCTGTTCTTCGGGTTTGTTCTTGTTTTCGGTGTTTGTATTATCTTTTGTTGTCACAGTTTCCTTTTTGTTGTTATCAGTTTGTGTATTTGTATTTTGTTGTTCGCAGGCTGAAAGTAGGAAGAGTGATAAAATGAGTACGATAGAGTTTCTGATTTTTACAGTTGAGTATGGCATGAAAACACCTCTTTCTAATTTTTTGCACTTTGTAAATTATAATATAATGAAAATATAATCCAAGCGATAGGGTTCATTTAGTTCTCCAATAAGTTAAGGGTTCCATATTTGCTTAGTACAGACACAAACAACCTCACGCCCACATACACATAGTAAAGACCACTATTTTGGCGGAGGTGAAAGGTTTGAGTCTATTCGCCGCAATTGGATATATGGTTCGAGAAGTGTTTGTCTTTGTTTCTTATGTGAAGAATAATGCGTTTCCGCAGCCGTTATCATCAGACGATGAGAGAAAGTACTTAGAGTTAATGGAGCAAGGTGATGCTCAAGCGAGAAATCTGTTAATTGAACATAATTTACGGCTTGTAGCTCATATCGTTAAAAAATTTGAAAACACAGGGGAAGATGCAGAAGATTTAATTTCAATTGGTACAATTGGGCTCATTAAAGCGATCGAGAGCTATTCGGCAGGAAAAGGCACAAAACTTGCGACGTATGCAGCACGCTGTATTGAAAATGAAATTTTAATGCATTTACGTGTACTGAAAAAAACGAAAAAAGACGTTTCACTTCATGATCCAATCGGGCAAGATAAAGAGGGGAATGAAATATCGCTTATCGATATATTAAAATCAGAGTCTGAAGATGTAATTGATATGATTCAGCTTAGTATGGAGTTAGAAAAGATTAAAGAGTATATCGATATTTTAGACGAACGAGAGAAAGAAGTAATCGTGAAGCGTTTTGGACTGGGGCTTGATAAGGAGAAAACGCAACGAGAGATTGCGAAGGCACTTGGTATTTCCAGAAGCTACGTATCAAGAATTGAAAAGCGCGCTTTAATGAAAATGTTCCATGAATTTGTAAGAGCTGAGAAAGAGAAAAAAGCGAAAGAATAATGTACATTGCAAGCAGCCATATTTTAAAATGGGCTGCTTTTCTTTTTGTAAATAAGGAAAGAAAAAGAGTTGTGTTCAGAAGAAATCTATGTTCACTGTTGAAAATGACGGATTCTATCTGTAATATTAGAGGGTGCTAAACAATTTAAGAATAATACCATACTTAGTTTTCCGCATGTATAATGAAACAGTTCTATATGATATGTGGGAATAAGAACCAATTTTACATATGATATAGAAGGAAAAGAAGGGGAAGCTAAAGTTATAGACTGATTAGGAGGTTTCGCAATTTGCGACGTACATTATATCGACTTATGATCGAACTTACAAATGGTCGTTTTACTTCTTATATATTACGTAAATTTGCACAATCTCGTTTGAGCTCTATCATTATTCCATCGTATGCGAAAGTTTTTCAAATTAACCAAGATGAGATGGAAAAGGGTTTGAAGGAATATAGAACATTGCATGAATTATTTACGCGTAAGCTAAAAGAAGGAAAGCGTAGTGTTGATACAGATGCATCGAGTATCGTTAGTCCTGTTGATGGTGTTTTTGCTGCTCACGGTCCTATTGAGGACACAAAAACATTTGATATTAAAGGTAAGCGTTATTCAATCGTGGATATGCTAGGTAATGAAGAACGTGCAAAGCGATATGCAGGTGGTACATACATGGTTATTTATTTAAGCCCAAGTCATTATCATCGTATTCATAGTCCGCTTTCTGGTTCTGTGACTGAAAGGTTTGTACTTGGTAGAAAGTCATATCCGGTAAATGCAGCTGGTATGGAATATGGGAAAGAGCCATTGTCAAAAAATTATCGCTCTGTTACAGAAGTAAATAGTGACGGTGAACATATGGCACTTGTAAAAGTAGGAGCTATGTTTGTTAATAGTATTGAGCTGTTGCATGAAAGAGACACTGTTCAAAAAGGTGAAGAAATGGCATACTTTACATTTGGCTCAACAGTTGTGTTATTGTTTGAAAAAGATATGATAGAAGTAGTGCAGGAATTGAAGAGTGGACAAGAGCTTCGTCTTGGTGAAAAAATTGCTACTCGTTCGGCTCATAAGTAAAGAAAACATTTTATAACTGTAAGCAAGAGTTATGGACAAAGATGCTTAATGATGAAATTCCCTAGATGGGAGTACTTGTTTATTCGAGAGCCATCGCAGGATGGCTCTTTTTACAAGTTAGCTCATTAAAATTTCACTTTATATGTAATCAAGACGATTTGACAAGCTTGTCCTCTAATGAGCGTCTAATCATTTCTTGTTTTATAAGTAAAATGAAGTCGGGATTTAATTTTAGTTCTTTTGCTTTATAATAAGACTCAGTGAGTAACTCAGTAGACAACTGTTCCATATATTTTGTTTTCAAGGTGAGTCACCTCCTAATAATTTAAGGATTGATTCGTTGTTGCATTTAATGTACCAAAAAAATATGACAGTCACAAACGAGTGGTTATCCACATACCTAGGTGGATAAAATGTGTATAGATTGTTAGTAAATTCCAAATTAGCTGAAAAATTAATGTGGAAAATGTGTACAATTTTATCCACAGGTCATATATCGAAATATGTTGTCGAAAAATTTTTATGAAAACTCCTCAAAGAGGTGAAAGAAATTGAAGCTATTTTTACCAAATGAATATGTGAAAAATGTATATCATGTTCAACCAGAAGATTTGAAAAAACGTGGAATTAAAGGTGTCATTACTGATTTAGATAACACGTTAATTGAATGGGATCGTCCAAATGCAACGCCACAACTTGAAGAATGGTTTTTGAAAATGAAAGAGCAAGGTATTCAAGTAACGGTCGTTTCAAATAATAATGAGCAACGTGTGAAAGACTTTGCTGATCCATTAGGTATTCCATTTATTCATAGTGCGCGTAAACCATTTGTTCGCGCGTTTAAGCGTGCGATACAAGAGATGCGTTTACAACCAGATGAAGTTGTAGTAATTGGAGATCAGTTACTAACGGATGTTTTAGGTGGAAACCGAGTGGGACTTCATACAATTTTAGTTGTACCGGTAGCACAAACGGACGGATTAGTAACGCGCTTTAATCGAAAAATTGAACGAAGAATTATGAGAAATATGAAGAAAAAAGGTTTAATTAACTGGGAGGAATAAAGTTTGACTGAAACAATTAAATGTATTGGTTGCGGTGTAGAAATTCAAACAGAAGATAAAAACGAAGTGGGATATGCTCCTACCTCATCTTTAGAGAAAGAACAAGTAATTTGTCAACGCTGTTTTCGCTTAAAACATTATAACGAAATTCAAGATGTATCATTAACAGATGATGACTTCCTACGTATTCTAAATGGAATTGGAAAATCGGATGCGCTAGTAGTTAAAATTGTAGATATTTTTGATTTTAATGGTAGCTGGTTACCTGGCCTACATCGTTTCGTGGGAAATAATAAAGTATTACTTGTTGGAAATAAAGCTGATTTAATTCCTAAGTCAGTAAAACATGATAAAGTAAAGCATTGGATGCGCTATAGTGCAAAGCAGCTAGGATTAAAGCCAGAAGATGTCTTTTTAATTAGTGCAGCGAAAGGGCAAGGGATTGCTGAGCTGGCAGATGCTATTGAGTATTACCGCGGCGGAAAAGATGTTTACGTTGTTGGATGTACGAATGTAGGAAAATCAACATTTATTAATCGTATGATTAAAGAATTTAGTGATGAGACTGAAAATGTAATTACAACATCTCATTTCCCAGGAACAACACTTGATTTAATTGATATTCCGTTAGACGAAGAATCTTCTTTATATGATACGCCAGGTATTATTAACCACCATCAAATGGCTCATTATGTTGGAAAAGAAAGCTTAAAACTTATTACACCAACAAAAGAAATTAAGCCAATGGTGTTCCAATTAAATGAAGAACAAACATTATTCTTCAGTGGATTGGCACGTTTTGATTATGTAAGTGGTGGTCGTCGTGCATTTACTTGTCACTTCTCGAATCGTTTAACAATCCATCGTACAAAGCTTGAGAAAGCAGATGAATTGTATAAAAATCATGCTGGGGATTTACTAAGCCCGCCAACACCAGAAGAATTAGAAAATATGCCAGATCTAGTGAAATACGAATTTAATATTCGTGAACCAAAAACGGATGTTGTATTCTCTGGATTAGGATGGGTTACTGTGAACGAACCGGGAGCAAAAATTGTTGCACACGTACCAAAAGGAGTAAGTGTTTCGCTACGTAAATCTTTAATTTAATATGGAGAGGGATTTATGAAACAATTATATGGTGTAATCGGAAATCCAATTGGACATTCATTATCGCCTGTTATGCATAACGATGCATTTGAACACTTGAATATGGATGCCCATTATCATGCATTTCTTGTTAAAGAGGAAGTGCTAGGGGAAGCAGTAAGAGGTTTAAAAGCATTAGGTATTTCAGGATTTAATGTAACAACGCCGCACAAAGTTGCTATTATGGATTATTTGGATGAGATTGACCCGCTAGCAAAACAAATTGGTGCAGTAAATACAGTGGTTCATAAGGATGGAAAATTGATTGGCTACAATACAGATGGAATTGGTTTTGTCCGAGCGCTGCAGTCAATTAGTAGTGAACCACTTCAGGAGAAACGTATTTTATTGCTTGGCGCAGGTGGTGCTAGTCGAGCTATTTATTTTTCTCTTGCTGATGTAGGTGTGAAAGAGATTGATGTAGCTAATCGTACAGTAGATAAGGCGAAAGAACTTATTGCTGCATGTACAGCTACTGTTAATTCTGTTGCTTTATCGCTAGAAAAAGCAACGGAAGAACAAGGAAATTATGATATTATCATTCAGACGACAACAATAGGTATGCATCCACGCGTCGAATATACGCCATTACAAATTTCTTCGTTAAAAAAAGGGACGATTGTATCAGATATAATTTATAATCCATTTGAAACGAAAATTTTATGTGAGGCAAAAGAGCAAGGTGCAATGATTCAAAATGGTATTGATATGTTTGTTTATCAAGGTGCACTTGCATTTGAAATGTGGACAGGGCGTGTACCGAATATCGATAGAATGAAACAATTAGTTATAAGAAAGCTTGGAGGCTAACATATATGTTAACAGGAAAACAAAAAAGATTTTTACGTGCACAAGCACATCATTTAACACCAATTTTTCAAGTAGGAAAAGGCGGAGTAAATGAAAATATGATTAAACAAATCGCAGATACTTTAGAAGTTCGTGAACTATTTAAAGTAAGTGTGCTACAAAACTGTGAATTCGATCGTCGTGAAGTTGCAGAAGAACTTGCAAAAGGCGCACGTGCTGAAATCGTTCAAGTAATTGGAAGTACAATCGTTTTATACAAAGAATCTAGAGAAAATAAACAAATTAAACTTCCGCGATCAAAAGAATAGCATATGCTGTTTTTTATCGTTAGTGCGTAATGATGTAGAGAGCGAAACCAATTGAACTTTTATTAACAGTGAACTCTCTTCGGATAGGAATGAAGAGAGTTACTGTAGGTAAAAGGAAGGGGCGTTTCTTTTGAGAAAAATTGGCATCATTGGCGGTACATTTGATCCGCCACATTATGGGCATTTGCTAATTGCAAATGAAGTATATCACGCTTTGAATTTAGAAGAAGTATGGTTCTTACCGAACCAAATTCCACCGCATAAACAAGGGCGGAATATTACAAGTGTAGAAAATCGCTTACAAATGTTAGAGTTTGCGACTGAGGCAGAGGAACATTTTTCTATTTGTTTAGAAGAGCTAAGCAGGAAGGGCCCATCGTATACGTATGACACTATGTTACAATTGACGAAGAAGTATCCGGATGTGCAGTTTCACTTTATTATTGGTGGAGATATGGTTGAGTATTTACCGAAGTGGTATAACATTGAAGCGTTACTCGATCTTGTGACGTTTGTTGGGGTTGCAAGACCTGGTTATACATTGCGTACACCTTATCCTATCACCACTGTGGAAATTCCGGAGTTTGCAGTTTCATCATCTTTATTGCGTGAGAGATATAAAGAGAAGCGAACATGTAAATATTTACTTCCTGAAAAAGTACAGGTGTATATCGAGAGGAATGGGTTGTATGAATCGTGAGAAAGCACTTCATATTGTCAAACAACAAATGCATGAAAAACGTTATATACACACAATAGGTGTAATGGAGACAGCAATTGAACTTGCTAAGTTATACGGTGTGGATGAAAAAAAGGCTGAAGTTGCAGCTATATTCCATGATTATGCGAAGTGTAGAGCGATTTCTGAGATGGAAGAGATTATTAAAAGTGAAGATTTGCCGAAAGATTTACTTTGTTATAACAAAGAGTTATGGCATGCACCTGTTGGGGCATACTTAGTAGAAAAAGAAGTAGGCATTACGGATCCTGAAATCCTGCAAGCTATTACATATCATACAAGTGGTCATGAGAAAATGACGATGTTAGATAAAGTAATTTATGTAGCTGATTACATTGAGCCTGGGCGAAAGTTTCCAGGGGTGGAGGAAGCTCGTAAACTCGCATATACGGATATAAATCAAGCTTTATTATTTGCGTTAAAGCGAACAATTCAATTTTTAATGGAAAAAAATCAAACGATTTATCCATTAACATTCCAAACATACAACGCAGTTATCAAGGAGGAAATTAGTAAATGAAAGATAAAGAGTTATTAGTATTAGCAGCAAAAGCAGCTGATGATAAGAGAGCAGAAGATATGGTTGTCCTAAATATGCAAGGTATTTCACCAATTGCAGATTATTTCATTATTTGTCACGGTAACTCAGATAAGCAAGTGCAAGCAATTGCACGTGAAATTAAATCAAAAGCACATGAGTTCCAAATCGACGTACAACGTATGGAAGGCTTTGACGAAGCACGCTGGGTACTAGTTGACCTTGGAGATGTAGTTGCTCATGTATTCCATAAAGATGAGCGTAATCACTATAATTTAGAGCGTCTTTGGGGCGATGTGCCACGTGAGGATATTACAGACGAGCTAGACCAATGAAATACGAACAATTTGCATTGTTGTACGACGAACTAATGAATGATGTTCCTTATGATAAATGGGTGGAATTTACAGAGGAGAGTTTACAGCAAGCGGATATGAAAGAGGCGAAGATTCTTGATGTAGCATGCGGTACTGGTAATGTAACACTTCCGCTTGTACAAAAGGGTTACGATTTAATCGGTGTCGATCTTTCAGAAGAGATGTTAACGGTCGCTCAGCAAAAACTAGGCGGAGAAGGATACTTTATTCCTTTTTACCAACAAGACATGCGAGAGCTTGACGTTCCAGGTGAGTTTGACTGTGTAACGATCTTTTGTGATTCATTAAACTATGTATTGCAAGAAGATGGAGTGCAAGAAACATTTCGAAGAGTGTTTCACCATTTACGTCAAGATGGTTTGTTTTTATTTGATGTACATTCTTTATATAAAATACATCATGTATTTCAAAATGAAACATACACAGTGAATGGAGAAGAAATATCTCTTATTTGGAATTGCTTCCCTGGTGAAGAATCAAATAGTGTAGAACATGATTTAACATTCTTTGTTCAAGACCCAGAAGAAGATGTGTACCATCGTTTTGACGAATGTCACGTGCAACGTGCATATCAGGTCGAAGAGTTAACGAAATGGCTTGAAGAAGCTGGTTTTACCGTGCTTCGCGTCACTGGTGACTTTGAGCGACTTGAAGTTACAGAACAAACAGAGCGTATTTTCTTCATGGCGAAGAAAAACGGGTAAAACAAAAGCAACCGAGAAGGTTGCTTTTGTTTTGTAAAGAAGTTGTAATTTTAGTTCTAGCATAATAAGAAGATGATATACGTGAAGTGTGAAAATACTAGTTTAAGTGAAAATGTAATGTAAAAAAGTAAGTATTTATAAAAAGGATTTGGAATGACGATGACGTATTTATTATGTGTGTTTATTGAATTGCTGATCGACGCATTTTAAATCTTCATCAAATTTCTCGTGTGTCCGCTCAATTAATTTATGAAACATATCCCCAACATGTTCTTCTAAAACACGAATGCCTTCTCCTGTAACGCCGCCTTTAACACATACTTTTTCTTGTAAAGTAGGCAATGTGAAAATCTCTTTTTCAAGTAGTTTCCCCATTCCAACGACCATTTCACTTACTAAAGTAGTGGCTTCTTCATGTGTAATATTTGTTTTATCTACAGCAGCGTTAATGAAACATTGTAATAAATAACTAAAGAATGCAGGGCCGCAGCTTGCTATATCAGATGAAACGCGCGTTATATCTTCTTCTATCATAAGAGGAGTAGAAATGTTTTTGAATAGGCGAAATAGCTTTTGTTGCCACTCTTCAGAGCATTTACTTCCAAATGTAAATAGTGATGCGCCAGACAGGGCGCGGTTTGTAATGCTCGGAATGATACGTGCAATGTGGCAAGGTACAAGCGTCTCTAATTGTGACGGAGATATTGGACTTGTGATAGAAACTAAGCACTTTTCATCAGAAAAATGTTCAGCGTATTTTTGTAGGATCGGGTATATATCTATCGGCTTTACGCAAATAAAAATAAGATGTGATCGTTTGATTACCTCATCGATAGTTTTGGCTATATGAACAGAAGGGTGTTTTTCCTTTATATGATATGCTTTGGCGGGCGTTCGATTAATCATTGTAAGGCACGAAGGTTTGACAGCACGGGTTTCTAAAAATGCGTCGATTAGTATATTCCCCATGTTCCCTGTCCCTATAATTCCTATGTTCAATGTTTCATCCCTCCTTCGTAACAGCTTTCTCCTAAACAATATGAATGATGTTATAAATTTATGATTAGAGGTGTAAAATGATGTGGGATTTTCCAAAGAAATGGTTAGGATTAGTAGCTATTATTGGAACTGTACTTTTTCTTCTTTTTTGGAAAACGAACCAGCATACAGAGCGAACGGTCATTGCAACGGATGTTCACGCGAAAGAGCTAGAGAAGAAAAGTAAACCAAAAATATCGGATACAAAGCAGCAGAAAAAAATAATTGTAATTGATATGAAAGGGGCTGTTGTTAAAGAGGGGGTGTATGAAATGAAAGAAGGGGACCGGGTCAAGGATGCTATTGAAAAGGCAGGTGGTTTTTTACCCGAGGCAGATAGGAAGAAGGTGAATTTAGCACAAATGGTACAAGACCAAATGATCCTTTATGTACCGAATGAAAACGAACAAGTGCAAGAGGTAGCTGCTATTTCAAAGGGGGAGGGGAAAGTTCAAATAAATGCGGCTTCTAAAGAACAACTTGAAAAAATTACAGGCATTGGTTCTCGGAAAGCAGAAAGTATTTTGAAATATCGAGAAGAACATGGTCCTTTTCAGAAAATAGAAGATTTGTTAGAGATTGATGGGATCGGTGTGAAGTCATTGGAAAAAATAAAAGATCAAATTATTATTCCGTAAAAGATTGACGAAGTTTTTCTTCATTCGCTACACTACAAGTAGACAAAAAAGTAGGTGAAAAATATGGAACGAATTTCATGGGATCAATATTTTATGACGCAAAGCCATCTGCTATCTTTACGTAGTACATGTACAAGGCTTGCAGTAGGAGCGACAATCGTTCGTGATAAACGAATTATTGCTGGTGGATATAATGGTTCAATTAAAGGTGGCGTACATTGTATAGATGATGGATGCTACGTTATTGATAATCATTGTGTTCGTACAATTCACGCAGAAATGAATGCTTTATTACAGTGTGCAAAATTCGGTGTGAAAACGGAGGAAGCGGAAATTTATGTTACGCATTTCCCTTGTTTACAATGCTGTAAGGCGATTATTCAAAGTGGTATTACAGCAGTTTATTATGCGCAGGATTATAAAAATCATCCATATGCCGTAGAGTTATTTGAAAAAGCGGATGTAACAGTGAAACACGTTCCGCTAGAATATAATATTGCAGCATTAGAGGATCAAAAGCGTCATATGGAGTTAAAAGAACTATTTGCATCTTTAGAAAAAGAAAACTTATCAATGGAAGAATTACAGCATGTATTCACGAAAGCAAAAATGATGCTATAAGGAGTGAGTATAGTTGTATGGACAATGGGGTTATGTTGCAATCTCATTTATCATAGGGATTGCAATTGCCTTTTCCACTTCAGTTTTACTGCTGACTTGTTGTCTCGTTTTGTATGTTTTCTATTGTTTATACCGTACTTCGCGTAAAACCTTCTTTTTTTGTATGTTAGCGTGTTTTAGTGGCGCTATGTACACTACGTATATTCAAGGGCAAAACAAGCCTCTAGGAGAGTCTTACGAAGTTACAAGGGGGCTAATACAAAATACACCTCTTATTAACGGGGATCGCCTAACATTTCAAGTTGAAGATCAGAATAAAAATATAGTGCAGTTAAGTTACAAAATTAAATCGGCCTTGGAAAAGAAACAACGGCGACAATTACACGCAGGAGTATCATGTGTATTCGAAGGTGAGAGGAAAGAGCCACCAATAGCTCGGAACTTTCATGGTTTTAATTATCGTGATTATTTGTATAAGCAAAATATTCATTTCATATTGGAGGCTACATATATTTCTGAATGCCAAAAAACATCGTTGTCACTCGTGCAATGGATTCTTCTTTTGAGACAGCAAGCAATCTCGGGCGTTACAGAAATGTTTCCGGAGCAATCAGGTGCTTTTATGAATGCATTAGTATTTGGTGATAGACAACAAATGACATTTGAAGTTGAAGAGCAATATCAGCAATTTGGTCTTGTACATTTGTTGGCGATTTCAGGATCGCATATCGTATTGTTAATGGTGATTGTGTATTTTATTTTGCTAAGAAGTGGTGTGACGAGGGAGATAGCAACAGTATGTCTTATCTTTTGCATTCCTCTATATATGATTTTAGCAGGAGCATCACCGTCTGTTATAAGAGCTTCTATAACAGGAGTGTTGATGTTGATTGCTTTCATATGTTCTATTCGTTTATCTAGCTTAGATGCTTTAAGTGTTACAGCTATATGTATGCTTATATTTGATCCGTATCTTGTCTTTAATATTGGCTTTCAGTTTTCGTTCGTTGGTAGTTTCGCCTTGCTTTTGTCAGCCCCGCTTTTACTAGATAGTAGCAATGGAGTAATCCGAAATTCCATTTATATTTCTTTTATTTCACAACTCGTTAGTACTCCGGTTTTGTTATATCACTTCGGTTATTTTTCTCCATATAGTATTTTTCTTAATATCCTATACGTTCCGTTTTTATCTCTTATTGTATTGCCGTGTAGTATTATCGTTTTGGTATGTATACCGATCGTCCCGTTTCTTGCGAAAGGACTTGCGAATGTACTATCAATAGGTTTGAATCTTTCTAATGATTTTCTAAGTTATTGTGAAAATTTACCGTTTATCCGCCTTGTTTTCGGGCAAACATCTATACTTCTTGTAGCTCTATATTACGCGAGTATTGTTAGTATATTGATGGTTTGGGAAAGGCGGGTGTCGAAGAAAATTATGTTCGTAGCTTCGGGTATATTTCTTTTCGTTTGTACATGTCATTATGTATATCCGTATTTTCGAGAAAGTGGGAGTGTTACATTTCTTGATGTTGGACAGGGAGACGCAATTTTAATTCGCCTCCCGTACGATAAAGAGATTTACCTCATTGATACCGGTGGCACAATGCGTGCAAATAAGGAAGAATGGCAACGGAAAAAGCATGAATTTTCTGTTGGAAATGATATTTTAATCCCTTATTTACAAAAAGAAGGGATTAAAACAATTGATAAATTAATTGTAACGCATGGAGATGCGGATCATATAGGTGCTGCGCAAGAGTTATTATCAAATATAACCGTAAAAGAAGTTGTATTTGGCCGAAAAGAACAAGATGCGGTATTAGAAAAAGTATTAAAGAAACAGGCATTAGAAAAGGAAGTGAAAATAAGTGAAGTGGGGGAAGGAGAGAGTTGGAGCGTAAATGAAGCGGAATTTTTTGTGTTAGCTCCAACAGGAAAAGTAAGAAGTGAAAATAATGCTTCAATTGTAATATGGGCAAAATTAGGAGGGGCAACGTGGCTGTTTACAGGTGATTTAGAAGAAGAAGGAGAGAAATTTTTAATAGCTACGTATCCAGATTTACGGGCGGATGTTTTAAAGGTTGCTCATCATGGGAGTAATACGTCATCTATAGTGCCTTTTTTGAGCGCTGTACAGCCTGATGTAGCGATTATTTCTGTCGGTGAGCGTAATAGGTATGGGCATCCTCATAAGGAAGTGATAGAGCGTTTGGAGAAGAAGGGGATTGAAATATGGCGTACGGATAAGCAAGGCGCTATTTCCTATGTTTTTAAAGTGGAACACGGAACCTTTCGTAGCAAAATCACATATGATGAAACACATGATAGATAAAAAAGAAGACTGCCAGTAAGCAGCAGTCTTTAAGAACCGATAAATTTAATAACAGTTGCAATGATGAAAAGTGTTGCGAAAAAACCAAATGAGACGATAAATCCTACCCCTGAATCAATAGCGTCATTGCGTTTACTTTGAACGTTCTGTTCAAAATCATTCATTTAGAATCCCTCCCCAACATTCCACTTTAGTATAAAATATTGTCAGAAAAAAATCTACAATTTCCATATGAAGAGAAATCGAGCGTTTTTACTACTTTAGATCATTAAGGAACGCGAGTTTTTTGTTTCCAAGCATGTTAACAGTTGGCACTTATACTCGAATTTTTATTGTGAATAATAAAGGGAAGGTGATTACCGCACACCAATAAGAAACCCGGGACTTATTGCGTGGCGTTTAATATAAATAAAGGAACGGGTCATAAAGCCTGTTCCTTTGTACTTGTAAAACGAAAGCTAGGGCATTAGTATAAATATATATTGCCAAGTTAGGGAGTAGGAAAAAGTATGAGTGATATACATAAAAAGATTAAAAAGAAGCAGTTTGCTCCAGTGTATTTACTGTATGGAACGGAAGAGTTTTTTATAAATGAAACGATAAAGCTTATTACAACAGAAGCGCTTGAAGAGGAAGATCGCGAGTTTAATGTTGTGACATATGATTTAGAAGAAGCGTATTTAGAAGATGTGGTTGAGGATGCACGTACACTTCCTTTTTTCGGGGAACGTAAAGTGATATTAATAAAATCACCACTATTTTTAACTTCACAAAAAGAAAAATTAGAGCAAAATATAAAAATTTTAGAAGAATATATTGGGGAGCCTTCTCCATTTTCTATTCTTGTTTTTGTTGCGCCTTACGAAAAACTTGATGAACGAAAAAAAATTACAAAACTATTAAAGAAAACAGCGGATGTAGTAGAAGTGAATGCGATGCAAGTGCAGGATGTTCAGAAGTGGATTGTTGCTCGTGCAGATGAAGTGCATGTGCATATAGATAATGCAGCTGTTAGTTTGTTGTTAGAGCTTGTGGGAAGTAATGTAACGATGTTGGCGAAGGAAATGGACAAGTTAACGTTATACGTCGGTATGGGCGGAGAGATTACACCGAAACTCGTTGGGGAGCTTGTGCCAAAATCGGTTGAACAAAATGTGTTTGCTTTGACAGAAAAAGTGGTAAAAAAAGATATCGCGGGTGCGATGCAAATTTTGGATGGATTATTTACGCAGCAAGAGGAACCAATTAAACTGCTTGCGTTATTAGTAAGTCAATTCCGCTTGCTCTATCAAGTGAAAGAGTTACAGCAACGTGGTTATGGACAAAATCAAATTGCGTCTCATATTGGTGTGCATCCATATCGTGTAAAGTTAGCGATGAATCAAACGAAGTTTTTCTCTTTTGAAGAATTAAAAAAAGTGATTATAGAATTAGCGGAAGCTGATTATAGTATGAAGACTGGAAAAATGGATAAGAAACTTGTACTTGAGTTTTTCTTAATGCGGTTAAATCATATGTGATGAAACAAAAAGTTCACGTGCTTAGCACGTGAGCTTTTTGTATATAAAAAAACGATCCAAATGGATCGTTTTTTAAACGCCTTACGCGTTTACTTGTTTCGCTAAGCGAGATTTTTGACGAGCTGCAGCGTTTTGGTGGATAAGACCTTTACGAGCTGCTTTGTCAAGTTTTTTAGAAGCAGTTTTGAAAGCTTCTTTAGCATTTTCAAGATCGTTATTAGTAACTAAAGCTTCTACAGTTTTAACAGCAGAACGCATGTCAGACTTGATAGAAGCGTTATGTGAACGACGCTCTTCGCTAAGTTTAGCGCGTTTGATAGCAGATTTGATGTTTGCCATACTTTTCACCTCCCTGGTGCAATCGAATGACTCGATTCTTAACATAGAACAAGTGATATTCTATCAAACGGTGAAGAGAATTGCAATAGTATATCAATGAAATTTCACGTAAAGGAAAGAATGACCTTATATAACTTTGGGAAATCTAACGATATTTACTATGAATTACGGAGGAGATACGATGAAAGAACCATTAGATTTAAGTAAATATAGTGTTAGAACGGACCTTGCTGTAGAGGCACATGAAATGCTGCAAGAGAGTCAAGAAGAGCAAAAAGGGATACAAGGAGTTATTGTCAAAGAGAGGGAAGAAGAAGGTATTACCATTACAAAAGTAACGATTGATGAAATTGCCTCTGAATCGATGGGTAAAAAACCTGGGAGTTATTTAACGCTTGAAGTACAAGGCATACGTCAACAAGATACGGAACTGCAACAAAAAGTAGAGCGCATTTTTGCAAAAGAATTTTCTTATTTCTTAGAAGAGGTTGGCGTTACGAAAGAAGCGAGTTGTTTAATTGTTGGTCTTGGGAATTGGAATGTAACGCCAGACGCGCTTGGACCAATCGTTGTAGAAAATGTATTAGTAACGAGACATTTGTTTCAATTGCAGCCTGAAAGTGTAGAAGAAGGGTTTAGGCCTGTTAGTGCAATTCGGCCGGGGGTAATGGGAATTACAGGAATCGAAACGAGCGATGTCATTTATGGAATCATTGAGAAGACGAAGCCAGACTTTCTCATTGCAATTGATGCATTAGCTGCCCGCTCTATTGAACGAGTAAATAGTACGATACAAATTTCTGATACGGGAATTCATCCTGGATCGGGTGTTGGGAATAAGCGTAAGGAACTTAGTAAAGAAACATTGGGTATTCCTGTTATCGCGATTGGTGTTCCGACTGTGGTTGATGCAGTTTCGATTACAAGCGATACAATTGATTTTATTTTGAAACATTTTGGACGGGAGATGAAAGAAGGAAACAAACCTTCCCGTTCTTTGTTGCCAGCCGGTTTTACATTTGGAGAAAAGAAAAAATTAACAGAAGAAGATATGCCGGATGAAAAGAGTCGGAATATGTTTTTAGGTGCTGTAGGTACACTGGAAGATGAAGAGAAGAGAAAATTAATTTATGAAGTGTTATCTCCTCTTGGTCATAATTTAATGGTGACTCCGAAGGAAGTGGATGCTTTCATAGAGGATATGGCGAATGTAATAGCGAGTGGTTTAAATGCAGCCTTGCATCATCAAATTGACCAAGATAATACAGGAGCATATACACATTGATGGGAAGACACGATAATCGTTTAAGCCGTTTTTCGCTTTTATGTATATGTAGTGCGGCCTTATGTTTACTTATGATAATAGCAGGGGTGGCACTTGCTAATCATGGTTTGAAAAGTATGAAAGGTTATCAGCAAATGTCGTATGAACAAATCGCTCATATGACAGGAACAGAGGGTGCGGGTGCTGAATCAGAAATTTTGGGAAGTTCGTTTTCCGTTGCTGAAAAACAAAAACAATTAGAAAGCTTAAAAAGCTTTAATGTTGTAGAAGGAATTGGTATGGCAATAGCAAGTGCTACTTATGAAGTAACAAAGTTTGGAACGGATATAGTTGTTGGGAAAGTGAGAGAGATTTTTAGTTAAGGGTAGCAGGAAGAACGGTTGTCTTACCATTTTGTACGACAGCCGTTTTTAAATTTGAAAAAAGTTTGTCTCTTATGGTTTGTTCGCATAAGATATAGATAGAATGATTTGTATTGTAAGCAGCACGAGTTTTCATTGAATCTTTGCTGCTCTATTGATATAATCAGTGCTAGTGTATATTGGCGAGACTATTAGGAGTTGAGAACATAGATGAACAAAGAAGAAAGAGCAAAAAGACAGTCCAAAATCCGTAATTTCTCTATCATTGCTCATATTGACCACGGAAAATCAACGTTAGCAGACCGTATTTTAGAGAAAACAAACGCGTTAACACAACGTGAAATGAAAGCTCAATTGCTTGACTCTATGGATTTAGAGCGTGAGCGCGGTATTACAATTAAATTAAATGCAGTACAACTAACGTATAAAGCGAAAGACGGTGAAGAGTATATTCTTCACTTAATCGATACTCCAGGACACGTCGACTTTACGTACGAAGTATCTCGTAGTTTAGCGGCTTGTGAAGGTGCGATTCTTGTTGTGGATGCAGCACAAGGGATTGAGGCGCAAACATTAGCGAACGTATATTTAGCGCTTGATAATAATTTAGAAATATTACCAGTTATTAATAAGATCGACTTACCAAGTGCGGACCCAGAACGTGTACGTCAAGAGGTAGAAGATGTAATTGGTTTAGATGCATCGGAAGCTGTACTTGCTTCAGCGAAAGCTGGTATTGGTATTGAAGATATTTTAGAACAAATCGTTGAAAAGGTACCAGCTCCAACAGGGGATTCAGAAGAGCCTTTACAATGTATGATTTTCGATTCTTTATATGACCCGTACCGCGGTGTAATTGCATATATCCGTGTTGTAAATGGAACGGTAAAAGTTGGCGATAAAGTACGTATGATGGCAACTGGAAAAGAATTTGAAGTAACAGAAGTAGGTGTGTTTACACCGAAAACAACGCAACGTGACGAGTTAACAGTAGGTGATGTAGGTTTCTTAGCAGCATCTATTAAAAACGTAGGTGATACACGCGTAGGTGATACAATCACACATGCAAAACGTCCGGCTGCAGAGGCGTTAGCAGGTTATCGTAAATTAAACCCAATGGTATTCTGTGGTTTATATCCAATCGATTCTGCACGTTACAACGACTTACGTGATGCGTTAGAAAAATTAGAGTTAAACGATTCTGCTCTTGAGTTTGAACCAGAAACATCTCAAGCGCTAGGATTTGGTTTCCGTTGTGGTTTCTTAGGACTTCTTCACATGGAAATCATTCAAGAACGTATTGAACGTGAATTTAAAATCGATTTAATTACAACAGCACCAAGCGTTATTTATAAAGTTTATTTAACGAACGGTGAAGATGTTATTGTTGATAATCCATCTAATATGCCAGATCCACAGTCTATTGATCGTGTAGAAGAGCCGTTTGTGAAGGCTTCAATTATGGTTCCGAATGACTATGTTGGAGCTGTAATGGAAATTTGCCAAGGTAAACGTGGAACGTTTATTGATATGCAATATTTAGATGAAACACGTGTTACACTAACATACGAAATCCCGTTATCAGAAATCGTATATGACTTCTTCGATCAGTTGAAATCAAATACGAAAGGATATGCATCGTTTGACTACGAGTTAATTGGCTACAAACCATCGAAACTTGTGAAAATGGATATTCTTTTAAATAACGAACAAGTCGATGCTCTATCATTTATCGTACACCGTGATTCAGCGTATGATCGTGGTAAAGTAATCGTAGAGAAATTAAAAGAATTAATTCCAAGACAACAGTTCGAAGTACCAATTCAGGCGACTATCGGAAACAAGGTTGTAGCACGTTCTACAATTAAGGCGATGCGTAAAAACGTACTTGCGAAATGTTACGGTGGTGACATTTCTCGTAAGCGTAAACTTCTTGATAAGCAAAAAGAAGGTAAAAAACGTATGAAGTCTGTTGGTTCTGTAGAAGTACCGCAAGAAGCATTCATGGCTGTACTGAAAATGGATGACAACTAATAATTGATTGTTATTTCATGCGGATTGAGATAAAAAAAGAAGTCGTTTATACGGCTTCTTTTTTATGTATAATTACTTTTTAGACAACGTAGCTTCTCTCATTTACAATAGTGAGGTGGCTATATTTATGAATGATTGATATAGAGTTAGGAGACTATTAATGTCCGAAAATATTCGAAAAGATATTCACGAAAAAATACAAAATGGCAATTTTAATTGTGAAAAGGAATTGACGCTTTCTATTATTAGCGGGAAGTGGAAAGTTGTGATACTGTGGCATCTTGGTGTGGAAGGGCCTCATCGTTTTAGTGAATTACAACGATTATTCCCAAGCATTTCTCATAAAGTTTTGTCGAACCAATTAAAAGAGTTAATGGAAGATGGGATTGTTGACCGAACGGTATACCCAGAAATTCCTCCGCGAGTAGAGTATTATATGACGGAATTAGGCATGTCGCTTTTACCGATCGTTGAAATGATGTATGATTGGGGAAAAATGCGAATGGAACAAATTCGTAATACGTTAGAGAAGTGAAGATTCCTCCGGAGTGCGGAGGTTTTCTTTTTAGAAAGGTAGGAGTTATATTTGGTTCAAGCTGCATATATTCATATTCCATTTTGTCAGCATATTTGTCACTATTGTGATTTTAATAAAGTGTTTATTGAACGCCAACCGGTCGATCAATATTTAGAGTATTTAGAGAAAGAAATAATAAATACAGTTCAAAAAGTACCGTTTGATAGTATGAAAACGATTTTTGTTGGTGGAGGAACTCCGACAGCGTTAAATATGGAACAGACAAAAAAGTTACTAGATATTATAAACCGTCGCTTACGTCCGTTTGCTCCAAATTGTGAATTAACATTTGAAGCGAATCCAGGTGATTTACCAAAAGAGAAGTTAAATGTATTGCTAGAAGGTGGAGTGAACCGAATTAGTTTTGGTGTGCAAACATTTCGGGATGAGTTGCTTGAGAAAATTGGGCGTAAGCATACGAGGGAAGATGCATTTGTAGCAATTAGAGAAGCGCAGGAAGTGGGCTTTAAAAATATAAATGTAGATATTATTTATGCTCTGCCAGGGCAGACGATAGAAGATGTAAAAGAAACATTAGACATTGCTTTTACGCTTGGTGTACAACATTTCTCAGCATATTCATTAATTGTGGAACCGAAAACTGTGTTTTATAACTTAATGAATAAAGGGAAATTAAGACTTCCAGGTGAAGATCATGAAGCAAAAATGTATGAAATGGTAATGGATGAAATGGAGAAACACGGCTATAGCCAGTATGAAATTAGCAATTTCTCAAAAGGTGATAATGAAAGTAGACACAATCTCACATACTGGAATAATGAGGAGTATTATGGATTTGGAGCTGGAGCGCATAGTTATGTAAATGGAGAACGTATCCAAAATGTAGGGCCGCTCAAGCAATATTTCAATAAAATCGATGAAACTGGATTTCCGTATTTAGATGTTCACGCGGTGACGGAGAAAGAAAGAATGGAAGAAGAGTTGTTCTTAGGACTTCGAAAAACACAAGGTGTATCTAAAATATTGTTTCAAAAGAAATTTAATATGGAGATGAATCAAGTTTTCGCGAAGCAGTTGCAAAAAAATCAAGAACAAGGATTGCTTGAAGAGAAAGATGGATATGTTCGTTTAACGCGAAAAGGAAAATTATTAGGGAATGAAGTATTCCAATCATTTTTGATTGACTAATTAAATGTTCCATAAACGTGAAAAAGTTTCATTATTTCGTGACGTTTCCGTTGACAATTGAATGTCAATTTTGGTAAGTTATTAATAGATTTAGCACTCGAAGACAAAGAGTGCTAACAGAGGTGATGATGAGATGCTTACGGAACGTCAGCTCTTAATTTTACAAACAATTATTGATGACTTTATTGGATCAGCGCAACCTGTTGGGTCGAGGACGTTGGCTAAGAAAGATGAAATTACGTTTAGTTCAGCTACTATTCGAAATGAAATGGCTGATTTAGAGGAACTAGGATTTATTGAGAAAACGCATAGTTCTTCAGGACGTGTTCCTTCTGAAAAAGGATATCGTTTTTATGTAGACCATCTTTTAGCGCCGCAAAACTTACCGAACGATGAAATTGTACAAATTAAAGATTTATTTGCTGAAAGAATTTTTGAAGCGGAAAAGATTGCACAGCAATCTGCTCAAATTTTATCAGAGCTTACGAATTATACGGCCATTGTTCTTGGACCGAAGTTAAGCACAAATAAACTTAAAAACGTACAAATTGTACCGCTTGATCGTCAAACTGCAGTCGCTATTATTGTAACTGATACAGGGCATGTACAAAGCAAAACGATTACCGTTCCGGAATCTGTTGATTTATCAGATTTAGAAAAAATGGTTAATATTTTAAATGAAAAGCTGTCGGGTGTACCAATGGCAGAACTGCATAACAAAATCTTTAAAGAGATTGTTACAGTTTTACGTGGATATGTTCATAATTACGATAGTGCAATAAAAATGTTAGATGGTACATTTCAAGTTCCTTTATCGGAAAAGATATACTTTGGAGGCAAAGCAAATATGCTCTCGCAACCAGAGTTCCATGACATTCACAAAGTAAGATCCTTGCTGACGATGATTGATAATGAAGCCGAGTTTTATGACATTTTGCGTCATAAACAAGTAGGTATTCAAGTGAACATTGGTAGGGAAAACTCTGCGACGGCCATGGAAGATTGCAGTTTAATTTCTGCAACATATTCGATTGGAGAAGAACAGCTTGGAACAATTGCTATTTTAGGTCCGACAAGAATGCAATACTCTCGGGTAATTAGTTTGTTACAGTTATTTACGAGACAATTTACTGATGGACTTAAAAAGTAAATGAGAGTAATACATTCGCTCAAGTAATGAAATTTTCATTGCTGTGTGTAATATATAATGCTTAAGGAATTGTGTTCAGCATAATACCTAATACCTTTTAAGGAGGTGAATATTGTGGAAGAGCGTAACGAACAAGTGGTAGAAGAAGTAAAAGAAGCGCAAGTTGAAGAAGCTGTCACGACAGAAAACAGTGAAAAAACTGTAGAAGAAAAAAGTGAGGCTGCTCTTTTACAAGAAAAAGTAGATGAGTTACAAGCGAAGCTAACGGAAACGGAAGGTCGCACATTACGTCTACAAGCTGATTTTGAAAATTATAAGCGTCGTGTCCAAATGGATAAACAGGCTGCTGAAAAATATAGAGCACAAAGTCTAGTTTCAGATATTTTGCCAGCTCTTGATAATTTTGAAAGAGCGATGCAAGTGGAAGCAACTGATGAGCAAACGAAATCCTTGTTACAAGGTATGGAAATGGTGCATCGTCAATTGCTAGAAGCGTTGACTAAAGAAGGCGTTGAAGCGATTGAAGCTGTTGGTAAACAGTTTGATCCTAATGAACACCAAGCTATTATGCAAGTGGAAGATAGTGAATTTGAATCAAACGCGGTAGTTGAAGAATTCCAAAAAGGTTATAAACTAAAAGACCGTGTGATTCGCCCATCAATGGTAAAAGTAAATCAATAATTTACATAAAAGTAGGAGGATTCGCCATGAGTAAAATTATCGGTATTGACTTAGGTACAACAAACTCTTGTGTAGCTGTTATGGAAGGTGGAGAACCAAAGGTTATCCCAAATCCAGAAGGAAACCGTACAACACCTTCTGTTGTAGCTTTCAAAAATGAAGAGCGTCAAGTTGGGGAAGTTGCAAAGCGTCAAGCAATTACAAACCCAAATACAATCATGTCTGTTAAACGTCATATGGGTACAGACTACAAAGTAGAAGTTGAAGGTAAAGATTATACACCTCAAGAAATTTCTGCAATCATTTTACAAAACTTAAAAGCTTCTGCTGAAGCTTACTTAGGTGAAACAGTAACGAAAGCTGTTATTACAGTACCTGCATACTTCAACGATGCAGAACGTCAAGCAACAAAAGATGCTGGTCGTATCGCTGGTTTAGAAGTTGAGCGTATCATTAACGAACCAACAGCAGCAGCGCTTGCTTACGGTTTAGAAAAACAAGATGAAGAGCAAAAAATCTTAGTATATGACTTAGGTGGCGGTACATTTGACGTATCTATCCTTGAATTAGCAGATGGAACATTCGAAGTTATTTCAACTGCTGGTGACAACCGTCTTGGTGGAGATGACTTTGACCAAGTTATTATTGACCACTTAGTAGCTGAGTTCAAAAAAGAAAATAACATTGATTTAAGCCAAGATAAAATGGCACTTCAACGTTTGAAAGATGCAGCTGAAAAAGCGAAAAAAGATCTTTCTGGCGTAACACAAACACAAATTTCATTACCATTCATTAGTGCTGGAGCTGCTGGTCCATTACACTTAGAATTAACGTTAACAAGAGCGAAATTCGAAGAGATTTCAGCAGGTCTTGTTGAAAGAACGTTAGAGCCAACTCGTCGTGCATTAAAAGACGCTGGTTTTGCTCCAAGCGAATTAGATAAAGTTATCCTTGTTGGTGGATCTACTCGTATCCCAGCTGTACAAGAAGCTATTAAACGTGAAACTGGTAAAGAACCATATAAAGGTGTAAACCCTGATGAAGTTGTAGCATTAGGTGCTGCAGTTCAAGGTGGCGTACTTACTGGTGATGTAGAAGGCGTACTATTATTAGACGTAACTCCACTTTCTTTAGGTATTGAAACTATGGGTGGTGTGTTCACGAAATTAATCGAGCGTAACACTACAATTCCAACAAGTAAGTCACAAGTATTCTCAACAGCTGCTGATAACCAACCAGCAGTAGACATTCACGTATTACAAGGTGAGCGTCCAATGTCAGCTGACAACAAAACATTAGGTCGTTTCCAATTAACAGACCTTCCACCAGCACCACGTGGTATTCCACAAATCGAAGTAACATTCGATATTGATGCGAACGGTATCGTTAACGTACGTGCAAAAGACTTAGGAACAAGCAAAGAGCAAACTATTACAATCCAATCTTCTTCAGGTCTTTCTGATGAAGAAGTAGATCGTATGGTACAAGAAGCGGAAGCAAATGCTGACGCTGACCAAAAACGTAAGGAAGAAGTTGAACTTCGTAACGAAGCTGACCAACTTGTATTCCAAACGGATAAAGTTGTAAAAGATTTAGAAGGTAAAGTGGATGCGGCTGAAGTTGCAAAAGCAACAGAAGCGAAAGAAGCATTACAAGCTGCGATCGAGAAGAACGAGCTTGAGGAAATCCGTGCGAAAAAAGACGCTTTACAAGAAATCGTACAACAATTAACTGTTAAATTATACGAGCAAGCTCAAGCAGCTGCAGGGCAAGCAGAAGGTGCACAAGGAGCACAAGATGCTGGCGCGAAGAAAGACAATGTAGTAGACGCTGAGTTCGAAGAAGTAAAAGAAGATAAGTAATATAAATAAGTAAGATGACAAAAAGTCAAAGTCAAGCGTGCCTTGACTTTGGCTTTTTTCACGAATGAAAAGAAAAGTGTGAGGTTCTTAAGTTTTTTACTTTGCATACTGTAAGTGAGGAAACTTTGTTGCAAAGCACTTTCTTTCGGTGTTAAAATTACGTTTATGTGAAAGATTCGGGGGTTGTAAATTTATGAGTAAACGAGACTATTATGAGGTCCTTGGACTTAGCCAGGGTGCTTCAAAAGATGAAATAAAAAAAGCGTATCGTCGTTTGGCTAAAAAATACCATCCAGACGTAAGTAAAGAAGAAAATGCAATTGAAAAGTTTAAAGAAGTACAAGAAGCATACGAAGTATTAAGCGACGATCAAAAGCGCGCGCAATATGATCAATTTGGTCATGCTGGTGCAAATCAAGGTTTCGGTGGCTTTGGCGGCGGAGGAGACTTCGGCGGTGGCTTCGGTTTCGAAGATATCTTTAGTTCGTTCTTTGGCGGCGGTGGCGGTAGACGTCGTGATCCAAATGCTCCGCGTCAAGGTGCTGACTTACAATATCAAGTTACTTTAGAGTTTGAGGAAGCTATTTTTGGTAAAGAATTAAATGTTGAGATTCCAGTAGAAGATCCATGTGATACTTGTAAAGGTAGCGGAGCGAAACCAGGAACTTCAAAAGAAACATGTAAACATTGTTCAGGATCAGGGCAAGTAAGTGTAGAACAAAATACACCATTTGGTCGTATCGTAAACCGTCAAGCTTGTGGTCATTGTTCAGGAACTGGTCAAATGATTAAAGAAAAATGTACGACGTGTCACGGTTCTGGTAAAGTACGTAAACGTAAAAAAATCAATGTTAAAATTCCAGCAGGTATTGATAATGGTCAACAAATTCGTGTATCTGGAAAAGGTGAAGCGGGCGTAAATGGCGGACCGGCAGGAGATTTATATGTTGTTGTTCAGGTGAGAAATCATGAATTCTTTGAGCGTGAAGGAGATCACATTATTTGTGAAATGCCATTAACATTTGCGCAAATGGCACTTGGTGCTGAAGTGGAAGTTCCTACTGTTCATGGGAAAGTGAAGCTAAAAATTCCAGCAGGAACACAAACCGGAACAGAATTCCGCTTAAAAGGAAAAGGTGCTCCGAACGTACGTGGATACGGTCAAGGAGATCAATATGTAGTCGTTCGTGTTGTTGTACCGACGAAATTAACTTCACATCAAAAAGAGTTATTACGTGAATTTGCGGGACAAGAAGAGCAGGATGATAGTTTATTTGGAAAGCTTAAACGTGCTTTCAAAGGGGAATAATGGAAATAAAAAATGGAGTTGGTAAATTGTGAAATGGTCAGAAGTTAGTATTCATACAACAGAAGAGGCAGTAGAAGCTGTCTCTCATATTTTACATGAAGCTGGTGCTAGTGGAGTTGCGATTGAGGATCCAGCGGAGTTGACGAAAGAGCGCGAGCAACAATATGGTGAAATTTATGCATTGAACCCAGATGAATATCCGGCGGAAGGTGTATTAATAAAAGCATATTTCCCACAAACGGATTCTTTACAGGAAACGATTGCGGGTGTAAAATCATCTATTGATATGCTTCCATCTTACGACATCGAAATTGGTACTGGAAATATTACCGTTAACGAAGTCAATGAAGAAGATTGGGCTACTGCTTGGAAAAAATATTACCATCCAGTACAAATTTCTGATACATTCACAATTGTGCCGACGTGGGAAGAATATACACCAGCTTCTCCGGAAGAAAAAATTATTGAATTAGATCCAGGTATGGCGTTTGGGACAGGAACTCATCCGACAACAACGATGTGTATTCGTGCTTTAGAAAAAACAGTTCAGCCAGGTGATACTGTCATTGATGTAGGAACAGGTTCTGGTGTACTTAGTATTGCAGCGGCAAAATTAGGTGCGTCTTCTGTTCAAGCGTATGATTTAGATCCGGTTGCAGTGGAAAGTGCAGAAATGAATGTACGTTTAAATAAAACAGATGATATCGTGTCTGTTGGGCAAAATAGTCTTTTAGAAGGTATTGAAGGTCCTGTTGATCTAATCGTAGCTAACTTATTAGCAGAAATTATTCTTTTATTCCCTGAGGATGCAGCAAGAGTTGTGAAGTCGGGCGGATTATTTATTACATCGGGCATTATTGCAGCGAAGGAAAAGATAATTTCTGAAGCGCTAGAAAAAGCTGGATTTACAATTGAAGAAGTATTACGAATGGAAGATTGGGTAGCAATTATTGCACGAAATGCGTAATATAGATTTTAGTTTATAATGAAAAGGGGAGTCTCTCACTATAAGGTGAGGGACTTGCCGTTTGTTATATGAAAAAATGATAACGTTTCGTTCTTTTCGTAAGTGTTGACTTACGAAAGGAACGAAACTCTACTAAGGTGATTATATGCAACGTTATTTTGTAGAAGAGAAATATGTAAATGAGACAAGTATTCGCATTGTAGGTGATGACGTACATCATATCGCAAGAGTGATGCGTATGTCAGCTGGTGATCACATTTATTGCTGTGTAAACGGAAAAACAGCAGTATGTTCAATTGATGAAATTACCAGTGAATTTATTAATACGGCTATTGTAGAATGGGTAGAGGCGTCAAGTGAACTTCCTGTTTTCGTGACGATTGCAAGTGGACTGCCAAAAGGAGACAAGCTAGAGTTAATTTTCCAAAAAGGAACTGAGCTTGGGGCGGCCGCATTTTTACCATTTCAAGCATCTCGCTCTATTGTAAAATGGGATGCGAAAAAATCTGATAAAAAAGTTGAGCGTTTAAGAAAAATTGTGAAAGAAGCTGCGGAACAATCGCATAGAAGCGAAATTCCAGAAGTGCATGCTCCGGCATCATTTAAGCAATTGCTTTCAATGAGCAATGAGTATGATGTATGTCTTGTTGCGTACGAAGAGGAAGCAAAACAAGGTGAGAAATCCAATTTTGCTAAAGCTTTAACGACGATGAAACCAGGCCAAAAACTATTGATTGTATTTGGACCAGAAGGTGGTTTAGCGGAGGAAGAGATTACTACGCTTCGTGAACATAAATTTGTACCATGTAGTTTAGGACCAAGAATTTTAAGAACAGAAACGGCGCCGTTATATGCGTTAAGTGCTGCTTCGTATCATTTTGAATTGATGGGGTGATGATCAATGTCAACTGTTGCGTTCCATACGTTAGGTTGTAAAGTAAACCACTATGAAACAGAGGCCATTTGGCAATTGTTTAAACAAGGTGGATATGAAAGAACTGAATATGAAAAGAAAGCTGATGTATATGTTATTAATACGTGTACAGTAACGAATACGGGGGATAAGAAAAGCCGTCAAGTTATTAGACGTGCTGTTCGTCAAAATCCGGATGCGGTTATTTGTGTAACGGGATGTTATGCACAAACATCTCCAGCGGAAATTATGGCGATTCCAGGTGTAGATATTGTAGTTGGTACACAGGATCGTGAAAAGATGTTAGGATACATTGAAGAATTCCGCAAAGAGCGTCAACCAATTAATGCGGTCCGCAACATTATGAAAACACGTGTATACGAAGAACTGGATGTACCTTATTTCACGGATCGTACACGTGCATCTTTAAAAATACAAGAAGGTTGTAATAATTTCTGTACATTCTGTATTATTCCTTGGGCACGTGGTTTAATGCGTTCTCGTGATGGAAAAGAAGTTATTAAACAAGCGCAGCAATTAGTAGATGCAGGTTATAAAGAAATCGTATTAACAGGTATTCATACAGGTGGGTACGGTGAAGATATTAAAGATTATAACTTAGCTGGATTACTTCGTGATATGGAAGCGGAAGTAGGCGGATTAAAACGTCTTCGTATTTCTTCTATTGAAGCGAGTCAGATTTCAGATGAAGTAATTGAAGTGTTAGATAAGTCTGAAGTAGTTGTACGCCACTTGCACATTCCATTGCAATCTGGATCTAATACTGTATTAAAGCGTATGCGTCGTAAGTATACGATGGAATTTTTCCAAGAGCGTTTAGATCGATTGAAAGAAGCGTTACCAGGCCTTGCGATTACATCGGATGTAATTGTTGGTTTCCCAGGTGAAACAGAAGAAGAATTCATGGAAACATACAATTTCATTAAAGAGAATCGCTTCTCTGAGTTACACGTATTCCCTTACTCAAAGCGTACAGGAACACCTGCAGCGCGTATGGAAGATCAAGTTCCTGAAGATGTGAAGAATGATCGTGTTCATCGTTTAATTGAATTATCTAACCAATTAGCGAAAGAGTATGCGTCACAGTTTGAAGGGGAAGTGCTTGAGATCATTCCGGAAGAGCAATTTAAAGAGGGCGACCGTAAAGGGTTATATGTAGGCTATACGGATAACTACTTAAAAATTGTATTTGAAGGATCAGAAGAGTTAATTGGTAAGCTAGTGAAAGTGAAAATTACGAAAGCTGGTTATCCATATAACGAAGCGCAATTTGTACGTGTTCTTGAAGATGATGTAAAAAAAGAATCAGCAAGCGCATAAAATGAAACTTTAATCAGTGGGGTTTTTGTTCCTCCCCACTAATTATCAGCCGGATTCCTACCTAAGTTCTTTGCTTGTGCTGAATTTTGAGGTGGGGGGGCTTACTGCCCGGCAAATAGCGGAATAAAAAAAGCATGCAAACGGAAACGATTTGCATGCTTTCTTTTTTTCGTGGAGAAGTTAAGTACTGAAAAAGGCAGGTACGTCGAATGAGTAGTTGTTTCGTACATTCCTGCATTAAAAAAGATGTAATGATAAAAATATAGTTGTCTTCAGGGGAAATGGATAATAGCTATCTACGTAGCTTTTGAACAGGAAAGGGCATCTATTCTTCTTTTATTCTGCCAAATAGTTGACCTGAAGTGATAAAATGTATTATAATCGTAAAAGACATGCTGAAGAAGGGTTTCTTTTTGCATGCTGAAATTAGTATGTAAGTGTGATGTTTCGGAGGGAGGGAAAGAGAATGTCAAAAACAGTCGTTCGTAAAAACGAGTCTTTGGAGGATGCACTTCGCCGTTTTAAAAGATCGGTTTCTAAAACTGGTACACTTGCTGAAGCAAGAAAGCGCGAGTTTTATGAAAAACCAAGTGTAAAACGTAAGAAGAAATCTGAAGCGGCAAGAAAGCGTAAATTCTAAGAGAGGGTGTAAGTGATGAGTCTTCTCGGTCGTTTAAACGATGATATGAAACAAGCGATGAAGAATAAACAAAAAGAAAAATTAACCGTTATTCGTATGGTTAAGGCTGCTTTACAAAATGAAGGTATTAAACTGCAACATACTCTTACTGAAGAAGAGGAATTAACAGTTTTAGCTCGTGAAGTAAAACAGTATAAGGACTCCCTCCTTGAATTTAAAAAAGCTGGTCGTGAAGACCTTGTTAATAAACTGCAAAGTGAAATTCAGATTTTAAGCGCATATTTGCCGGAGCAATTAACAGAAGAAGAACTAGCGAATGTAATTAAGCAAGTTATTTCTGAAGTTGGTGCAACTTCTAAAGCAGATATGGGTAAGGTGATGACTGCTGTTATGCCGAAAGTAAAAGGTAAAACAGACGGATCACTTGTGAATAAGTTGGTTATCCAGCTATTAGCATAAAAAAACGTCTCATTTCGTATGAGACGTTTTTTTATGCTTTTTTTCAGTTTGGACGTGATATTACAAGCTCTTTTTTCATACATATGGGATGAGAGGGGGTCTTTTGAGATGAAAAAATTAGAACAAATGAAGAATTGGTTAACAAAGCAAATAGACCTGCCAGTGGATGTGCTAATGGATCTACCTCGGATCACGCTTGTTGGGCAAGTGCATATCTATATAGAAAATCATCGGGGTTTATTAGTGTTTTCAGATAAAGAAGTAAGATTGTTATTAAAGCACGGTCAATTATTAATTAAAGGGCAATCCTTTATTATTAAAACAATCCTTCCAGAAGAACTTTTGCTTGAAGGAATAATTGAGCAAGTGACATTTTTAGAAAACGAAAAAAAAGAGGAGTGAGGGAAACTTCCATATGTGAAGTTTTTCTTCGTTATTTTCGTGATTCGACCTTACTATTCAGTTTATCTCGCTATTTATGGGTGGTAGAACTCTTTATTTCATTTTCGTACGAGCTATTTTGCTAATTAAAGTGAAAAAAGTAGTGTGTATACTTTTGGAAAGGTAGTGGAGATAGTAGATGAAAAATAAATGGTTTATAAAGTGGCTTGGATATGTAAAAGTACGAATTGAAGGTAGAGGTGCAGAACGGTTCGTTAACGAATGTGTACGTAGAAAATTATTAGTTTGGGATGTTAAGAAAATTGCTGATGAAACGTTAGTTTTTTGTATGTTATTACGAGATGTGAAGAAAATAAAACCAATTTATAGAAAAAATGAATGTAAATTATATTTTATTGGGCGTTACGGTTTTCCTTTTTTGAATAAGCGTTTAATTAAAAATAGTGGATTCTTAATTGGTTTTTTAATTTTCTTTTTTGGCATGATTGCATTATCCAATATGGTTTGGAAAATTGAAATTACAGGAGCGAAACCTGAAACAGAATATATATTGATGAAAGAATTGGACAAAATGGGTATTAAAAAAGGAAAATTACAATTCCAAATGCCTAATGTAGAAGATGTACAACGTCATTTGACAGACAATATTAATGCGATTACTTGGGCGGGATTAGAAATAAGAGGAACGACGTACCATTTTAAAATTGTTGAAAAAAACGAGCCGAAAAAAGAAAAGGAACAAAGACCGCAAAATTTAGTTGCAAAAAAAGAAGCGATTGTGACAAAAACATTTGTTGAAGTAGGAAAACCAGTTGTCTTGAAAAATGACCATGTCGAAAAAGGACAGCTTCTCGTATCAGGGATATACGGTAATGAGGAGAGTCCGACGATTGTTTCGGCGAAAGGTATTGTATATGGAGAAACGTGGTACACATCTGAGGTGAGTGTACCACTAAAGACGCAATTTCAAGTATATACTGGCAATGCGTATAATGAGCATTACCTTACATTTGGGAGTGCGAAAATAAAAATATGGGGATTTCAACATGATAAGTATAAACGCTCTCGTACTGAAAGTGTAAAACACGATGTGAAACTATTTGGTTTTACACTGCCGATCGCGTATGAAAAAGATATTGTACGAGAAGAGGAAGAAGCGAATCGGGAATATACAGAAAAACAGGCAATGAAAGTAGCGAAAGAGATGGCTGAAAAAGAACTAAAGAAAAAATTGGATGAACATGCTATGATTGTAAGTGATAAGATTTTGAGTAAAGAGGTTGAGGCGGATCAACTAAAAGTCACATTGCATTATACTGTGATCGAAAATATTGCAGAGCCACAACCAATATCCGAATCCGATATTCAAGGAGACTGAGTAATGGCAGAACAATTAGTAGAAATGAACCAACAATTGGAAAATGCTAACGAAGCAATCGCTCTTTTTGGAGTCAATGATGCTCATTTGAAAGTAATTGAACGGGAATTGAATGTATCGATTGTAACTAGAGGTGAAACTGTTCATGCATCTGGAGCAGTTGAAACTGTGACACTCGTAGAAAAAATCTTACAGCAATTACTTGTTGTTATTCGAAAAGGTATATCAATTACTGAAAGAGATGTTGCGTATGCAATTCAGCTCGCACAACAAGGGAAAATTGCTCAATTTGAAGAGTTATATGAAGAAGAAATCTTTAAAACGGCAAAAGGTAAATCCATTCGTGTAAAAACAATGGGGCAAAGAAGATATATTCATGCAATGAAGAAGAATGATATTGTATTTGGAATGGGACCTGCTGGGACTGGGAAAACATACTTAGCTGTAGTAATGGCTGTGAGAGCTTTAAAGCAAGGGTATGTAAAGAAAATTATTTTAACGAGACCGGCTGTAGAAGCTGGAGAAAGTTTAGGTTTTTTACCAGGAGATTTGAAAGAGAAGGTAGATCCGTATTTACGTCCATTGTATGATGCTTTGCACGATATTCTTGGACAAGAATATACGCAACGTATGATGGAGCGAGGGGTAATTGAAATTGCACCTCTTGCTTATATGAGAGGGCGTACGCTCGATGATTCATTTGTTATTTTAGATGAAGCGCAAAATACAACGGGTGCACAAATAAAAATGTTTTTAACTAGATTAGGTTTTAGTTCTAAAATGGTTATTACGGGGGACCCTTCACAAGTAGACTTACCAAAAGGGGTAAAATCAGGGCTTTCGCTAGCTTCTAACATTTTATCTGGTGTATCAGGTCTTTCATTCATTACATTAGAACAAACGGACGTTGTGAGGCATCCGCTGGTGCAACGTATTATTGAGGCATATGATAAAATGGAATGATCCTATTTGTCAGGATCATTTCTTTTTGTATTAAGGTTGGCGAACGGCATATTTTTTACTATCATAAAAGATAAGAGAAATAAACTATAGGTGCTGGTGTATCAAAATGTTACTTAAAAGTATTGTTGGCTAGAAGAAATGAAAGCTATAAATAGTTTCACTTTATTTCTGGAGAGGAGAAGGTATTGAAATCATGTTAAGATCTGAAGAAATTTCTAAGTGGTTTCGTAATTTACAACATTCGAAAAAACTAAGTTGGATTTCTTACGTTTTATTAGGAGCAGTGCTGTTTTTTGCACTTATGAATAATGTAAAACCAGAGCAATTAGATGTTGATATGTATTCTATTGCAAAAAAAACAATTCATTCTCCTATTAAAATTGAAGATAAGGTTATAACGGACAGAAAAAAACAAGAGGCCGCTCAAAAAGTTGGAGATCAATATACATATAGAAGTGAATATAAACAAAATAGAGTAGATATTGTAAATGATGTTTTTGCTAAGGTAAATGAAGCAATTCAAGAGATGAAAGCTGCTGGACCTGAAGAGCAAAAAAAGATGACCGATGCAAATAAATTAGAAAAATTGAAGAAGAAGTTGCCATCTAATTTAACAAAGGAATTATCTGATGAAAATTTATTATATTTTATTAATGCAGAACCGGATCAATTAGAATTAGCAAAGAACGCGGCTCTAACGTCTATTAGTGTTATTATGGGTGGAAATATTAAAATGTCCGAAGAAATAGCAGCAAAAGAGCGATTTGTTAATGAAATGAAAAGCCTCAATGTGAATAGTGGATTGAAGGAAGCTGTGAACGCGCTAGGATCATATGCGATTACAGCAAATTATTTTTATGATCCGGCTGTAACGAAAGAGAAGAAGAAAGCGGAAGAAGATTTAATTCCACCTGTTTATATTCTTCAAGGACAAGTTATTGTTAGAGAAGGTGAAACAATTTCAAGTGATATGTATAATCAGTTGAAATTAGTCGGTTTATTAGAGAAAGGTAATAGTTTTCAGCCTTATGTTGGATTAGCAGTGCTCATTGGTGTGTTACTGTACTTTATGCATAAGCAGTTTGAAGTATTTTTACAGCGTAAAAGAGAAGATAGACCGTATATTTTAGCGTATATTACAATTTTATCTATCACGATTGTTTTAATGAAAACGATTAGTTTGTTTCAAAAGCTTGAATATGCAGGAATTGCGTATGTTGTCCCGGTTGCGATGGGAACAATACTTGTAAAACTAATGATTGGCGATCGATTTGTATTTTTAACAAGTATGATTTTTTCTGTGTGCGGAAGTATTATGTTTAATGAAGGGGTAACAAGTACACTGAATTATAGTGTAGGTATTTATGTGTTGTTAAGTTCATTATCAGTAAGCATTTTCTTAAGAGAAAAAAATCGTCGTACGATGATTTTGCAAGCTGGTATACTCGTTTCTATCTTAAATGTGGTCGTCTTAGCGGCGTTATTATTATTACGTAATGGGAATTTTTCACCTCTTGAAATTGGAACGCAATTATTGATGGCTTCCGTTTCAGGAATTATCTCATCCGTTTTGGCTATGGGGATATTACCATATTTAGAGAGTGGACTTGGAATTGTATCAAGCATGAAGCTTATGGAACTATCAAGTCCGAATCATCCGCTTTTACGTAGAATTTTGTTAGAAGCGCCAGGAACGTATCACCACAGTGTAATGGTAGCGAATCTTTCTGAGGCAGCGTGTGAAGCGGTTGGAGCAAATGGTGTATTAGCACGTGTAGGGGCGTATTATCATGATGTAGGAAAAACAGTACAACCGCAATTCTTTATTGAAAACCAGATGGGAATTGAAAATCCACATGATAAATTAGATCCTGTGACGAGTAAAGATATTATCATTGCTCATGTAACAGATGGAGTCAGAATGCTCGAAGAATACCATATTCCGCAAGAAATTATCGATATTGCTGGACAACACCATGGTACAACATTACTTAAATATTTTTATTATAAGGCGATTAAAGAAGATAAAGAAAAATATACAGAAGAGATGTTTCGCTATCCAGGATCAAAAGCAACTTCTAAAGAGTCGGCAATTGTTGGTATTGCTGATAGTGTTGAGGCGGCAGTACGTTCTATGAATCACCCAACGCCAGATCAAATTAATAATTTAGTACAAAGTATTATTAAAGATCGCCTGCAAGATGGGCAATTTAGTGAATGTGATTTGACGTTTAAGGAACTACAAATCGTTGGAAAAACGTTATGTGAAACGTTAAATGGTATTTTCCATTCGCGTATTACATATCCGGAACCACCGGAAGAGAAGGAGAAAGAATGAGTTTATTAATTGATTTCATTGATGAAACAGAAGAAGTGAAAGAAGAATATGTGAATTTAATTCGTGAGATATTAGAAAAAGCAGCTCAAATGGAAAAAATAGAGGATGGTGCGGAGTTATCAGTGACATTTGTAGATAACGAACGCATTCGCGAGATTAATCGTGATTACCGAGATAAGGATCAGCCTACTGATGTCATTTCCTTTGCTATGGAAGAAATGGGAGAAGGAGAAATGGAAATTGTAGGTGCAGAGATGCCTCGTATGTTAGGTGACCTTATTATTTCTATTCCGAGAGCGAAAGAACAAGCTGAAGAGTATGGACATTCTTTTGATCGTGAACTTGGCTTTTTAGCGTTACATGGCTTTTTACATTTACTTGGTTATGACCACATGACAGAAGAGGATGAAAAAGAAATGTTTGGAAGACAAAAAGAAATTTTAGAGGCATTTGGATTAGGTCGATGAAAAAAGGAAAACTTATAAATAGTTTTGGATATGCTATAGCAGGTATATTCTTTTGTCTTCGTCATGAACGCAATATGAAAATTCATTATGTAGCCGCAGTTATTGTTATATGCTGCGGCTTTTATTTCCATATTACGAAAGTAGAGTGGATGGTATTACTTATTGTAATAGGAATTGTAATGAGTTTAGAGATGGTAAATACGGCTGTGGAAAAAACAGTAGATTTAGCGACTACCGATATACATCCGTTTGCGAAAATTGCAAAGGATGTCGCAGCCGGATCGGTTTTATTGTTTGCGATAATAGCCGTTATAATTGGTGCTATTATCTTTTTGCCGTATGTGGTATAGTTGCATTCCAAAGCTTTTATGAAGCTTTGAAAGTGCCGTAAAGGCCTTTAATGAGAGAGTGTATCTATTCACAGCTGTGGACAGGAAGGATGCGGGAATATGAATAGTAAACAATTAATTCAAGAAGCAATCGAAGCGCGTAAACAAGCGTACGTACCATATTCTAAATTTCAAGTAGGTGCAGCATTATTAACACAGGATGGAAAAGTATATCGTGGATGTAATGTTGAGAATGCATCATATGGCTTATGTAACTGTGCAGAAAGAACAGCTTTATTTAAGGCGGTTTCTGAAGGAGATAAAGAGTTTGTAGCTATCGCGATTGTGGCGGATACAAAGCGTCCAGTACCTCCTTGTGGAGCATGTCGACAAGTTATGGTAGAATTATGTAAACAGGATACGAAAGTATACCTATCAAATTTACATGGTGACGTTCAAGAGACGACAGTCGGAGAATTGTTACCAGGAGCATTTTTAGCGGAGGATTTACATGAATAGAAAAGGTTATAAATCAGGTTTTGTCTCTATTATTGGCAGACCGAATGTTGGGAAATCTACATTTTTAAATCGTATTATCGGCCAGAAAATTGCCATTATGAGTGATAAGCCACAAACAACTCGTAATAAAATTCAAGGCGTATATACAGAAAATGATTCACAAGTAATTTTTATTGATACACCAGGAATACATAAACCTAAACATAAATTAGGCGACTTCATGGTGAAGATGGCTCAAACGACATTAAAAGAAGTTGATATTGTTCTGTTTATGGTCAATGCAGTTGAAGGATTTGGTCGCGGTGAGGAATTCATTATTGAGAAATTAAAAGAAACGAAACAACCAGTATTTTTAGTAATTAATAAAATTGACCAACTTCATCCAGAGCAATTATTAGAGTTAATTGATCAATACCGTAAACTATATGAGTTTGCAGAGATTGTACCAATTTCTGCATTAGACGGCAATAATGTGGATGCTTTAATTGGAACAATTAAAAAGTATTTACCAGAAGGACCGCAATACTACCCAGATAATCAAGTAACGGATCATCCAGAGCGATTTATTATTTCAGAGCTTATTCGTGAAAAAGTATTACATTTAACACGTGAAGAAGTGCCGCACTCTGTAGCGGTTGTTATTGATGCAATTCAAAAACGTGAGGGCGGAGCGGTTTATATAAACGCAACGATTGTTGTTGAACGTGCATCACAAAAAGGAATTATTATAGGTAAGCAAGGAAAGATGTTAAAAGAAGTCGGTAAGCGAGCTCGTTTTGACATTGAAGCATTACTTGGTTCTAAAGTATTTTTAGAAGTATGGGTAAAAGTGCAAAAAGATTGGCGTAATAAAATGTCTCAGCTTCGTGACCTTGGTTTCCGCGAAGACGAGTACTAAAATAGAGTAAATCTGTAATCAGCGGATGTTTTGTTCATCCGCTGATTATTGGTTTTTATGAGTTTTGATAAATTAGGAAAAATTTTTCTCACATGAAAATGGACAAAATGGGTCAATTTAATAACAACAAAGGAAATTGGTTTATAGGCTACGCTTATTGAGAAAGGTGGATTCTTATGCTAGATTTTACCTGGAAGTTTTTCTCCAAAACAGGAAGCATTGAAACGTACTTGCTTTTGAAAGAAATGGAAAAAGACGTAAACGATGAGATGGATCAACATGAAGAGGAGCTAGCGCATCTAGACTCTCCAATTTCTTGACCCGTTTTGTTCAAACCTTGGATGGTGACGAACATGTTTCAAAAAGTTGAGGGCATCGTTATCCGTACGACAGATTACGGAGAAACGAACAAGATTGTTACAATATTCTCAAGAGAATTGGGTAAGGTAAGTGCAATGGCAAGAGGAGCGAAAAAACCGAAAAGCCGGTTAGCATCTGTTTCGCAACTTATGACCCATGGTAATTTTCTTATTCAAATGGGATCTGGACTTGGAACTTTGCAACAAGGCGAGATTATTTCAACTATGAAAGAAATTCGCGAGGATATATTTTTAACTGCTTATGCATCATTTATTGTTGAGTTAACTGATAAAGCAACAGAAGATAAAAAACATAATCCATATTTATTTGAAATGTTATATCAAACGTTGCATTATATGTGTGAGGGTGTTGATTCAGAAGTATTATCATTAATTTATCAAACGAAAATGCTTCCGGTATTAGGGATGCGCCCGTACTTTGATACATGTGCGATTTGTCATCAAGAAACAGATTTTGTCGCCTTCTCTGTCCGGGAAGGCGGTTTTCTGTGCTCGCGTCATGCTGAGCAAGACCAGTATCGTATACCAGTGGGGGAAGCTGTTCATAAATTATTACGTCTTTTCTACCACTTCGATTTACATAGACTTGGTAATGTATCGGTGAAGGATAGCACAAAAAAACAAATGCGTTTAGTATTGAATACATATTATGATGAATATTGCGGGATTTATTTGAAGTCAAGACGTTTCTTAGAACAACTTGATAAGTTTCAAATATAATTTGGGGCCGTATACGGTCCTTTTTACATCCTATCTTTTTCAAATAGCATATTTAGTATATAATATTTAAGAGATAGTATAACTTTTTTCGTTGTGCATTAAAGGTGGTGATTATCATAGAGCTGAATAAACGGCAAGAACATATCATTCAGATTGTAAAAGATCACGGTCCTATTACAGGGGAGTCAATTGCTGCGCAATTAGGATTAACACGTGCAACACTAAGACCAGACTTAGCAATTTTAACGATGGCTGGTTATTTAGAAGCGCGTCCACGCGTAGGTTATTTTTATACGGGTAAAACCGGGGGGCAGCTATTATCTGAGGCTGTTAAGAAAATTAAAGTACAAGATTATCAATCTAGACCAGCTGTAATTGATAAAAATGTATCAGTATACGATGCGATTTGTACAATGTTTTTAGAGGACGTAGGTACCTTATTTGTTGTAGATCAGGCGATTCTATTAGTTGGTGTTGTGTCTCGTAAAGATTTATTAAGAGCTAGCCTTGGAAAGCAGGATTTAACCTCTCTTCCGGTTAATATTATCATGACAAGGATGCCAAACATTGCGATGTGTCGTAGAGAGGATTCTTTGTATGATATTGCGATGGAATTAATAGAAAGACAGATTGATGCGATGCCGGTTGTGAAAGATACGAAGCAAGGTTTAGAAGTGATTGGACGAATTACAAAAACAAATATTACACGTGCGTTTGTAAACTTAGTAAATAACGAATAAGTGTAATTTGTTTAAAGTGAGGTAATATAATGGATAATAAAATCGTATATGTCGTATCTGACTCTGTTGGAGAAACGGCTGATTTGGTTGTTCGAGCAGCGATGGGGCAATTCCCATTTGCTCCTGATATTAGACGTGTACCGTATGTAGAAGATACAGGGACATTAAAAGAAGTGATTTCGATTGCTAAGAGCAATCAAGCGCTTATTTGTTTTACGTTAGTAAAGCCTGACATGCGTCAGTATTTAGTGACAGAGGCTGCGAAAGAAGGCGTAGAGGCATATGATATTATCGGGCCTCTTATCGATCAAATTGAAGAAATTACAGGGCAAGTACCAAGATATGAGCCGGGTGTTGTTCGTAGATTAGATGAAGAATACTTTAAAAAGATTGAAGCGATTGAGTTTGCTGTAAAGTATGATGATGGTAGAGACGCGCGTGGTATTTTAAAAGCAGATATCGTGTTGATTGGGATTTCGCGCACATCAAAAACACCACTTTCTCAATATTTAGCTCATAACAAACGTTTGAAAGTTGCTAATGTACCGCTCGTACCAGAAGTAGATCCGCCTGAAGAGTTATATCAAGTGGCTAAAGAAAAATGCTTCGGTTTGAAAATTACGCCAGAGAAGTTGAATCATATTCGAAAAGAGCGATTGAAATCACTTGGACTAAGTGATGGTGCAACATATGCCAATATTAATCGTATTAAAGAAGAAATTGATCACTTTGAGAATGTAGTTGGTAAAATAAATTGTCAAGTAATTGATGTATCGAATAAAGCGATTGAAGAAACAGCCAACATTATTGTGAATGCAGTGCAAAACCAAAAATTGTTTTAGCACATTTACCAAAGGTGAATGTGCTTTTTTCGCTCGTGAGAAACACAATACCTGTTAATTTCGTAATAGATTATAGCGGAGTGGTTATACTTATATTCTTCTGTCTTTTTATTATGCTAAAGGCAGGGTTTCGTTATCCTGAAATAGAAGATGAAAAAATAAAGGGATATGTAGCGTAGTTGAAGAAAATATATTATAATAAAAAATTGTGATAAAAACCTATATTTTACGTTTAGACTTTAATTTTTCAGAATAAACTAGGGATAGGATTTACGAAAAGACATGTAATTACGTTAAATCGACAAAATCTATACAAGAAAACGCACATTATGGAAGGATTCGCAGAAGGGATGTAGAATACAGAAATATGCAAAACATCAATATCGTATTAGTTGATGCAGATGCATAGCCTGTGAATGCTGAAAATTGTGCAAGTTGGAACGAAAGTTCATGTCGAAATTTTGTTTGTCACATCGTATGCTCATCGTTTAAGGAAGTAGCAAGGGAAATTGGATCTACGTAGATACTGAATAAGCTACAGTTGATTTTTTATATGTATCAACATGCAAAAAAAACAGATCTCGTGATCACATAGGATATGGTGCTTGCTAGTCTTCTTGTAAAAAGTGTATATGTATTGTCTCCAGGAGGTACATTTGTAACAGGTGAGCAAATGGATACAATTTTATATAGTAGGTACGTATCTGCGAAATTACGCAGAAAAGGGCCTACAAAATCGTTTGATAACGTGATCGACAACACTTTCTAATAAGTTTAGAAAAAATATTGTCGAATTATAAAGGAATTTTTTAATTTTTATCGAATACAAAATACGACACGGAGATGGATTTATGGGGAACAGAATTCCCGAAGAAGTTGTTGAACAGATTCGGACGTCATCGGATATTGTAGAAGTGATTGGTGAATACGTTCAACTTAGAAAACAGGGGCGTAACTATTTTGGCCTTTGTCCATTTCATGGTGAGAATTCTCCTTCATTCTCTGTTTCATCTGATAAGCAAATTTTTCATTGCTTCGGATGTGGAGAAGGTGGAAATGTATTTTCCTTTCTAATGAAAATGGAAGGATTGGCTTTTACCGAGGCTGTTCAAAAGCTAGGTGAAAGAAATGGAATGGCGGTTGCAGAGTATACATCAGGGCAAGGACAACAAGAAGACATATCTGATGACACTGTCATCATGCAACAGGCTCATGAACTTTTGAAAAAGTACTATCATCATTTATTAGTAAATACAGAAGAAGGAAATGAAGCACTTTCGTATTTGTTAAAACGTGGTATTACGAAAGAGATGATTGAGAAGTTTGAAATTGGTTATGCGTCACCTGCTTGGGATGCAGCAACGAAAATTTTACAAAAAAGAGGTTTATCGCTGTCTAGTATGGAACAAGCTGGTCTTCTCATAAGAAGCGAGAAGGATGGTAGTCATTATGATCGCTTCCGTGGAAGAGTTATGTTTCCAATCTATACGTTACAAGGTAAAGTGATAGCGTTTAGTGGAAGGGCATTAGGAGATGACACTCCAAAATATTTAAATAGCCCTGAAACACCGATTTTTCATAAAAGTAAATTGTTGTATAACTTCCACCAAGCGAGGCCGTTTATTAGAAAGCGTGGGCAAGTGGTCCTTTTTGAAGGGTATGCCGACGTAATGGCTGCGGTAAAAAGTGGTGTGGAAGAAGCTGTCGCGACAATGGGAACAGCTTTAACTGAAGAACAAGCAAAACTTCTGCGACGTAACGTTGAAACTGTTGTTCTTTGCTATGATGGTGATAAAGCAGGGCGAGAAGCAACGATGAAAGCAGGGCAATTATTGCTAAAAGTTGGTTGCCAAGTGAAAGTTACATCCTTGCCAGATAAGCTTGATCCTGATGAATATGTGCAACAATATGGGACAACTGCTTTTGAAAATCTTGTGAAATCAAGTATAAGTTTTGTTGGTTTTAAAATAAATTATTTGCGTTTAGGGAAAAATTTGCAAGATGAGTCTGGCAAAGAAGAATATGTGAAAAGTGTTTTAAAAGAGTTATCGTTGCTACAGGATGCGATGCAGGCAGAATCATATTTGAAGTCATTATCGCAAGAATTTTCGTATTCAATGGAAACTCTTTTGAATCAATTGCACCAATATCGCAAAGAACAAAAGGTACAGCAAAAACAAGTAAAGCAGGTTTCTAAGCCGTCTCAAATTGTTCAAACAAAACCGAAGTTAACAGGTTTTGAAAGGGCAGAAAGAGAAATTATTTATCATATGTTGCAAAGTCCAGAAGTGGCTGTTCGTATGGAATCCCACATAGAAGATTTTCATACAGAAGAACATAAAGGGATTTTATATGAACTATACGCATATTATGAAAAGGGAAATGAACCTTCAGTCGGAACATTTTTAAGTTGGCTCTCTGATGAGAAGTTGAAAAATATTATCACTGATATTTCGACGGATGAATTTATTAATCCAGAATACACAGAAGAAGTGTTACAAGGCCATTTGGAGACGCTCAGCCGTCATCAAGAAAAACTTGAAAAGATGGAAATCATCTTTAAGGTAAAACAAATGGAAAAAACAGATCCTGTAGAGGCTGCTAAATATTATGTAGCATATTTACAAAATCAAAAAGCGAGAAAATAGCTTTTTTGATAAATTTTTAGTATAATGAATGTTTGTATCTCGCGTAAGGAGGGGAACAGATGGCTGACAAACCAGCTCGTTCTAAACAAATTGAAACTGAAATGACCCTTGAGCAAGTGAAAGAACAACTCACTGAGCTCGGAAAAAAACGTGGCGTTCTTACATATGAAGAGATTGCAGAACGCATGAATGGATTTGAAATTGAATCCGATCAAATGGATGAATACTATGAATATTTAGGTGAACAAGGGATTGACTTAGTTGGTGACAATGATAACGACGAAGGTCCTAATAATCGCCAAATTACAAAAGCGGAAGAAGAATTTGACCTTAATGATTTAAGTGTACCACCTGGGGTTAAAATCAATGATCCCGTTCGTATGTATTTAAAAGAAATTGGTCGTGTAGATTTACTATCTGCAGAAGAAGAAATTCGACTTGCAACGCGTATTGAAGAAGGGGATGAAGAAGCGAAACGTCGTCTTGCAGAAGCAAACTTACGTCTTGTAGTAAGTATTGCAAAGCGCTACGTGGGCCGTGGTATGCTTTTCTTAGACTTAATCCAAGAAGGGAATATGGGTCTAATTAAAGCGGTTGAAAAGTTCGATTATCGTAAAGGTTTCAAATTTAGTACGTATGCAACTTGGTGGATTCGCCAAGCGATTACACGTGCGATTGCAGACCAAGCACGAACAATTCGTATCCCAGTTCATATGGTTGAAACGATTAATAAGTTAATTCGTGTACAACGTCAATTACTACAAGATTTAGGACGCGAACCATCTCCTGAAGAGATTGGTGAAGAAATGGATCTTGCTCCAGAAAAAGTACGCGAAATCTTAAAAATTGCACAGGAGCCAGTTTCTCTTGAAACACCGATCGGTGAAGAAGATGACTCCCATTTAGGTGATTTTATTGAAGACCAAGAAGCAACATCGCCTGCGGACCATGCAGCGTATGAATTGCTAAAAGAACAATTAGAAGATGTGTTAGATACACTAACAGATCGTGAAGAAAATGTTCTACGTCTTCGTTTTGGTTTAGATGATGGACGAACTCGTACGCTTGAAGAAGTTGGGAAAGTATTCGGCGTAACGAGAGAACGTATCCGTCAAATTGAAGCAAAAGCACTTCGTAAATTAAGACATCCAAGCCGTAGTAAGCGTCTTAAGGATTTCTTAGAATAGGCTACCTTTAAGTTTACTTCACCTTTGTGAAGTAAACTTTTTTATTTTGTTAACTTTTGTTAAACTTTAGCTATCAGCAACGATTACAATTTCTTGTAATTTATTTTACAGAATTGTCTTTTGATTTGCAAATGCTCATTTTTCGATTTTTCGATTAATTTTGTGTATTCTATACAAAAATATATGTAGAAAAGTGAAAAATATGATGAGAAACGTTAATAATTATCGAAATAATAAGCGATATAACAATAAAAAACAATAAACTGAATTTATGGAATATTTTTAACGATTAGTAGTTTACTCTTTTCTGATAGAGCGTTTTCAAGTACAATGGAAATGACTGAATCATCTAACTATTTAGGGGTATAGAGGGGGGAGAAGAGATATGAAACGTAATCCGCTGATTCCGTTCGCTCTTATTGCAGCATTAGGTATTATCGTTATGTTTGTATTTTCATTTCAGGGGCTAAATAAATCTAAAGAGTTAGCTGATGCAAAAAATGGCGGGAAGCCAGCACAAACAGCATCAAAACCAGAGGATATTGTGAAGCAAAGCTGTACGAGCTGCCACGGTGATCAGTTACAAGGGGCAGTAGGACCTAATTTACAAAAAATTGGTGGAAAACTTTCAAAAGATGAAATTAAAGAAATTCTTTCGAAAGGAAAAGGAAATATGCCTGCCAATATAGTTCCAGCTGATCAAGCCGCTAAAGTAGCTGATTGGTTATCGAAGAAAAAATAAAGTTCCGTATGACAAGCCTTTTGCTTATGCAAAGGGCTTGTTTTTCTATATTTTCTAAAATACGATGAGTGATAGAGAAGTGAATTGTTTTTATAGGCTTGCAACAACGACTATAAATTCATTATCATGGAGACAGACTGACAAGAGAAGGAGTAATGGAAATACATGAATGAAGTAAAGCTTTCAAAACGATTAGAAGAAGTAGTGCGTGAAATACCGGTAGGATCTACAGTAGCTGATATTGGATCGGATCATGCGTATTTACCGTGTTATACAATTATAAATAATATTGCTACAAAAGCAGTTGCTGGAGAGGTTGTAGATGGACCATTTCGCTCTGCACAAGCAACTGTAGCTGAAAGTGGCTTACAAGATAAAGTAGATGTGCGTAAAGGGAATGGATTAGCTGTTATCGCGCCAGGAGAAGTAGATGTAATTACGGTTGCTGGAATGGGCGGAGCGTTAATTCGTGACATTTTAGAAAGTGGTAAAGAAAAATTAGAAGGGGTAACTCGTTTAATTTTACAGCCGAATATTGCAGCGCATCACATTCGTGAATGGTTTATTGAGAATGGATGGGAGCTTATCCATGAAAAAATCGTAAAAGAAGATGGGAAAATTTACGAGATTTTAGTAGGCGAGCGAGGAGACGTTGCGGTGCCTTATTCTGAAAATAAACAAGCGGAATTATTTATGGGACCATTTTTAATAAAAGAAAAAGGTGAAGCTTTCGTTGAAAAATGGGAAGGGGAATTGAAAAACTTCCAAAATATTTTAAAGCAGTTAGAACGTGCGGCTGATTCTGAAGAAACAAAAGCGAAGCGTGCGGAAGTAGAAGCGAAAATGAAAATGATACGGGAGGTTTTATCATGAGTAAAATTCCAAATGGCCATGAAATTATTTCTTTATTTGAAAGTATGTATCCGAAGCATTTGGCGATGGAAGGAGATAAGATTGGCCTGCAAATTGGAGCGCTTAATAAACCCGTACAACACGTATTGATTGCGTTAGATGTAACGGAGGAAGTTGTGGATGAAGCAATTCAATTAGGGGCGAATGTCATTATTGCGCATCACCCTTTAATTTTTAATCCGTTAAAAGCGATTCATACAGATAAAGCGTACGGAAGAATTATTGAAACGTGTATTAAAAATGATATTGCCATTTATGCAGCACATACAAATGTGGATGTTGCTAAGGGTGGGGTAAATGATTTACTTGCTGAAGGCGTTAGGATTGCAAAATACAGAAGTTTTGGCACCGACATATGCAGAAGAAATGAAAAAAGTTGTTGTGTTTGTGCCAGTAACTCATGCAGAAGAAGTACGAAAAGCATTAGGAGACGCAGGTGCTGGTCATATCGGCAATTATAGCCACTGTACGTTTAATAGCGAGGGTACAGGTACGTTTGTACCTCAAGAGGGAACAAATCCTTATATCGGGGAAACTGGGCAGTTAGAACGCGTAGAAGAAGTGCGAATCGAAACGATAATTCCAGCTTCACTACAGCGAAAAGTGATTAAAGCAATGGTAACGGCACATCCATATGAAGAAGTAGCATATGATGTGTATCCACTTGATAACAAAGGTGAAACATTAGGGCTTGGAAAAATAGGATATTTACAAGAAGAAATGACACTTGGACAGTTTGCGGAACATGTAAAGAAATCATTAGATGTAAAGGGTGCACGAGTTGTTGGGGATTTAAATGATAAAGTGCGCAAAGTAGCTGTACTTGGTGGCGATGGTAACAAATACATCAATCAAGCTAAATTTAAAGGAGCGGATGTATATGTAACAGGTGACATGTATTATCATGTTGCTCATGATGCGATGATGCTCGGTTTAAATATAGTTGACCCAGGACATAACGTTGAAAAAGTAATGAAGCAAGGTGTACAAAAGCAATTACAAGAAAAATTGGATGACAAGAAACTCAATGTACACATTCATGCTTCGCAATTACATACAGATCCATTTACATTTGTATAAGAAAAATAAAAACCGTTGCTTATAGGCAACGGTTTTTATTATTGTTCTTTTTTCACTTTTACACGAGGCAATATTTTTTGTAATGGTACTTTTCGAACTCTCTCCCATGTAGCGGGATTCATTGGATCATATTGATCTAAGAAAGCGATAACTTCTTTTGTAATTGGAGTTGGAGTAGAAGCACCTGCTGTAACAGCTACGTTTTCTACACCTTGTAGCCACTCTAATTTAATCTCACTTACGTCTGCAACGCGGTATGCTTTCGTACCAGCGATTTCTTGTGATACTTGTGCTAAACGGTTTGAGTTGTTACTTTTCGGATCACCGACAACAATTGTTAAGTCTGCAACATCAGCTTGTTTAGCGACAGCTTCTTGGCGAACTTGAGTTGCTAAACAAATTTCCTTATGGAATTCTGCTGTTGGGAATTTCTTCTGAATGTCCTCCATTAAATGTTGAACATCCCATTGGCTCATCGTTGTTTGATTTGTAACTAAAATTTTATCTGTTGGAATTTCTAATGTTTTTAAATCATCAGCTCTTTCGATAAGGTGAACGATGTCAGGTGCAATACCAACTGCACCTTCTGGTTCTGGATGATTTTTTTTGCCGATATAAATGACATGGTAACCTTCAGCTTTCTTTGCTTCAATAAGGTCATGTGTTTTTGTAACATCTGGACAAGTGGCATCGATTGTCGTTAAACCTTTTTCTTTTGCACGTTGTTTAACTTCTGGAGAAACACCGTGTGCAGTGAAAATAACAGTACCAGAATCGATTTTATCTAAAATTTCTAATCGACTTGGACCGTCTAATGTAATGATGCCATCTTCTTCGAATGCATCTGTTACATGTTTGTTGTGAACAATCATACCTAAAATATAAATAGGTCTTGGTAATGATGTATCTAATGCGGCGTTACGTGCAATAACCATCGCGTCCACAACACCGTAGCAATAACCACGAGGGGAAATTTTAACAATTTTCATATGAGTAATCCTCTCCTTCTAAACAAGGGATACTTTTGTGCATAGTCTTTTACATTATAAAGGAGGAATGGATAGAAAACAAAGGATTGTTACACATATAGTTTTGGTTTTGTTGCTATTTTTTGAACAGGCTCCTCTCGTAATTCTTTTTCTATGACAGGCTCAATCACTATTTTTTTTCTTTTTCTTTTTTTTTGTGGAGGAGGCGGAGTTGCTACCTCAACCTTTTCTGTTATGTCTTCAGTTGGATTTTTAGTTGGATCTTCTTCCGTACTTTTTCCAGAGGTGAGGATTTTAACAATGCTTGGTAGGTTACGCATAATAGGACCGTACTGTTCGACGACAGGGCTTACAGATTGAACGACTTGGGATACTTTTTCAATATTGTTTATCATATTAGTTGGATTCGAAATTAAATTTGCAAAAAAACTGCCGATGCCGCTACTTGATGCTGCTGTAGTTGCTGCACCGCCGCGCGTTTCATTTGATTCATACATTTGAGGGGGAATCATTTGCTCTGGATGTTGCTGCATGTATGGTTGATATTGTTGTGAGTATTGCTGCGGGTATTGTTGTTGGTATTGGTATTGGTATTGTTGTTGGTATTGGGGCGGCGGTTGCTGGTGCATCATTGGCGGCGGTTGCTGGTGCATCATTGGCGGCGGTCCATCCATTTGTCGATAAGGTGGAACCATTTGCATGAAAGGCTCGGTTGGATCGTGTTTTTTAAAGAGTTTAGCAAGGAACCCTTTCTTTTTTTGTGCCATCGGTGGTAGTTGTGGAATTGGATATGGTGTATAAGGTTGCTGTCCTTGATTCGGATACATTTGCCTTGTGTGGGATTTTGGAAACATGTGAGAAATCCTCCTTTCTTCAGTTAGGTATATACACATACAATATGCAATAAGAGGGAAGAAGGTTAGTTTTTGAAGTAAAAACCTAAACTAAAGATGGATTTTACTTGTAGATTTCGATATAATGTAGACTTGGCTGATTTGTGCGCGCAGTAGAAATTTAGAAAGAAGGTGTAACTTATGACACAACAAACTTTTACACAGTATGATTTTAAACCATTTTTAATAGATGCAGTTCGTGAACTACGCTTTACAGAGCCGACAGGAATTCAAAAGAAAATTTTCCCGGTCGTGAAAAAAGGTGTAAGTGTAATTGGACAATCCCAAACAGGTTCTGGGAAAACACATGCATACTTACTTCCTACATTGAACAGAATTAATGCAAGTCGTGAAGAAGTACAACTTGTTATTACAGCGCCTACTCGTGAGTTAGCACAACAAATTTACGAAGAAATCGTGAAATTAACAAAGTTTTGTGCGGAAGATCAAATGATTACAGCACGTTGTTTAATTGGTGGAACTGATAAACAACGATCAATTGAAAAGTTGAAAAAACAACCTCATATTGTAGTTGGAACACCAGGACGTATTAAAGATTTAGTGGAAGCACAAGCATTATTTGTTCATAAAGCAAATACTATTATTGTCGATGAAGCAGACTTAATGCTTGATATGGGATTCATTCATGATGTAGACAAAATTGCATCACGCATGCCTAGAAACCTGCAAATGCTAGTTTTCTCTGCAACAATTCCTCAAAAACTAAAACCGTTTCTGAAGAAATATATGGAGAATCCAGAGCATATTCATATCAATCCAAAACAAGTTGCGGCTGGGAATATTGAGCATTATTTAGTACCTTCTAAACATCGTAACAAAATCGATTTAGTGAACAAAATGTTGCTACAATTTAAACCGTATTTAGCAGTTGTTTTCACGAATACGAAGAAGATGGCGGATCAGGTTGCTGACGGATTAATGGAACGTGGCTTAAAAGTTGGACGAATTCACGGAGATTTATCACCGCGTGATCGTAAAAAAATGATGAAACAAATTCGTGATCTTGAATTCCAATATATTGTTGCAACTGATTTAGCAGCACGTGGTATTGATATTGAAGGAATTAGTCATGTTATTAACTACGAACTTCCATCAGATTTAGATTTCTTCGTTCACCGCGTTGGAAGAACAGCACGTGCGGGGCATTCAGGTATTGCAGTGACGATTTATGATCCAGCAAACGAAGAAGCGTTAGATAGTTTAGAAAAACAACGTCATATTGAGTTCAAGCATGTAGAGTTACGCGGAGATGAGTGGGCGGATTTAGGTGAACGTCGTCGTCGTAAGAGCCGTAAAAAACCAAATGATGAACTTGATGTTATGGCAACGAAAGTTATTAAAAAGCCGAAAAAAGTAAAACCAAACTATAAACGTAAACTTGCAACAGAACGTGATAAAGTGAAGAAAAAATATAGCAATAAAAAAAGATAAGGGGAGCCCCCTTATCTTTTTTTATCCGGATATTTGCGGGATAATAATCGGTGGGGAATGAAAAAACACTGATTAAAGTTTCGGTGTAGCTAGTTACAATTTGCGTAGTGTTTTAGGAACAAACAATTCGCTACATATTTCTACAAATTATGCTATCATTATATCTATTGTATATTGAAGAGGTGATTGTATGTTAAAGATTGGATCTCATGTTTCTATGAGTGGTAAGAAAATGTTATTAGCAGCAAGTGAAGAGGCTGTTTCATACGGTGCAACGACGTTTATGATTTATACAGGTGCACCGCAAAATACACGAAGAAAACCAATTGAAGAATTGAACATAGAAGCAGGAAGAAAACATATGGAACTAAACGGTATTGAGGAAATTATCGTACATGCGCCATATATTATTAATCTTGGGAATACGACGAAGCCAGAAACATTCCAATTAGGTGTAGACTTCCTTCGCATGGAAATTGAAAGAACATCGGCATTAGGTGTAGCGAAACAAATCGTTCTTCACCCAGGTGCGCACGTTGGTGCAGGAGCGGATGCTGGTATTCAACAAATTATTAAAGGGCTTAATGAAGTATTAATGCCAGAGCAGACGGTTAACATTGCGTTAGAAACGATGGCAGGAAAAGGAACAGAATGCGGTCGTAGCTTTGAAGAAATTGCAAAGATTATTGATGGTGTAAAATATAATGAAAAATTATCAGTATGCTTTGATACGTGTCATACGCACGATGCAGGATATGATATTGTAAATGATTTTGACGGCGTATTAAATAAATTTGATAAGATTGTTGGTATGGATCGTTTGCAAGTACTTCATATTAATGATAGTAAAAATGTATGCGGCGCAGGAAAGGACCGTCATGAAAATATCGGCTTCGGTCATATCGGTTATAAAGCGTTACATCATATTGTGCATCATCCGCAGTTAATGCACGTACCAAAAATTCTTGAAACGCCATATGTAGGTGAAGATAAAAAAGATAAGAAGCCACCATATAAATTAGAAATCGAAATGCTGAAAAATGGTACTTTTGATGAAGGAATTCTTGAGAAAATTAAAGCGCAATAAGCAATAAGGAGGGGATTTTCCCCTCCTTATTTTAGTAGTTGCTGAAATAAAGTATTTACTTGTTGGGCAGTAGCAGGGGAGGTTACTTTTGCTATTTGTTTTAAGAGCTCTAGCCGTTCGTCATTATCGTAAATGTTAATATTCTTTCCTTTCATAAGTAAAACAATTTGATCCGCTTGTGCAGTCGTAATAGAAACTTCATATTCTTTACTATATTTCAATAACTCTTTTGTAGAAATATGATTTAATTTTTTATTTACAAGTTGTTTAATGAGGTTCATCGAGTTATCCTCCTTCACACGTTCTTCTATCGAAATATATGAGTACGTAGCTTGTACATATTCGTATAGAGTTTCTTTTTCCATGAGAAAAAGAAGCGTATGTTATAATATAAGGACAAAACTATAGAAAAAGAGTATAAGGAGGACCTATGGAACAAAAGCAACATCGAAAAGAAAGTGTTATCCATCTTATTTATCGTTTAGTTATGATTATTTTTGGGGCAGCATGCGCAGCGGTAGCGATTGAACTATTTTTAATGCCAAATAAAATTATTGATGGTGGAATTATTGGTATTTCTCTTATATTAGATTATCTTACTCCTAATATTTGGTGGTTAAGTTTCTCTACTTTAGTCGTTATTCTCAATATCCCATTTATGTATTCAGGTTATAAGCAAATCGGGAAAACGTTCATGTTATCTTCGGCGTTCGGTATTGTAGCTTTAGCGTTTATTGAATCAACGTTACATGCTGTTCCGCCATTTACAACAGAGCCGATTTTAGCAACAGTGTTTGGTGGTCTTATTTTAGGTATTGGTGTAGGGCTCGTTATTCGCCATGGTGGATCAATGGACGGAACAGAAATTATGGGTATTTTATTAACGAAGAAATTACCTTTCTCTGTTGGCGAATTTGTAATGTTTGTGAACTTATTCATTTTTGCATGGGCAGCATTTGTATTTGGTGTTGAACAAGCTATGTATTCTGTTATGACGTACTATATCGCATTCAAAACAATTGATACAGTCATTCAAGGTTTAGATGAAACGAAAGCAGTTTTAATTGTATCAGATCAATATGAGGAAGTATCAAATGCGATTTTGCATCGTCTTGGTCGTGGAACTACAAAGCTTGTAGCGAAAGGCGGTTACACGGATAAAGAAAAAGAAGTTATTTATGCAGTTGTAACGCGTCTGGAAGTGACGAAGTTAAAATCAATTGTGTATGAAATTGATGCGAATGCGTTTGTTACGATTATGAATACACAAGAGACAAATGGTGGTAAGTTTAAATCGGCTATCCACTAGAAAATTTATCCAGTAAAAACCCTCGCCAATCGTTAGGGGATGGCCTCATCTGATTAAGGTTTCATTTTATAGGAATATTTTTCGGAAGCAGAGAATTTTTCTCTGCTTTTTGTTATAATAGTAAGGTTTCTTGAAAAAATTGATATATTTTAGGCAGATTGGTTTACAACTATAATAAGCTGTACTATAATTCAAATAGATATAAATCGGAATCATTCTGAATTAAAATAGGTGAGATGCTATGAATAATATATTAGAAATAGAAGGATTGTCATTTCGATATGAAGATCGAAATGTGTTAGAAGATATTAATTTGCAAGTTCCGAAGGGAGCTTTTTTAGGTTTAGTTGGGCCAAATGGTTCTGGGAAATCTACTTTGCTAAAATGTTTATTAGGCGTTTTAAAGCCAAAACAGGGAAGTATTCGTTTGTTTGGTGTTGACAGTAAGAAGTTTAAAGAATGGAACAAAGTTGGTTATGTGTCGCAAAAGGCAAATAGCTTTAATTCTGGTTTTCCGGCCACTGTTTTTGAAGTTGTATCAATGGGACTCGTTTCGAAAAAAGGGCTGTTTCGCTTTTTCACGAAAAACGATAAGGAAAAGGTAGAAAAAGCGATTGCTGATGTAGGGATGAGTGCGTTTCAAGGGCGCAATATCGGAGAACTTTCTGGTGGACAACAACAGCGTGTATTTATTGCTCGTGCGCTCGTTAGTGATCCTGAATTACTTATTTTGGACGAGCCCACTGTTGGAATCGATGTGAAGAATGTAGAAAGTTTTTATGAGATATTAGAGGATTTAAACAAAAGGTTAGGAATCACATTAATTCTCGTTACTCATGATATGGGAGCTGTTACAGAGAAGGTAACACATGTTGCATGCTTAAACCAACATCTACATTTCCATGGAAATGTAGAGAAGTTCCGAGAGTTAGAAGATGCAGAAATGTCCGTCTTATATGGACATCATGTTCATCGTTTAGAACACGAGCATGAGCATCACGGGAGGATATAATGATACAAGATTTTTTACAATATGACTTTTTACGGAACTCTTTATATGCAGGGATTTTAATAGGACTTGTTGCGCCGCTTATCGGTGTATTTGTTGTCATTCGCCGAATGTCGCTTATTGCGGATGCTTTAAGTCACGTGACATTATCGGGTATTGCTGCAAGTTTACTACTAGAAAAAACAATTTTCACAGGAGGATTTTTAAATCCGTTATATATGGGAATGATTTTTTCTATTGGTGGGGCGTTACTAATTGAAAAATTACGTACTGTATATAAACATTATCAAGAATTAGCAATTCCGATTATTCTTTCAGCAGGAATGGGGATTGGGGTTATTTTTATATCACTTGCAAATGGATTTAACACTGATTTATTTAGTTATTTATTTGGGAGTGTAAGTGCTGTAACAAGTACGGATTTAGTAATCATCGGCATTGTAGCAATTGTTGTTATTGTAACGATCACTTTATTATACAAAGAGTTATTTTTACTATCGTTTGATGAGGAATATGCTGTATCAACCGGTTTGAGTGCAAAGTGGATTCACTTTATTTTCATTATATTGGTTGCTCTTGTTATTGCAGTATCAATGCGTGTAGTAGGGGTTCTTCTCGTATCATCATTAATGACGTTACCAGTTGCAGCAAGTATTCGTATTGCGAATGGATTTAAACAAACAATTTTCTTTTCCATTTTATTTGGTGAAATTGCAGTAATTGGTGGAATGTTTGCTTCATATCAACTTGATCTAGCACCAGGTGGTACAATTGTTATGATAGCAGTTCTTATTTTAATTGGTGCAATTTTATGGAAAAAGAAAAAAACTGCATAAAGTAGGGATAGATATGAATCTAACAGAAGCTTTACGCCTAATGAAAGATAAAGGATACAAACATACGGGGAAAAGGGAAGAAATGCTCAGGTTATTTGCAGCTCACAATCGTTATTTAACGGCGAAAGACGTTTTAGAGCATATGAAGGATGATTATCCAGGTCTTAGCTTTGATACGATTTATCGTAACTTAACGGTGTTTGCTGAAATCGGTGTTTTAGAACAAACGGAATTAAATGGTGAAAAACATTTTCGTTTTACATGTTCTATTATGGAACATCATCATCATTTTATTTGTTTAGATTGCGGGGGAACGAAAGAGATTACTTCCTGCCCGATGGATTTTATGAATAAAGATTTTAACGGTTATGAAGTAACCGGTCATAAGTTTGAAATATATGGCCGTTGTCCAAAATGTGCAAAATAAGAACTCGTCGGTTACATAACTGACGAGCTTTTTTACGTAAAAAAGAAGGTTGCCCACAAATATTGTGGCAACCTTCTTTTTATTGTTCTTGTGTTTCTTTTTCTTTTTCTTTTTCTCGTTCAGCAGCCATTTCAGCAGCAATTACATCAATTTCTTTTTTCAGTTCTTCTACCATTATTTCTTCTGGTACTTTACGAACAACTTGCCCTTTACGGAATAATAATCCTTCTCCACGTGCACCGGCAATACCGATATCAGCTTCACGAGCTTCACCAGGACCGTTTACAGCGCAACCAAGTACTGCAACTTTAATTGGTACTTTTAGTGTAGAGATGTATTCTTCCACCTCGTTAGCGATGCTAATTAAATCAATTTCAATACGACCACAAGTTGGACAAGAAATAAGTGTTGCTGCATTAGATGCAAGACCGAATGACTTTAATAGTTCACGCGCAACTTTTACTTCTTCAACTGGGTCAGCACTTAATGAAATACGTAGTGTATTTCCGATGCCTTTATTTAAGATTGCGCCAAGACCAGCGGCACTTTTTACAGTTCCGGCAAATAATGTTCCGGATTCTGTAATACCTAAATGTAATGGGTAATCAAAAGCACGAGCAGCTTTTTCATATGCTTCAATTGCTAAGTTAACATCAGAGGCTTTCATAGATACGATAATATCGTGGAAATCTAAATCCTCTAAAATTTTAATGTGATGTAGGGCGCTCTCGACCATACCATCTGCAGTTGGGTATCCGTACTTTTCTAAAATGTGACGTTCTAATGAACCTGCGTTTACACCGATACGGATTGGAATACCGCGTTCTTTTGCTGCATTTACAACAGCTTCTACTTTATGGCGACGACCAATGTTACCTGGATTGATACGTACTTTATCAATGCCACCTTCAATTGCTTTTAAAGCAAGACGATAATCAAAATGAATATCAGCAACAAGTGGAATGTTGATTTGTTTTTTAATATCAGCAATAGCATTTGCTGCGCGTTCGTCTGGAACAGCAACACGGACGACTTGACAGCCAGCTTCTTCTAAACGTTTAATTTCAGCAACTGTTGCTTCAACATCATGTGTTTTTGTTGTTGTCATACTTTGTATAATTAATTCATTATTACCGCCAATTGTTAAATTACCGACTTTAACTGGACGTGTTTTTGTACGATGAGTCATTTCATTCACGAATAGATCGCTCTCCTTATAAAAGAAGTTTCTTATTTAGTCCCTCATATCAATGAAAGTATACGTGATACAGGGCTATAGAAACCGAAGTGCTCGGTTTCACTTTTACTATTGTATCAGCGCCTTGATGTAATTGACAAGGATTAAGTGATTGCTCATTGATATAACGGGAATTTATAAGACTTTCCAATTTGTATTTTTGTAGCAGATGTACTTTTGTTTAGTTGTTTAAAGTCATCAATTACCTTTTCAATGGAAGGGATTTTTTTCTTATTGATTTGTTCGGTAATAGAAAGAACTGTCTCACCTGTTTTGACTTCGATTGTTTTATAAGTTACATCTGTTTCTTTTTCTGCTTTGTTCTCTTTCTTTTGTTTTGTATCTGTATTTTCTTGCTTTATCGTTTGGGCAGCGGTTGTTTTTTTATATGAACTTAACATCGGTAAAGTGCCGATTTTTATATCGTAATAAAATATATAACCAAGAACAAGCACGAATAAGAATATACCTAATCTTTTCATATTCTTCACTCCTTTGCTAGGAATATATGCTTGTCCAAAAAAAAAATGCCTATTTAGGCATTTTTTCGTTTTTATTTTTCTTTCGGTTTTGGAACTTCTTTAATCGTTAAGTAAAGAACAATTAAAACAACTGCGATATAAATGAATGTTGAACCAGGTACAACAATTTTGAATAGATCCATAATCATAAAGAAGATTGTTGGAATTGTGTAGCTGTATGCAGTTAACGTCCATACTTGCTTATAAGATAATTTACGTTGACCGCTCATAGCAGAACCTATAAACGCAAGTAAAGTAATTCCTAAGAAAGTAATAAACAATTGGAATAGATATACTAACACGCCGATAACAGCTAGTAAAATTGGATAAATACTATCGAATACAGAAATGAAATCTTGCAAGTCTTTCTTCTCAAGAGATGTCCCTAATAAATCATTATAGGAGTATGTTTGTGTTTGACCATTTCCTATAGAAACTACTTTATCTTTTAAAATAAATAAACCAGTTTTGTTTTGATATGTTTCTATATCTGTTGTATTGGGATCAAATACGAAAAGAGCATCTCCTTCTTCCTTTAGAATAGGTTGTTCAATATCTGCTTTTAGTTCACCGTTTTCGATTTTAAAATCAGGTAAATCTTTTTCAATTGCTTGATTTACCATGGTAACACTATCTTGAATAAAGCTGCCGTAAAAGAATGTTCTTGGAATAGTAGTGATTAGACAAAGTAGCATAATATACAAAATGGTTTTTCCGATTTTTTGAAAACGGAATAACGCCATATCTTTAGGCGAATATACGCTTTTTGCTAATTGGGTAAATATGGACATAGATTCACTTCCTTTATGTATGTATAAAATCATTGTAACGTAGGAATCTAGAGAATCTCAAGATATATTATATTTACATATAGTGGAGATAACTAAATTTCTTTTTATTAATTTTCTTCTTTTATATGAGAAAAATACAATTGACACTTTTCTTTGCCATATGGTAAATTTATCTTACATTTCTTAAAGGATATATCCGATAGGAATTCCTTTATTTGATATGTTGTTACATACATAATTGTGGACCC
>NZ_WIPE01000074.1:417158-549434 GCF_009760835.1 Bacillus sp. EE-W1 | reverse complement strand
AACCGTCCGGTCGTAGGTTCGAGTCCTACAGGGTCCATATCCATTTCGCATGTTTATTATGTCAGTGGGAAGCTTCCTTGTAGAAGGGAGCTTTTTTTACGGAATATATGAGCATTTTAATTGAAAAGAAGTGGGATTTTTGCTACGTTAATGATAGCAAGACAATGTGATTTATTTGTTTGCACCCTATGGCAATTAGGGTAGAATGAAGTTGTATGTCACTTAAGTGGCAATACATAAACTGGGAGGAATATAACAATGGCAAAACACGAATTACCAAATTTACCTTATGCGTATGATGCTTTAGAGCCTCACTTTGACAAAGAAACAATGAACATCCATCATACAAAACATCATAACACTTACATTACAAACTTAAACGCTGCTTTAGAAGGTCATGCAGAATTAGCTGACAAAAGCGTAGAAGAATTAGTTGCAAACTTAAACGAAGTACCAGAAGCAATCCGTACAGCAGTACGTAACAATGGTGGCGGACATGCTAACCATACATTCTTCTGGACAATCTTATCTCCAAACGGCGGCGGCCAACCAGTAGGCGAACTTGCAACTGCAATTGAAGCGAAATTCGGTAGCTTCGATGCATTCAAAGAAGAATTCGCAAAAGCTGGCGCAACTCGTTTCGGTTCTGGTTGGGCTTGGTTAGTAGTAAACAATGGTGAGCTAGAAGTAACAAGCACGCCAAACCAAGATTCTCCTCTAACTGAAGGTAAAACTCCAGTTGTAGGTTTAGATGTTTGGGAACATGCTTACTACCTAAATTACCAAAACCGTCGTCCTGACTACATCGGTGCATTCTGGAACGTTGTAGATTGGAACGCTGCTGAAAAACGTTACCAAGAAGCAAAATAATTGTAATAACGATAGAAAAAGCTAGGAGAATGCTCCTAGCTTTTTTCTATGCTTTCCTTTTACATAATTGGGCTTGTCTTTGGAAGACTAGAACATGAAGTAAAGGAGAGTTGTGTATGAAGTGGAAACATATAATTGGTGATGTTGAAGTGAATCGGGATTTAGTGTTGTTGCTCCTTATTGGAGGTTTATACACGCTCGCAATTTCTTTATCGAATACGTTTGTTAACATTTATTTATGGAAACAAACACAAAATTATGTGAATCTTGGCTTGTATAATTTGGCCAGCGTTGTATTACAGCCTCTCACATTTCTTATAGGTGGGAAATTAGCGAAGCGTATTGATCGCTCAATCTTGTTACGAATAGGCGTAGGCACGTTAGCTATTTTTTTTATCGTTGTTTTAGTAGCGGGAAAAAGCGCTTCTCACTATATTTTATTAATGGGGGCTCTTTTAGGAGTCGGATATGGTTTTTACTGGCTCGCGTTTAACTTATTAACATTTGAGATTACAGAACCAGAAACAAGAGATTTCTTTAATGGGTTTCTTGGACTTCTTACATCCTTCTCTGGCATGATTGGACCGATAGCAGCTGGATACACAATTTCACGTATGGAAAAATGGAGTGGCTATACGGTCATATTCTTTCTTTCGTTAGTGTTATTTGCAATTGCTGTTATTTTAAGCTTTTTTGTATCTAAGAGAGAATGTGAAGGACGGTATGAAATTGTACAAGTATTGAAAGAGCGGCAGATTGATAAAAATTGGGGAAGAATTACACGTGCTCATTTTTTCCAAGGGTTGAGAGAGGGAACGTTTATTTTTGTGATTTCCGTGTACGTGTATTTAGCGACGGATAGCGAACTCGCCTTAGGAAAATATAGCTTAGTAAATTCTGCTGTATCATTTGTATGTTACTACTTAGTCACTCGTATGTTAAAGAAAGAGTGGCGGAAAAAGGCAATTTTGCTTGGAGGCATTATTTTATATGCTGTCGTATTTTTAGTTATATTCGACGTTACATACGCAAAATTACTTATTTATGCAGCGTGTATTGCGGTTGCATACCCTATTTTGCTCGTTCCGTACGGGTCCATGACATATGATGTAATTGGCAGAGCGAAAAATGCGAGAGAGTGGCGTGTAGAGTATGTAGTTGTCCGGGAATTATGGTTAAATGCAGGAAGAATTTGTTCGATTTTAAGTTTTTTATGTGCTGTATTATTCTTTCCGCCTGAAAAAAGTTTACCTTATTTATTATGTATTTTAGGTGCAGGACATTTCCTTATTTATTTTGCAGTTAAAAATGTCAAATATGATGAGGGAAATGCAAGTAAAACAAGTGTTGTAAGGCAAGGGACTGCGCAGAATCAAACAGAACCAGAAGGTTAACTTCTCGGTTGTTTTATGCTAGAATAGAAAAAGATGTAAGACAGCAGTGAGGACACCTGTATGAAGGTGTCCCTTTCACATTACATAGCTGTTGGTAGAGGGGGTTTGTATGAGCAAGAAGCAGAAACAACAAAAGAAAAAGACTCACGTTCCTTTTCGGTTAAACGTGCTGTTTTTCTGCGTGTTTTTAATGTTCTCCGCGGTTATTGTAAGGCTTGGATATGTACAAATTGTTCGCGGTGAGGAATATAAGAATGAAGTGGAGAGGAAAGAGAACTCGACGATAAGTAATCCTGTACCACGTGGGAAAATATTTGACCGTTATGGGCGAGCTGTAGTAGATAATGCAGCTGTACGTACGATTACATTTACAAAAATGAAAGGGTCAACTGCAGAGGCTCGCTTAGAAACAGCGGAAAAGTTAGCAGATTTGATTGAAGTCCCGACAGATAAATTAACAGATCGCGATAAAAAAGACTATTGGCTTGCTACGCACAAAGAGGAAGCTAAAGAAAAAATTACGAATAAAGATCGTCAAGAGTTAAAAGATAAAAAAATTGACGATAAAGAAGTAGATGAGCGTCAACGAAATCGCGTGACAGAAGAAGAAGTGAATCAATTATCCGCAAAAGATTTAGAAGTGCTAGCGATTAAAAGCAAAATGGACGGCGGATATGCGATGACGCCACAAGTCATTAAAAAGGATGCTACAGAAAAAGAATACGCGATTATTAGTGAAAATCTAGCAACATTACCGGGTGTAGATACAAATGTTGATTGGGATCGAAAGTATATTTATGATGATTTATTCCGAAGTGTACTTGGCGGGGTGTCAACGTCTGATGAAGGTTTACCGAGAGAAAGACTAGATTACTATCTTGTTCGTGATTATAATCGAAATGACCGCGTAGGGAAAAGTTATCTTGAGCAGCAATATGAAGATAGTTTGCATGGTAATAAAGCGGAAGTGAGAAATATTACAGATAAAAACGGTAATATTTTAGAAACGATTAATGTATCAAAAGGGCAAAGTGGTAACAATCTGAATTTAACAATTGATATGGAATTACAAAAGCGTGTAGAAGAAATTATCACTAAAAATTTATTGAGATATAAAGGGGGACAACCTCTTTTAGATCGTGCATTCGTTGTAATGATGAATCCGAAAAATGGTGAAGTTTTATCTATGGCAGGGAAACAGTTAGTGGAAGAGAATGGCGAAACGAAAGTGCAAGATTTCGCATTAGGAACGATGACAAGCTCTTATCCGATGGGATCAACTGTAAAAGGTGCGACGGTACTTACAGGATATCAAACAAATGCCATTCAACCAGGTTCCTACCAACTTGATGAACCAATCGTATTGAAAGGAACGCCGAAAAAATCTTCTTGGAAGACGATGGGATCTATTAATGATTTGACAGCATTAAAAATGTCTTCTAACGTTTATATGTTTAAAACGGCGATGAATCTCGCAGGTGTTCAATATGTGAGAGGTGGTACGTTAGATATACCACAAAAAGCATTTGATACGATGCGTTATTATTTCGGACAGTTTGGACTTGGTGTGAAAACAGGTATTGATTTACCGAATGAATCAGCGGGCCAAACAGGTAAAGGAATTCAGCCAGGTTTCTTATTAGATTTATCAATTGGACAGTATGATACGTATACACCACTTCAATTAGCGCAATATGTTTCAACAATTGCAAATGGTGGTTACCGTATGCAGCCGCAAGTTGTGAAAGAAATTCGTCAACCGGCAGTGAAACCAGACGAAGTTGGAAAAGTGGTTCATTCAATGGAACCGAAAGTACTAAATCGTATTGATATGCCTGAATCACAAATTAAACGTGTTCAAGAAGGATTTAGACAAGTATTTAACGATTCTGGTGGTACAGCTACGAAATACTTTACAGGTGCACCATATAAAGCTGCTGGTAAAACAGGTACAGCTCAAACTGTGTATGGCGGAGATAAAGAGATAGGTAGAAAGGCAAACGGTGAGCGTAAAGAAACATATAACTTAACGTTAGTAGGTTATGCGCCACTTGAAGACCCTGAAGTAGCATTTTCTGTTGTTGTACCTTGGGTGGATGATAAATCAGGTATTAACGGATATATTAGTCGTGATATTATGGACGCGTACTTTGATTTGAAAAAAATAGAAAATGGCGAAGCTTCAAAAGAGGAAATAGATAAGAAAAAGAAAAATCAAGATCAAGATGACGAATAAAAAAGTTGTAAAAAAAGCACACTATCTGAAAAGATAGTGTGCTTTTTTTTATGGTTCATGCATACGTTTTAATAAAATGGACAAGCATATCATATCGGAAAATTGAGGAATCTCACAAATGATATGTATGTATCTCCTCTGAAGGAGAACGGTTTTATAGACCAATCATCAGTGAAGATGAACGGTGGCTACGGATTCAAGTTTCCCCTTATGTTGATTCTTGTGGAACTTTACAAAACTTTTACAAACAATTAAAACCGAATTAATAGTTTAGCAGTATTCTTATATCTGTAATCCTGTTATTTCCGGTTACTTCTAGGAGGAAGAACACGTGAAATGGATAAGTGCATCAATTAAAGTTTTCATGCTGTCGACATGTTTTCTTTATGTTGGCACGTCTACTGTATTTGCTGTGAATGAAATGGGAGAAGTGAGAGTTGATGGATCCTCAACAGTTTTCCCTATTATAGAAGCAGTAGCGGAGGAATATACAAAGGCGCATCCAAACGTGAAAATTTCTATCAGTGTTTCTGGAACAGGAGGAGGATTTAATCGTTTCAGTAAAGGAGAAGTAGATATAAATAATGCTTCGAGAGCAATGAAACAAGTGGAAGAAAATGAAATGAAGAAAAACTCTATTCAGTTTACACCGTTTGAAGTCGCTTACGATGGTCTTACGATCGTTGTGAGTCGCCAAAATACTTGGGTAAACAATATGAAGGTAGACGAGTTACGTCTATTATGGAGTGAAGATGGAAACGAAAAGCGATGGTCACAAATTCATTCTTCATGGCCACGTGAACAGGTGAAGTTTTATGCGCCAGGTGTAGACTCTGGTACGTATGATTATTTTCAAAATGTCATCTTACAAAATAGTCGCATTGTAAAAAAAGTCTCTTTGTCTGAAGATGATCAAGTTATTATGCAAGGGGTAATGAATGATAAAAATGCCATTGCTTTTGTAGGATATGCGTATTATATGGCCAATCGAGATAAGGTGAGAGCAATAAAAGTGAATGGTGTACTTCCGACGAAAGATACCATTCAATCAGGTAAGTATAAGCCATTATCTAGGCCACTATTTGCTTATGTGAATGATGCATCTATCCGAAATAAAATGAATGTAGCAAATTATATTGAGTTTATGATTCAGCATGTTGGTAATCTCGCTGAAGAGATTGGATATGTAAAATTACCAAAAGAAAAATATAATGAACAGCTGCGGATGTTAACAGAAATAAAAAGGTAATGTCAGGGTGGAAAGGGGTTTTCATCTTTGGCTCATAATGACAAAAGTCAAATTACATTTTCTGTACAAAATTTGATTGAAAGAAATACAAAACAAAGAAAAAAAACGCAGCGAATCAATCGAATAGTTCCGTTATTACTAAAAATAATTGCTAGCGTGTCTATTGTAACGACACTTGGAATTATTTTTACATTGGCAAATGAAACAATGATGTTTTTTCAAAAAATACCATTACACCCCTTTTTGACGGGAAAAGAATGGTTACCTTTTTTTGAAAATCCTAAATTCGGTATATTACCACTTATATGTGGAACGTTCCTTGTAACAGCAATTGCCATGTTCGTAGCAATTCCTATCGGTTTAGCGTGTGCCGTATTTTTAAGCGAATATGCTTCAAGCAGTGCAAGGAAAGTATTAAAACCGATGTTAGAACTATTAGCAGGTATCCCGACAATTGTATATGGTTTTTTTGCATTAACAGTTGTCACACCACTTTTACAACGGATTATACCAGATTTACAGTTTTTTAATGCGATTAGTCCAGGTATTGTTATTGGCTTTATGATGATACCTACAATTGCATCTCTATCTGAAGACGCGATGAGAGCTGTAGCGAAAGGAACGAAAGAAGCTTCGTTAGCACTTGGAGCAACTCGGTTTGAGATGGTAAAACAAGTCGTGTTTCCTTCGGCTTTTACAGGGATTATGGCAGCAATCCTATTAGCTGCTTCCAGAGCAATTGGCGAAACGATGATAGTTGTAATTGCAGCGGGATCCACGCCGAATGTATCGCTCGATCCGACACACTCTATTCAAACGCTAACAGCCTATATTGTGCAAGTGAGCTTAGGTGATGCTCCGCATGGAACAATTACGTATTACAGCATGTATGCTGTAGGCGCAACGTTATTCTTGTTTACTCTTATAATGAACATCATTTCACACTCTATTATGCGCCGCTTTAGGAGGGTGACATAATATGCGAATGTTGAATCATAAAAAAATACAAGAAAATATGGCATCACGTTTTTTAAAAGACCGAGTTTACAAGTTGTTATTTTATATAGCAATTTTGTTTTCAATAGTAATACTGCTTATTTTGCTTTTTCAAATTTTTGAAAAAGGTATAAGTTACCTTTCGTTAGATTTCTTTACAAACTTCGCTTCGCGTAATCCGAAAGAAGCTGGGATTGCCGCAGCTTTGTCAGGAACAATATTATTTATGAGTATTGTTATACCAGTCTCCTTTATATTTGGAGTTGGAACTGCTCTTTATTTGGAGCAATATGCGAAGGAATCTATATTTAAAAAGGTAATAGAAATTAATAATCAAACGTTAGCAGGAGTACCTTCCGTTGTATTTGGATTACTCGGCTTAACTATTTTTGTATATGCTCTTCATTTAGGAGAGAGTATTATTGCGGCGGCACTGACGATGAGTTTACTCGTTTTACCGACAGTTGTTGTAGCGAGTCAAGAAGCGATACGATCTGTACCAAGTTCATTATTAGAAGCCTCTTACGGATTAGGTGCTACGAAGTGGCAAACGATGTATCAAATTGTATTGCCATCTGCTTTCCCAGGAATTATAACGGGTTGTACGTTAGCGATATCAAGAGCGATTGGAGAAGCGGCACCGCTATTAGTTATCGGGGCACTTGCATTTGCAAATTATGTTCCATTTAGTATGTTTGATAGATTTACAGTTTTACCAATTCAAATTTTTAATTGGATGAGTAGACCGCAAGAAGAATTTCAGTATGTAGCAGCTGCTGGGATGATTGTTTTGTTAGGTTTATTACTCTTTATCAATATATTTGTCTTATGGTTACGAAATCGAAAATAAGTTGGAAATGGATGAAAGGGGAATTCAAATGGTAGCAACAGTAGTAAATGTACAGGTGAAAAACGAGGAGAAAATCGAGACTGCACCAAAGAAAGTAGTATTTGATACGAAAAACTTAAATTTATGGTACGGAGAAGACCATGCTTTAAAAGATATTAACTTAAGCATTCATGAGAATGAAGTTACAGCAATTATCGGGCCAAGTGGTTGTGGTAAATCAACGTACTTAAAAACATTAAATCGTATGGTAGAGTTAGTACCAATCGTGCGAACTACAGGTGTAATTGAATATAGAGAGCGCAATATATTTGAAAAATCATACCCAGTTGAAGAATTAAGAACTCATGTGGGAATGGTGTTCCAAAAGCCAAACCCATTTCCGAAATCTATTTATGAAAATGTAGCATATGGCCCGAAAATTCATGGTATTCGTGATAAAAAAACATTGGATGAAATTGTTGAAAAAAGTTTACGTGGAGCAGCGATTTGGGATGAGTTAAAAGATCGTTTGCATGATAATGCATACGGTTTATCTGGTGGACAGCAACAGCGTCTATGTATCGCACGTTGTTTAGCAATTGAACCAGACGTTATTTTAATGGATGAGCCAACATCGGCACTAGATCCAATTTCAACATTAAAAGTAGAAGAATTAATTCAAGAGTTAAAGAAAGACTTTAGTATTGTGATCGTAACGCATAACATGCAACAAGCGGCACGTATTTCAGATAAAACTGCTTTCTTCTTAAGTGGAGAAGTTGTGGAGTATACAGATACAAATAAATTATTTACGACACCTTCAGATAAGCGTACAGAAGATTATATTACAGGCCGATTCGGTTGATATCGTTGCAAGGCTAAGAGCAAATACCCTCTTAACAGAGGGTATTTCTTATTTTTACCTCATTTAATTAGAGAAGTAATACTTCTCCTATCTTAAGGCTTATTACAAGTAGGCTAGGTAGGAGATCTATATATAATGGCACATAATATTGAGGGGGAAGAAACAATGGTAAGAGAACAGTTTCAATGTGATTTAAAAATGTTACAGCAAAAGGTGATTGAGCTTGGAGAGCTAGCGAGGGAAGCTTTATTGCTTGCTATGGAAGGTCTTCATAAAAGGGATGTAGAGAAAGCGTTAGAGGTAATAGATGGTGATTATCGTATGGATAATTTAGAAGAGGAAATAAATGATCTTGCGCTTATGCTTATTACGAAGCAGCAACCTGTAGCAAGTGATTTAAGAAGGATTTTCATTTCAATTAAAACAGCGACAGATTTAGAGCGTATTGCAGATCATGCTGTTAATATTGCGAAATCAACAATTCGTCTTGGGGAAAAAGAGGTGGTTGTTAGTTTGCACAATCTTGATGAAATGTTTGCAATTGCAAATAAGATGCTACAGTTAGCGCTAGAAGCATATGAGCAAGAAAATTTAACTTTTGCGAAACAAATTGCCGAAATGGATGATTCAGTTGATGAAATATATGGGAAAGCGATTCGTGAATTTATATCTTCAGTTCCAGAACAACCAGAAGCAATTACACAAATTACACAATTATCCTTTGTGGCGAGATATATCGAGCGTGTAGCAGATCATATTACAAATATTGCTGAAAATGTTTTTTATTTAGTAAAAGGAAAGCATTACTTATTAAATGAATAAAGAAAAAAGGCAGGTGAAACATCACCTGCTTTTTTTAGTCAAAACATGACAAAAAAAGCTCGTTGTTTCCTTTAGTTTATGATGATAAGATGTATCATAATATAATGGAAAAAATAGGACATATATGTTGTTCACCTATTAAGGGATATTTTACTAAGTTAATGGTAAGCGCTTTCTTTTTGTGGTGTTGAAAAGGTACATGTATATAGGGAGTTTTACTGCCTGTAAAAGCCCGAGTCGAGTGGTCAAGGCTAATAATCAGTGGGAGATGCACAAAATCCCTACTAATTAAAGTTTCATTTTATACTGCTAGTTAATGCGGGGGAGATAATATACATATCGTATATGAAGTTACTGATCATTATATAAGTGGAGGCTGAAGTATATGAAGGGGGTTATTTTAGCTGGAGGAAAAGGACGACGCCTTAGACCATTAACATGTAATACTCCAAAGCCGATGTTACCGTTATTAGAAAAGCCAGTTTTGGAATACAATATTGAATTATTACGTCAGCATGGGATTCGTGAAATTGCAATTACTGTTCAGTATATGAGTACGGCCATTAAGCAATATTTTGGAGACGGTAGCAAATGGGGAGTTAACTTGTACTACTTTGAAGATTCTCCCCCGCTTGGAACCGCAGGGAGTATTAAACAAGCGGAAACATTTTTAGATGAAACGTTTGTTGTGATAAGCGGGGATGCGTTAACTGATTTTCAATTATCAGAAGGAATTACGTTTCATGAACAAAAGAAAAGAATGGTAACTATGTTTGTAAAGGAAGTAGAAAACCCACTCTCATTCGGTTTAGTTGTAATGAACAAAGAACAAGAGGTTACACGATATATAGAAAAACCGAGCTGGAATGAAGTAGTCTCTAATATTGTGAATACAGGTATATATATTATGGAGCCAGAAATTTTTTCTTACATACCGCCCCGAGAGTTTTTTGATTTCAGTCAAGATGTGTTTCCGCTCTTGGCAAATAAGAACGCGTTATTTGCATATTTGTCAGAAGGTTATTGGTTAGATATCGGTACATTTGATCAATATCGACAAGCACAATTTGATTTGTTAACGAAAAAATTGCAAGTACCTATTCCTTACACGGAAGTATTGCCGATGGTATGGATGGGGGAAGGTGTGACGATTGGAAAAGGAACGAAAATTCACGGTCCTTCTTTTATTGGAGAAGGAGCAAAGATTGGTGTTGGAGCTGTAATTGAGCCATACTCTATTATCGGGAAAAATAGTGTTGTTTCAAGTTATTCTCATCTTCAAAAAAGTATTGTTTTTGCAAATGCGCACATTGGTCAGTATTGCGAGCTATTAGAAACGACCATAGGAGAGCATACAATGGTGGAAGATGACGTTACACTGTTTCAAAAAAGCATTGTAGCGGATCATTGTCATATAGGGAAAAGCACGGTAATTAAGCAAAAGGGAAAACTATGGCCATATAAGGCAATTGACAGCTATTCAGTAGTAGGATCGGCTGGTGTTCAAGAAAGTGAAAAGAGTGCAGGATGGTTGCAAAAAAGCCGCATTGTAGGAAGAGGTAATGTTGAAATCACTCCTCAATTTATTGTGAAGGTTGCGATGGCGTATGGATCTCTTTTTGCCAAAGGAGAAAGTATATTAATTGGGAGTCAAGAACATATAGAAACGACTTCTTATAAAAATCTCTTTCTTCATGCGATTCATGGTATCGGGGTTCATACGATGGAATGCAAAGAAATGAACGAATCGCTTTTTCAGTATAGCATTCAAGATTTACAATGTGCTGGTGGGGTTTTCATTCAAGTAGAAAATGAAAAAGAGGTTGTTATAAAGTTATATGGTAAGGATGGGGTACAATTAACGTATAAGCAGCAAAAAGCGATAGAACAAGTATATATGTCTGAGTCGTTTTATTACGTATGTGAGAAAGAAATGGGACGGAATAAGCTAGTCCATGTTTCTTTACATGATTATATAGAGGCTGTATTAGAGCGCGTTGATATTGAGAAAATACAAAAACAAAAGTTTCATCTTCTTATTAATAAGAGGAATGATATGTTACAACATTTATTGATGCTCTTTTTACAAAGGCTCGGATGCACAGTTACATGGATTTATGCGGGCGAACAAAAGGATCATGTGAAAGCTTTGATGAAATCAAGTAAAGCAAATATGGCACTTATGTTTTCAGAGCAAGGAAATTATTTCGAGTTATATGATAATCATAGTAATATTTACCAAGGAACAGATTTTGAAGAGGTGGATATTCCAGATTTATTACTTGAATCGGCAGGAAATATTTACCCGATGTCTTTGAAATTAGGAGAATGTTACCTTCTATTTTATACGCAGGATGAAAAAAAGTCGTTTCAAGCGAGATGGAAGCGAGATATTTTATATCGAATTGGAAAATTATTCGAGTTAATAGCATTGCAGGGGAAAACATTTCTCAGCATAGTAGAGCAATCACCGCCGCTCTATCTACTTTGTGATGAAGTTGTATGTTCATGGAATGAAAAAGGAAAAGTAATGAGGAAATTATTGGCTGATATGGAAAGAAAGGAAGAAGGTATATTTGAAGGAGTACAGTTCAAATATACCGAAAAAGAGTGGTCTTATATCGTTTCTGACACAAAACAACCGAAATTTTTAGTGTATTCGCATGCCAGAAACCCAGTAATAGCAAGGGAAAACATGAAAAATCTTATAGAAAAAATTAGACAATATCAAAAGGTGTAGAATTTTTATTTTAAAAGTGGTATTATAGTATAGTCTGATTTAAGTTATTAGTACTGGAGGGAATAAGAATGCGTGTGAATATTACTCTAGCATGTACAGAATGCGGAGATCGTAACTATATCTCAAAGAAAAACAAACGTAACAACGCTGAGCGTATCGAGCTTAAAAAGTATTGCAAGCGTGACAAGAAGTCTACGTTACACCGTGAAACAAAGTAAGCAGTAGGAATATTTTCCTACTGTTTCTTTTTTTATTCGATTCCTCTGTTAAAAGTGATACACTATCATCGTAGAGCAAAGTATCACTGTGAGGGGGAAAGTGTGTGAGAGAAGAGAAAGTACGTTTACGTAAACAAATAATAGAGCACATGAATTCTTTATCAGAAGAACGGTATACAACTTTATCAGAGCAAATTGCATTTTCGTTGTATGCGCAAAAAGAGTGGGCTGAAGCTAAAACAATTGGAATCACTCTCTCAATGGAAAATGAAGTGAATACATATGCTATTATCGAAAAAGCTTGGGAAGAAGGAAAGAAAGTTGTTGTTCCAAAGTGTAACAAAGGAACACGAACAATGTCTTTCCGGCAAATTAGTAATTTTGATCAATTAGAAATGGTGTATATGAATTTACGTGAACCAATTCCAGCGCGTACGGAAGAAGTGAATGCAGATGACATTGATCTTCAAATCGTGCCAGGCGTAGCTTATACAGAGCGAGGAGAACGGATTGGATATGGCGGTGGGTATTATGATCGTTATCTCGTGCATTATAAAGGGAAAACGCTATCATTAGCTTATAGTTTTCAAATAGTAGAACATATTCCAGTAGAGCCGTTTGATAAAAACGTAGAAAAAATTATTACAGAAAAAGGAACAGTGGTTAAAAATGGGCTTGTATAGACAAATAAAAATTGACGAGACTTTTTCTTCTTGATTATAATAAAATATGTGAACGTTTTCTTATTATAATTTTTTATAGTAAGTGAGCATAGAGGGTGATAAAATGGTATCTATTTATGATATTCAGCAATTGCTAAAGAAATTTGGTACGATTATTTATACGGGTGATCGAATTGCAGATTTACAATTAATGCAAGATGAATTGCGTGAATTAAATCAATCACAGTTAATCGATCCACTAGACTATCAAACAGCTTTATTTTTATTGAAGCAAGAAATTCAAAAAGAGCTAAATAAGAATTAGATAAAGGTAGGTAAGCAACATGGAAGAGAAATGGTTAGTTGGGGTTGACCTTGGTGGTACAACAATTAAATTAGCATTTATTAATGTGTACGGTGAAATTTTACATAAGTGGGAAATTCCTACGAATACAAATGAGCAAGGAAAACATATTACGCTTGATGTAGCGAAAGCTATTGATAAAAAGTTAGAAGAGTTAGGTGAATTGAAAAGCAAGTTAATCGGTATTGGTATGGGAGCTCCTGGTCCTGTACACGTGGCGTCTGGGATGATTTATGAAGCGGTCAATTTAGGATGGAAAAACTATCCATTAAAAGATTTATTAGAAGTAGAAACAGGATTACCTGTTGTTATTGATAATGATGCAAACTTAGCAGCACTTGGTGAAATGTGGAAAGGTGCTGGTGAAGGAGCAAAAGATTTAATCTGTATGACACTTGGCACTGGTGTTGGTGGTGGTGTAATCGCCAATGGTGAGATTGTACACGGCGTAAGCGGAGCTGCTGGTGAGATTGGACATATTACAGTAGTTACAGAGAATGCTTTCCCATGTAATTGCGGGAAGTCTGGTTGCTTAGAAACTGTAGCATCTGCAACGGGTATTGTGCGTGTTGCTATGCAAAAAATACAAGAGACTAATAAAGAGAGTGTTCTACGTTCTATGTTAGCAGAAGAAGGGCGTATTACATCAAAAGATGTGTTTGAAGCACTTGGACAAGGTGACGAGCTAGCAGGCGAAGTAGTAGAAAAAGTAGCTTCTTATTTAGGGTTAGCTGTAGCGAACCTTGCTAGTACGTTGAACCCAGAGAAAATTGTTATTGGCGGGGGCGTGTCTAAAGCTGGAGATGCACTATTAGAGCCAATTCAACGTTATTTCGAGCAATATGCTTTCTCACGTGCTGTAAAGAGCACAAAGTTAGCGATTGCAATACTTGGTAATGATGCAGGTGTTATCGGAGGAGCTTGGCTTGTAAAAAAGCACAAATACGAAGCGAAGATGGTATAAGTTGTGAAATATGAAAAGAGGAAGGGGAAACCCTTCCTCTTTTTGTGTGAAATCTTGATGAAGAATAACATGTAAATGAATTAAGCTGCTGGTGGGTACCCGTTATATAGAACAGTCATGATCGTAAACCATCCGAAAACGAGTACAGTTGCAATTGCAAAGCCGCCCGCGAATAAGTTTTTTTCGCGAAGAGTTCTAAGCGTAGCGAATACAGCTAACAGAGTGACTAGCGCAAAAATAATAACAAGGCCCATACAATATCCTCCTCTGTCTACCCATTCCTCAATATGAGTTTTTAGAATATTAACTCTTTTATATTGTACATGTTTTAAAAATGATTGTCGAGATAGCATCCTTTCTTTTCCTAAGAGAAAAAAATGTTGTATCATTGAAAGTAAGTTTAATAATTGGAGGAGATTTTCATATGAAATGGATACAAATGCCGTTAGGCCCATTACAAACGAATGCTTATATTTTAACGAATGATCAAAATGAGTGTATTATCTTTGATCCTGGTCACGAAGGAGAGAAGCTCGTTACATATTTACAAGAAGAACAATTAAAGCCACTTGCTGTTTTATTAACACATGCTCACTTTGATCATATTGGTGCTGTTGACGCGGTAAGAGACGCTTTTCATATTCCTGTGTACGTACATAAAGAAGAAGCAGATTGGTTAGGCGATGCAACTGTAAATGGCTCTCAAATTTTTATGATGAATCGCAGTATTACAGCAAAACCAGCAGATCATATTATTGATGCAGAAGGTGCATTAGCAATTGGTTCATTTAATTTTGAGATTTTTGAGACGCCAGGACATTCTCCAGGCAGTATTTCTTATTATTGTAAAGAGGCGAATGCTGTATTTTCTGGTGATGTATTGTTCCAAATGAGCATCGGAAGAACAGATTTAACCGGTGGAAGTTTTGCTGAATTGATTGGAAGTATTGAAGAAAAATTATTTGAATTACCAGATGAAACAGCGGTGCTATGTGGACATGGTCCAGAAACAAGCATTGGTTTTGAAAAAGAAAATAATCCATTTTTACAGTAAGGAGCTAGTATGGAGATGGAGCTCATTTTAAAAGAATGGATGGAGAAAGAGAAGGATTATTCAATTTCATATAGTACGTATATGAACCTCGTATTGTACACAGAGGGACATGGCTATTATATGAAGGAACGTGAAAAAATTGGAAGACAAGGGGATTTTTTTACAAGTAGCAACGTATCCTCTGTTTTTGCAAAAACATTTGCTAAATTTTTTATTCGTCTTGTTGAAAATGATGAAGTTGCTCCGAATATTTGTGAGATTGGTGGGGGAACAGGAAAGTTTGCCTATGATGTTTTACAAGAGTGGAAGCAAGTATCTCCAGAAACCTTTATTGATTTAAACTATTCAATGATTGAAATGAGCCCTTTTCATAGAAACTTACAGCAGAAAAATCTTTGTTCGTTTTCTAATGTGTCGTATTATACATCGCATAGTGAAATGGGAGAATCGTTCGAAGGGATTCTTTTTTCGAATGAGTTATTTGATGCATTTCCTGTTGAAGTAATTGAGAAGAGAAATGGAATATTGTATGAAGTACGTGTTACGTACACAGAGGAAGGGAAACTCGCAGAAGTATGTAGACCACTACAGAAAAATATTGGTCGATACTTATTGAAATATAATATTCATCTTGCTGAAGGTCAGCGTTTTGAAGTGCCACTTGCGATGGAAGAATATATAGAAGAAATTGCGAAATGGTTTCAACGAGGTGTATGTATTACCGTTGATTATGGATACACAAAAGAAGAATGGATGCATCCTGCACATCAAGAAGGAAGTTTACGAGGATATTACGAGCATAAGTTAATCCGTAATCCTTTAGCGCATCCAGGTGAAATGGATCTTACTACTCATATTCATTGGGACGAGCTGAAAGAGATGTTTAGCCTGCAAGGCATGAATATAGTATGGCATAAGAAGCAATCTGAGTTTTTGTTAGCAGCAGGAATATTAGATCAGCTTACGGGTCACCAAGATCGAAATCCTTTTTCTGAAACTCAAAAACAAAATCGTGCAGTTCGTTCTATGATTTTGAGCGGAGGATTAGGGAGCGCATTTGATGTTGTGATACATACGAAACATATGCAACAGTTACACTTGGATCAGTATTTGAAAATATAAAAAAACAAGACACAGCATATTTCTGTGTCTTGTTTTTTAATACGACTTTTTAATTATGTAGCATCATATATTTTCTCTCATGATATATATTTATATTAAAGATATGAGATAAAAAATATAAAATACGCCCTTTTTCTCTGTTTATGAGCTCTTAACCTAATAATACGCGAACGAGTTGAATGATTGTCTCGTTTTCTACTTTGTAATAAATTTCTAATCCTTTTCTTTCACTGGAAACGATTTTAGCACTTTTTAATTTTGCTAAATGCTGTGAAATTGTAGATTGTGGCATATTTAAGCCAGTGTACATTGTAGAAACGTTGCTTGGACCACGTTCAATTAATCCTTTTACAATACATAAGCGAACAGGATGAGCAAGTACTTTCAATAATTCTGCATTGCTTTCATATAGTTCTATTTCTTTTTGAAAGGTTTCTAACATGTTCTTTTCCACCTCCGTGTGAGCTGTTATACCATACTATACATACCAAAAAATTAAAGAAAAGAAAACAGTTGTTGCAGAAAAAAAGTCCTAAAGTAAAGAAATTGTAAGAAAAGAGACCCTGATGTAAATAAAGTAGATAAATTTGCATGGTTTTGTAAAATGACATTTTTGGGTGAAAATTTCGATGCGTTTTAAAAATTGAAAGATATAGATATATTTGTAACACAATTTTATCATGATTTTCTTATTCTTTCAAATGAATATACAAAATTTTTAAAATAATAAGAAAAAGGAATTATAATGTTATATATAGAATATAAAACAGGTTAAAAGAAAAGAAGCTGAATGTAGTCAGCTTCTTTATGGTGATAATAAAATATTTGAGTATAGCTGATAAATTTTAGAATTACCAAGACATTAGTTATATATTCTAGATTTCATCTTTTATCAGCTTTAAAAATCTGCGGTTCCATATATTTTCATAAAAATCAATTGTCTCTTTTGCGGACATAAATGGATTATTTAACGTAGAGGTTGCTTTCTGTACCATGAAGTTTTCGTATTCTAGTCCATGGGAAAATTTAATCGTAGCATCCATACAGTACTCTGTTTGGGCACCACAAAATTCAATACGGTGTACAGATAATTGTTCTAAAATCTCTTTCAAGTTTGTTTTATAAAATGAATTGGCATGTGTTTTTCTTACAAAAAAATCTTGTTCCTGAACATCTAGATCAGCATGAATAGCCCAAAGTTCTTTTTCGGGTACTAAATCATCATCACAATGTTGAATAAAAATGATTGGTTTATTTGATTTTCTGTATGAAGAAATTCTTTTATTTACTTTTGTAAGTAAATTTTGTAAATCGAATAAATGCTCTTCGCTATAACATACTCCATTTTGTAAATCGATAACGATTAAAACATCTGCACAAGTATCCATTATTTTTGCCCCTTTTTTACTTCTTAATATATCAATTAATTCATTATTTAGAAATAGATGGTGCTCTTTCGTTTTTTTATGAACTATACGAAAAGTAAAAAATATACTTAATGGCATAAAACAGAAGATATGAAAAATTAATTTCATATCTTCTGTTCGTTCTATGCATTGACAGGTTCTTCTACATAAGAAAGGGCATTTTCAAAATCGGATATTAAATCGTCAACATTTTCAAGGCCGACAGATAACCGAAGTAATGAATTAGAAATCCCTCTTTCATCACGAGCTTCTTGCGACAGTGCTGCATGTGACATTTTAGCTGGGTAGGAAAGAATCGATTCGACAGCTCCTAAACTAACTGCAAAGACAGGTAATTTTACTTTTGATAAAAATTGGCGGAGTGCGTCTTCTGATTGTAAAGTGAAAGATAGGACAGCTCCGGCTGATGTAGCTTGAGATTGTTGAATATCAAATCCAAGATGTGTTTGTAAGCCAGGATAATAGACATTTTTAACTTTAGCGTGCTCTTGTAAATAATGTGCAATTTTATTGGCGTTTGCAGCTGAATGCTCAAGACGTACATGCAATGTTTTTAGACCGCGAAGTACGAGAGAACAATCTTGAGGACCTAAAATAGCGCCGAATGCATTTTGTAAAAATCCAAGTTTTTGAGCGAGTTCGGCATCTTTTACAACCGCTAATCCGGCAGTAACATCACTATGACCGGCAATGAATTTTGTGGCACTATGAAGAACGACATCGGCGCCAAGATCAAGTGGTTTCTGGAATAGTGGTGTCAAAAATGTATTATCAACAAAAGTAAGGGCGTCAATAGATTTTGCAAGTTTAGAAACAGCACGAATATCTGTCACTTTTAAAAGTGGATTAGAGGGTGTTTCCACATAAAAGAGTTTTGTGTTTGGCTTAATGTTTTGCTTTATTTCTTCTACATTTGTCATATCAACAAATGTATGTGACACACCGTAACGGGAGAGCACTTCAGTTATAATTCGGTAAGTTCCTCCGTATACGTCTTCTGAAATGAGTACGTGATCGCCTTGTGAAAGAAGGAGGAATGCAGTAGAAATCGCTGCAATTCCTGATGCGAAGGCAAATCCCTTTGTTCCTCCTTCTAATAAAGCAATGATATCTTCAAGAGCTTCACGAGTTGGATTACCAGAGCGACTATAGTCATATTTTCCGAACGTATCTACATCAAACTGGTGGAATGTTGATGTATTATAGATGGGAACGTTAACAGCTCCTGTTTGCGAGTCATGTTTATATTGGTTGTGCAGTAAGAGTGTATCTATAGAATAACTCATATTCTTACACCTTCTTTTACAAGTTTAATGGCTTGCTTTAAGTCTTGGATTAAATCGTTACTATTTTCAATGCCAACGGAAAATCGCAGAAGACGATTACATACACCGTTTGCTGTTCTGATTTCTTCAGGAATATCAGCGTGTGTTTGCGTTGCTGGATACGTCATTAAACTTTCAACACCACCAAGACTTTCAGCAAATGTAATTAAGGATAAAGATTGTAAGAATGGATTAATCCATGTTTCATCTTTCAGACGAAATGAGATCATGCCGCCTCTTCCAGGATAAAATACATCTGTCACCCCGTCTTCATCATTTAAATAAGCAACAACTGCTTTTGCATTTTCTTCATGTTGTCTCATGCGAAGTGCTAACGTTTTCATACCACGAATTAATAGCCATGAGTCAAATGGACTTAAGACCGCACCAGAGGCATTATGATAATGAGCGATTTCCTCACAAAGTTCCTTTCCTTTTGCAACGACAAGTCCGCTTAGGACATCGTTATGTCCCCCTAAATATTTCGTTGCGCTATGAAGTACAATGTCGGCACCTTCTGTTAATGGCTGCTGTATATAAGGCGTATAGAATGTGTTGTCTACAATAAGAAGTAGTCCGTGTCTTTTCGCTACAGTTGCGACAGCGGCAATATCAGTAACTTGCATTAACGGATTAGTTGGAGTTTCTATGAAAATAGCTTTCGTTTCAGTTGTGATAGCTTGCTCAATTTGTTTAATAGATTGTGTATTTACGTATCTACATCGAACATTCCACTTTTTTTCGTGCTCAGAAAATAATCGATAAGTGCCCCCGTATAAATCTTCAGATACAATAAGTTCGTCTCCGGAACGGAATAGGGAAAGGACGAGGAGAACAGCTGCCATTCCTGAACTACAGGCATAACCTTGTTCACCGTACTCTAAATCTGCGATTGCCTTCTCTAAAAGACCGCGAGTTGGATTGCCAGTTCGTGAATAGTCAAAGCCAGTAGAGTTACCAATTCCTTCGTGACGATAAGCAGTTGAAAAATAAACAGGTGGGTTAACAGTTCCTGTTGTAGTTTCGCTCCGGTTTCCGATTTGTGCTAGTTTTGTTTCAATAGTTGACATGTGAAAATTCCTCCTTTTTAAATTAACAATTAAGTGAATGTAAAATAAAAAAAGCCTTCTAAAGAAGAAGGCTTTCGGTTTGAATAGAGTCTTCTTCTCATCTGTCAAATCTGTCACAATTTGCTGGAATTAGCACCTTATTAACAAATGTTAATGGTTGCTGAGGCGTCAAAGGGCCAGTCCCTCTACCTCTCTAGATAAGAATGTTCGTATGAAATTTTATTATGTTTTTAACTTTACAACAAAAGATAATTGAATTGCAACTTTATTTTAAATAATTTTTATTTTTCCGCAAGTGTCATTGACTTTTGCATTTGTGCATGCTAAATTTATTAAAAAAATTAACAAACATTGTTAAAAGGGGAACGTATTTCCTTTTAGCTACATAAATAAAATAATAAAGACAAACTCTTATTGAGAGCGGTGGAGGGAAAGGCCCTATGAAACCCGGCAACCTTCAAACAAAATGTTTGAAACGGTGCTAATACCTGCAAAACGAATGTTTTGCATGATAAGAGGAGGATTGATTATGTCCCCCTCTTCAAAGTGAAGAGGGGGTTTTTATATTGATAGAAATGAGGGAGATTTGTGAAATTACTAGATTTATTATCAAAAGGAATTGTAATAGGTGATGGCGCGGTTGGAACGTTATTACATTCACATGGATTGCAAAGTAGTTTTGAAGAATTAAATATATCTGATCCGGATTTAATTATATCGATTCATAAGCAATATGTAGCTGCTGGGGCTGATGTAATTCAAACAAATACGTACGGAGCAAATGAAGCGAAATTACGTATGTATGGTTTAGAAAATCAAGTTACTGAAATTAATAGAGCCGCAGTAAAATTGGCGAAAGCATCTGTGACAGAGAGAAATGCAATTTTAGGAACAATTGGTGGCATGAAACATATCGGAGCTGTTACAACAACTGATATGGAGCGAGAATTTATGCTACTTGAGCAGGCAAGTGCATTACTAGAAGAACAGGTTGATGGACTGCTATTAGAGACTTTCTATGATGAGTTTGAATTACTTCATGCTGTTCAGGTGTTACGAAAACAAACGAATATTCCAATTGTAGCTCAATTAGCATTGCATGAGGCAGGTACAACTCAAAATGGAAATGATGTAAATGAAATATTAAAACAGCTTTTAGATTACGGTGCAAATGTCGTTGGATTGAACTGCCAACTAGGACCACTTCACATGACGGAAGCTTTTAAAATGATATCGATTCCTCAAACTGGCTACTTGTCAGCATATCCAAATGCAGGTCTCCCGAATTATGTGGAGGGACGCTACGTATATGAGGGAAGTCCGGCTTATTTCGAAGCGATGACACCGAAATTTATTGAGCAAGGTATTCGGTTATTAGGGGGTTGTTGTGGCACGACTCCAGAACATATTGAAAGTATGAAACGTGCAATTGCAAATGTTACACCTGTAATAGAAAAGGATACGATTCAAAGACCGAAAGTAGTTCATACACACGAGAAACGTTCAAAAGCTCATGTCACATTAGCAGAGAAAGCAAAAAAACAAACGACAGTAGTAGTGGAATTAGATCCACCGAAAACGTTAGATACGCAGCGATTTTTTGAAGGCGCAAGAGCGTTGAAAAGAGCTGGGGCAGATGCTATTACTCTAGCAGATAATTCATTAGCATCGCCTCGCATCTCGAATATGGCAATGGGGGCATTATTAACGAAGCACGATATTCCGGTATTGACGCACTTAACGTGTAGAGATCATAACGTCATTGGACTACAGTCTCATTTATTAGGCTTATCGGCGTTAGGTATGGAAGAAGTGTTAGCTTTAACTGGTGATCCAGCACGCGTTGGTGATTTTCCAGGTGCCACTTCTGTATATGATTTGTCCTCTATTGAGCTCATTAAAATGATTAAAGAAATGAACGACGGGCGCTCGATTTTAGGGAAATCAATTGGTCCAGCAACAAGGTTTTCAGTGGGAGGTGCGTTTAATCCGCATGTAAGACATTTAAAAGCAGCGGTTAAGCGAATGGAACGGAAAATAGATGCTGGAGCGGAATATTTCTTAACGCAGCCAATTTATGATATCGCGTTAATTGAAGAAGTGTATGAAGCGACAAAGCATTTGGAACAACCTATTTTTATTGGGATTATGCCATTAATAAGTAAAAGGAATGCAGATTTCCTTCATTTTGAGGTGCCGGGTATTACTCTACCTGAAGAAATAAGGGAGAGAATGGATGGACATGAAACGAAAGAGGCAGCAATTGAGGAAGGGATTCGCATTTCACAAGAATTGATCGATGCGGCGATGAAATATTTTAACGGCATTTATCTTATTACACCATTTCTAAAATATGAAATTACAGAACATCTTGTTAAATATGTGAGAGAAAAGCAAGAAGTGAAAGAAGGTATTAACTGATGAAATGTATAGAAGAAAAATTAAAAAATAACATCTTACTATTAGATGGTGCAATGGGAACAATGATCCAGCAAGAGGACTTAACTGCGGAAGATTTCGGAGGAGAAGAGTACGAAGGCTGTAATGAATATTTAGTAGAAACAAGGCCTGATGTCATTTTAAAGATTCATAAAGCTTATATTGAAGCTGGAGCGGATATTATTGAAACAAATACATTTGGGGCGACGAATATTGTATTAAGTGATTATGAGTTGTCTTATTTAGATGAGGAATTAAATGAGAAGGCAGCACGTTTAGCGAAGCAAGCGGTCAACGAAAGCGGAAAAGAAGTATATGTTGCGGGAGCAATGGGGCCGACAACGAAAGCGATTAGTGTTACAGGTGGTGTGACGTTTGAAGAATTAATTGAAGCCTATACACGGCAGGCTAGAGGCTTATTGAATGGCGACGTAGATGTATTACTCGTTGAGACGAGTCAAGATATGCGTAACGTGAAGGCTGCTTATATTGGAATTCAAGCAGCTTTTGATGAGCTAAATAAAATTGTACCTATTATGATTTCAGGAACGATTGAACCGATGGGAACGACTCTGGCCGGGCAAACAATTGAGGCTTTTTACTTATCAGTAGAACATATGAAGCCACTATCTGTTGGATTAAACTGTGCGACTGGTCCGGAGTTTATGAGAGACCATATTCGTTCACTATCTGATTTGTCGGAGTGTTACATTTCTTGTTATCCAAATGCAGGTCTTCCTGATGAAGATGGACATTATCATGAATCTCCATCTTCTCTCGCTGAAAAAGTGAAGCGATTTGCTGAAGAAGGATGGGTTAATATTATCGGTGGTTGTTGTGGCACAACACCAGAACATATAAAAGCAATGAAATCTGCGTTAGCTTCTCTTAAGCCGCGTGAACACCACGAAAGAGATGGACACGGGGTTAGTGGATTAGAGGCACTTCAATATGATGACTCTATGAGACCATTATTTGTTGGTGAAAGAACAAACGTTATTGGGTCACGTAAATTTAAACGATTAGTAGCAGAAGGGAAATTTGAAGAGGCTGCTGAAGTCGCAAGAGCGCAAGTGAAGAAAAATGCTCATATTATTGATATTTGTATGGCAGATCCTGATCGCGATGAAATAGAAGATATGGAAAACTTCTTGGCAGAAGTTACGAAAGTGTTAAAAGTACCAATTATGATTGATTCAACAGATGAAAATGTGATGGAGCGAGCTCTTACTTATATTCAAGGAAAAGCTGTTATTAATTCAATTAATTTAGAAGATGGAGAAGAACGATTTAAAAGAGTGACGCCGCTTCTTCGGAAATATGGTGCTGCTATTGTTGTAGGAACAATTGATGAAGATGGTATGGCGGTTAGTGCAGAACGAAAACTCGAAATCGCGAAAAGAAGTTATGAGTTATTGACAACGAAATATGGTATACGCCCGTCAGATATTATTTTTGATGCACTTGTATTTCCTGTAGGTACAGGTGATGAAGAATATATTGGTTCAGCGGCAGCGACGATAGAAGGAATTCGCCTTATTAAAGAAGCCTTACCAGAGTGTTTAACGATTTTAGGTGTAAGTAACATATCATTTGGTTTACCACCAGCTGGCCGCGAAGTATTAAATTCCGTCTTTTTATATCATGCAACGAAAGCAGGATTAGATTACGCGATTGTGAATACGGAAAAATTAGAACGGTATGCGTCAATTCCAGAGGAAGAAAAACGTCTTGCAGATGCATTACTTTTTGAAACGACGCAAGAGACGTTAGAAGAATTTACGAATTTTTATCGCGCGGCAAAAAAGAAAGATGTCGTTATCCAAGAAACATTAACTCTTGATGAAAGGCTGGCAAATTACATTGTAGAAGGTACGAAACAAGGGCTACAAGAAGATTTAAGTCTCGCCCTTACAGAAGGAAGAAAACCTTTGGATATTATTAATGGCCCACTTATGACAGGAATGGATGAGGTGGGACGATTATTTAATAATAATGAGCTTATCGTTGCCGAAGTATTGCAAAGTGCTGAAAGTATGAAAGCTGCCGTAAGCTATTTAGAGCCACATATGGAATCTAGCGAGAGTGCGAAAAAAGGGAAAGTATTATTAGCAACTGTTAAAGGTGACGTACATGATATTGGGAAAAATCTCGTTGAAATTATTTTATCGAATAACGGATATGAGATTATTAATTTAGGAATCAATGTTCGCTCAGATCGAATTGTACAAGAAGTACAAGAAAAGAAGCCTGACATTATTGGCCTTTCTGGTTTATTAGTAAAATCAGCGCAACAAATGGTAACGACTGCTGAAGATTTAAAAGCGGCAAATATTGATATTCCAATCGTTGTAGGCGGGGCAGCGTTAACGAGAAAGTTTACAGATAACCGTATATCCCCATCATATACAGGGCTCGTATGCTATGCGAGTGATGCGATGACTGGTCTTGATATCATTAATAAGCTTCAAAAAGAAGAAGAGCGCGAGAAGATGAAACAAGATAAAAAAGAGCGTCATCTTCATATCGTAAAAAAAGAGGAGAAGAAAGTAGAAATTCCAGCAGTAATTGAACCGTTACCGAAGGCTGAGGTTATGATACCTGATTCAACAAAGCGAATTGTATTACGTGATATCCCAGCCCTTCATCTCGCTCCATTTTTAAATAGACAAATGCTACTTGGACATCACCTTGGATTAAAAGGAAATGTGAAGAAGCTTTTGCGAGAGGGAGATAAGAGAGCACACGAATTAAATGATTTAATAGACGAATTATTGCAGGAAGGAAAATCTTGGTTAAAACCAAAAGCGGTGTATCAATTTTTCCCAGCGCAAAGTGACGGACAAAACATTGTAATATATGATCCAGAAGATCATACACGTGTTATAGAGCGTTTCACATTCCCAAGGCAAGGAAAAGCACCATATCGTACTTTAGGTGATTATTTACGACCAGTTGGAGATGAGATGGACTATGTTGCTTTCCTATCTGTTACGGTTGGGGAAGGCGTTCGGGACATTGCTGAAGAGTGGAAGGCGAAGGGGGATTATTTACGCAGTCATGCTATTCAATCGTTAGCGCTTGAACTAGCAGAAGGTCTTGCTGAAAAAACACATATGCTCATTCGTGATCGCTGGGGTATTCCAGATTCATCAGAACTGACGATGGAAGAACGTTTCCGTACGAAATATAGAGGGATACGAGTGTCCTTCGGTTATCCGGCATGTCCAGAACTTGCGGATCAAGAAAAGTTATTTCGCCTTATTCATCCAGAAGAAATAGGTATTTCATTAACGGAAGGATTTATGATGGAGCCAGAAGCATCTGTAACGGCTATGGTATTTTCTCACCCTGAGGCAAGATATTTTAGTGTATTATAGTGTAGAAGGGGGAGACGTATGAAGAAAATAGTCTTTACAGGTGGCGGTTCGGCAGGGCATGTAACACCTAATTTAGCCATCATTCCGCATTTACAAGAACAAAATTGGGATATTTCTTATATTGGTTCTCATCAAGGAATTGAGAAAACGATTATAGAAAAGGAAGGCATTCCGTACTATAGTATTGCAAGCGGAAAGCTACGTCGTTATTTTGATTTAAAAAATATAAAAGATCCTTTTCTTGTGATGAAGGGTGTCATGGATGCGTATGTAAAGATTCGAAAACTAAAACCGGATGTGATTTTTTCAAAAGGTGGTTTCGTATCTGTACCAGTCGTAATTGGAGGATGGCTAAATAGAGTCCCTGTTTTATTACATGAATCTGATATGACGCCAGGACTAGCAAACAAAATTGCGCTCCGTTTTGCTTCGAAAATATTTGTTACATTTGAAGAAGCTGCGAAACATTTACCGAAAGAAAAAGTAATCTATACAGGATCTCCTGTACGTGAAGACGTGCTAAAGGGAAATCATGAAAAAGGTTTAGCGTTTTTAGGTTTTTTACGTAAAAAGCCAGTTATTACAATTATGGGAGGAAGTTTGGGCGCAAAGAAAATTAATGAAACTGTTCGAGAAGCGTTACCAGAACTTCTGAAAAAGTATCAAATTGTTCATCTTTGTGGAAAAGGTAATCTTGATGAAAGCTTACAAAATCAAGAGGGATATAGACAATTTGAATATATACATGGAGAGCTGCCAGACATATTAGCGATAACAGATTTTGTTATTTCACGTGCGGGCTCTAATGCCATTTTTGAGTTTTTAACATTGCAAAAGCCGATGGTTTTAATTCCGCTATCGAAATTTGCAAGCCGTGGAGATCAAATACTAAATGCAGAGTCTTTTGAAAGACAAGGATATGCTTCCGTATTGTATGAAGAAGATGTGACTGTGAAATCTCTTATAAAGCATGTCGAAGAATTAAATCAAAATAATGAGATGTATAAAACAGCTCTAAAAAAATATAATGGAAAAGAAGCAATTCAAACAATCATTCAACATATTTCAGAGGCATGATGAAACAATCATGTCTTTTTTAATAGGATGAAAGATTCCAAGGATTGATATTTTTATGTTACAATAGCAAATGGATTAGTAGGGAAATTCCAATTAATGAAGCGTGAAAATACGAATGGATTAGGAGTGACTGTGTTGGAGCTAAGTCTCTATGAAAATACTGCACTTATTATATGCTTTGTGTTGTACGTTGGTAGTGTTATTGTTTATATTTCAAGGAAATTTTCGCAAGAAAGAGAGCTTGAAAAATCAGAAATAACAGCTGAACTAGAAATGTTAGCTGATGAAAGTTATAAAAAGAAGAAAATAAAAGAAGAGCATGAAGAATCCCATCATTTAAACGCAAATAAGTTTTAAAGATGGGGATTTTTTTTTGAAGTCGTTCTTTATTATGTTTATAGCAAGTAACGCTAAAAGGAGTTTCCCGTACATAATGAAGGAGTGTATATAAATGAATTTTTATGTCGCCTCAGGATTCCAAAATAAACATCTTGTACGTTCTATAGCAAATGAACTGAAACATGCAGGATGGCACCATACATATAATTGGACAAGAAACGAAAGAGCAGTGAATCAAGATCAATTAAGAGAAATTGGTCAGGCAGAAAAGAATGCTATTAAAGAAGCGGATGTCTTTTTACTTATATTAGATGGCGGAAACGGGAGCCATACAGAGTTTGGAATGGCGATTGCGCTAGAGAAAAAGATATATGTATATCATGAAAGAAACCCGCTTCAAACAACGTTCTATCATTTGCCAGAAATAAATATTTTTGAAGGAGATGCAATTGAATTTGCATCTTATGTTATGAATCATGTGAAATAATAGTAACGACCTAAAAGGTTATAAAAGTGATCTTTTGGGTACAGTGATGATAAGAAACGTATATAAAGGAGTATATAATATGAAATTAGAAAATGGATGGGAAACGAGCTTTTTAGAAGTCGTACAAAATAGTGAATTTAAGAAAGAGGCCGTTCTTAGTCAATTGCTTTGTGAGGATAGTGAAGAAGTAGAAGAGCTTGTGGATGATTACGGATATGAAGAGATTATTGAACGCGAACATGATGATGAATTAGCAGAAGTTTTAGGTGAAGAACTTTTCGATGAGATGGAACGACACGTATTCTTATCTTCACAGCCAGAAGAAAAACTTATTTCATTCGTAAATGGATTAGGTTTTCATGTGTTAGATTGGATCGTTCTTCTTGAAACAGAATTTGGTATTGATAGTGTACACTTTACGTCGGACGCCGTGAAAATGTTAGAAAAACGCTTTAGACAATTTCCATACATAGAAGATAAGACAATTTTTGATATGACATTTGGAGAAGCAATGGATGTATTAGAATCCATTACAGGATTACAACTGAAGGAAAAGATGAACGTATAATGTAAAAAAAGAACGTGATATCCTCACGTTCTTTTTTTTACATTATAATAATTTTGTCATCTAGTTTTGTTTGTCCGCTAAGAAGTGCGTTTAAATATTCCACTTTTCTTATACAGGCCTGTATATGTCTTTCAACCTCTTGTAACTCTGCTTGGTGATGTGTTTCAATCGGATGAATTTGTACGTTGAATTTTTCAAATTGACTACTATATGTTATTTCTGCATAGCCGCTCATAATATCCATTTCGTTATGAAATAAAAATTGTTTCGTTTTGTCACAGAATGATACATTCTGAAAGCCATATACTTTTAATGCGTCAATTACTTTTTTAATCATTTTTGTATTCATTTTTTTTAACCCTCTTTGCGAAGTTCTACTCATATATTATAACATAAAAAATTACATAGAAAGCGCTTCCAAGTGTATTTTATTATAAACTTTACGTTTCAATCACAAAAATGAAACAAAGAAAAAATAATTGTAAAGAAGGGAGGACTCTTTTATTGTTTCGTCATATATATAGAGAAATAGTGCAAGGAAAGGGAATTTTCCGAATTTGAGTTCGTATTTCAAATTTAAGCGCAATAAAAGAGGTGAGAGACTTGAACTTTGATATTGTAGGACAAAAAGCATATATAAAAGATGGACCGCATCGGAACCGAATTGGAATTGTAAAGAACAGCGAGACAAAATTAGAATCGCAGTTTGCTATTGTAATTGGAGAACAAATCATTGATGTAGAGCTAAAGGATATCGTGTTAGTTGGAGTAGACGTAGGACAATTTCATAAATGGTGCGAACAAAATGGTTATTTGTGAAAAGGACGGGCTGTGAGATAATGAAGTATATTTGAGAAAAGAGAATATGTTATTGTATTCTCTTTTTCTATGTGTAAGGAGATAGAAATGAAGTATAAAGAACGAGATTTTACATAGTGTTTGAAACAATATGTTATGCCTTATGTATAAAAGACAAAGAGGAAGATGAAAAGAACTAAAAAAGGACGCTAACAGTTTTTGTTAGCGTCCTTTTTATTATGAAGCAATTTCACCAGTTTTTGTATCATCTTGATTGTACGTATCTTGATCTAATTCACCAAGCCATTTACTAGAAATAAGACCTGCTGTCATAGAACCACTTACGTTAAGAGCTGTACGACCCATATCGATTAATGGTTCAACTGAGATAACAAGAGCGACAATACCGATTGGTAAGTTCATTGTAGATAGTACGATTAACGCTGCGAATGTTGCACCACCACCAACACCGGCAACACCGAATGAGCTAATCGCAACGACAGCGATTAAAGTTAAAATAAATTGTGGTTGTAATGGATCGATTCCTACAGTTGGAGCGACCATCATTGCAAGCATTGCTGGATAAATACCTGCGCAACCGTTTTGTCCGATGGATACTCCGAATGATGCTGCAAAGTTTGCAATCCCTTCGGAAATACCAAGCTTTTCTTTTTGCGCTTCAATATTTAATGGCATTGCACCAGCACTAGAGCGAGATGTGAATGCAAATGTTAATACAGGGAACACCTTTTTTAAATATTGAATTGGATTTAAACCAGATAGAGCAATTAATAATAAGTGGATAACGAACATTACGATAAGTGCCACGTAAGACGCTAACACGAAGTTACCGAGTTTTAAAATAGCATTAATGTCGCTACCAGCGACTGTTTTTGCCATAAGAGCTAATACGCCGTATGGAGTAAGACGTAAAATTAATGTTACCATACGCATTACGATTGCATATACAGCATCAAGCATTTTCTTAAATAGTTCTGCTTGTTCTGGATATTTTCGTTTTACCCCTATAAAGGCGATACCGATAAAGGCTGCAAATATTACAACAGAAATTGTTGATGTTGGACGAGCACCTGTTAAATCAAGAAACGGATTTGTAGGCAACAGCTCTAATAATTTATCTGGAATTGTTGTTTTTTCAATAGAAGTAAATCTTTCTTCAACTAACTTCAGACGAGCGGATTCTGCATCACCTTGTTGTAAGCCTGTTGCTGATACATCAAATCCTGCACTTGCGGCGATACCGACAGCTGCAGCGATTCCTGTAGTAAGAATTAAAATTCCGATAATAAGACCACTAATTTTACCAAGGTTTTTCGTTAACTGTAATTTTGTAAATGCGGAAATAATAGATACTAAAATAAGTGGCATAACGATCATTTGAAGTAATTTCACATAACCGCTACCGATTAAGCCAAACCAAGTATTTGATTCAATAATTACTTTAGAAGTTGGCTCATAAATAAATTGTAATATAAGACCGAATATAATTCCGACTCCTAAAGCAGTAAATACACGTTTATTAAAAGATACATGCTTACGTTGCATATAATATAATACGCCAACTAAGATGATCATGACTGCAACGTTAATTCCGACAAGCAGTGTATTCATGTTGATTCCCCCTAATTCCAATCTGTTATATAGAATATAAGGCAATAAAACCTATAAGTCAACTAGGGAATTGCGGAATTAAAAAAAAGATGGCAAAATGCCATCTTTAATGTCCAGCTCCAGGGACAAGTAAAAACGTCGTGTAGTATGTAAATCCTATGAAGAAAACAGTTAAATATGCCCCGAATACGTATATATACATACGCTCTGTTAAATTTAAATAGCTTAAAAGTACGAAGAAACCTGTTTGTCCTAAAAATAGTAGTGCAGCCTGTTGCATATCCCCTACGTAAAACATAACCGAGAAAATTCCAGTCCAAAAGCCGAGAACGCGAAACATGCGCTCCATGCCATCTCCCTCCTTTTCTAAAAAAGTAAACCTCTCCTCATTATAGTTTATTTTTCTTACTATTGTAAATATTCGTTCATATAAAAAGAAGCCAATTATAATTGGCTTCTTTTTATATGAGAAATTAAATTGTTAGTTTATAATTACAAGATTTACATCCATCTAGTAGACTATCGTTTCGAGTTAATTCCATGTTAGGGAATAGGATTTCAAAAATCCCTTTCATCATATCTCCGTGCATATTACAAATTTCAGTTGGGTGATGAACAGCAACCTCTTTAAATGGACAATTGTGTACATCGTAGAAAATTTTCGTTCCATCTGCACTTAATTCAAATGCAGGTGATAAACCAGCTGTTGAGAAAGCTTCTTTTGCAATTTGGACTTTTTGCTCTACTGTTAAAGCATCTTCATTCACATGTAAACGCTGCATATGTTGTTGCATTAACTCGGCCCCGAATTGTTTTCCCGTTTCGTATAGCGCTTTTTCACCAGCGGCGCCAAGGCTAAGTAAAGAATTAAATGCTATTCTTGCTAACAATTGATAATCGCGGAATGGAAATTGTAATTGAATCACATCTTCAGATAATACATATAATCTACTTGGTCTTCCGCCTTTTCCAGTTTTCTTCGTTTCCGATTTCAGCATATGAACATCTTCTAATTTAGATAAATGTAAACGTGCTACGTTTGGATGAATGTCAAACTCATCTGCAATTTCTTGTACAGTTACGTAACTATGTTTTTGAGAAATATATTTATAAATGTAATAACGAGTTGGGTCAGATAATACACCTGTAATTTTTAAAGCTTGTTCCATGAGGATCTCCACCTTTATCACTTTATCCAAGATAATAACATTATAATACAGATAAACATAAGTATAGGTAATTTCAGACAATAATTCGGAAATTGTTCATAATTTCACAAACATATTTTTCCTTTTTCCTCTATTGAAAATACAAAAATACCGATTTTTCTTATGAATTTTTTCATGCTATATACATAGTGGGGAGGGAAAAATGATGAATGGAATTGAAATTTTTGCGAATACGATTTTGAAAGAGGCGTGCAGGGTACAAGCTTCGGATTTACATATTGTGCCCCGGAAGAAGGATGTAGCGGTTCAACTGCGTATAGGAAAAGATTTAATGACGAAACACTGTATCGAAAAGGAATTTGGAGAAAAACTTGTTTCACACTTTAAATTTTTAGCATCCATGGATATAGGGGAGAGACGGAAGCCACAAAATGGTTCACTGTATTTACAAATGGATGGACAAGAAGTGTATTTACGCCTTTCCACGCTTCCAACCGTATACCAAGAAAGTCTCGTTATTCGTCTTCATTTACAAGCATCTATTCAGCCGTTATCTCATCTTTCGTTATTTCCAAGTACAGTGAAAAAACTACTCTCTTTTTTACACTATTCACATGGGTTACTCGTATTTACTGGACCGACTGGTTCGGGGAAGACAACAACAATGTATGCATTATTAGAGGTAATTAAAAAAAAGAAAACACGTCGCATCGTTACACTTGAAGATCCAGTTGAAAAAAGAAATGACGATGTATTACAAATTCAAATAAATGAAAAAGCAGGTATCACATATGAGGCGGGACTAAAGGCCATTTTACGTCATGATCCAGATATTATTTTAGTCGGTGAAATTCGTGATGAAGAAACAGCGAAAATCGCTATAAGAGCAAGTTTGACTGGACATTTAGTAATGACGACACTGCATACTAGTGATGCGAAAGGGGCGATACTCCGATTTATGGATTTCGGTATAACGAGGCAAGAGATTGAACAATCTTTATTGGCTATAGCTGCACAGCGACTTGTCGAATTGAAATGTCCGTTTTGCCAAAGAAAGTGCTCAACTTTATGTAAATCAATGAGGCAGGTAAGACAAGCGAGTATTTATGAGTTGTTATATGGATATGAGTTAAAACAAGCAATTAAAGAAGCAAACGGGGAATGTGTCACGTACAAGCACGAAACATTAGAATCTTCGATACGAAAAGGATACGCTTTAGGATTTTTAGAAGAGGATGTGTATGTTTAAGAAAATATGGAGTTTAAGTGATCAAGTAGTATTGCTGAAACGATTAGGAGAACTATTAGAAAAAGGATACTCCCTTTTGCAGGCATTAGAATTTTTACAGTTTCAATTACCTTTAGAAAAGAAAGTACAATTGCAGCGCATGATTGATGGATTAAAAGATGGAAAAAGTCTACATGATTCTTTTCATCAATTAATGTTTCATCAGGAGGTGTTAAGTTATTTATTTTATGCTGAGCAACATGGTGATATTTCTTTTGCGTTGCAACAAGGGAGCGCACTTCTTTATAAAAAGGATAAGTATAGGAAAGATATGATGAAAATAATGCAGTATCCTATGTTTTTGGCGTTCTTTTTAATAATCATGATTTTTGTTTTTAACCGCATTTTATTACCGCAGGTTGACATGGTATATAGTTCATTCGGTTCTACAGCACCGTTACTTACAGAACAAATATTAAGTGCAATTAAGCTGCTACCCAGCCTTATTTTTAGCACTATTTTTATCATTATGATTGGATGTAGTGTATATATGTTTTACTTTCGGAAACTCCCGCATATGAAGCAGGTAAAAATTATGCTTCGTATCCCCCTCGTAAAAACATTTCTTATTTTAAAGCATTCACATTATTTCGCCACTCAATTGAGCGGTTTATTACAAGGTGGACTATCAGTACTTGAGGCCCTAACAATAATGATGGAGCAAAATTATCATCCGTTCTTTCAATATGAAGCGGGTCGAATTGAACGCCAATTAATTGCAGGAGAACCGTTGCAATCTATTATTGCTAAAAGCGGATATTATGATGAAGAACTTTCTTATATTATTACGCATGGACAAGCAAACGGTAATTTGGCGCTTGAATTAGGTGACTATAGCGATCTTATTATGGAAAAGATGGAGCAAAAAGTTAAACGTATGTTAGTGATCATTCAACCAATTTTATTTACGTGTATTGGAGGAATAGTCGTTCTTATGTATTTAGCGATGATTATGCCAATGTTTCAAATGATGAATTCTATTTAGGAGGCATTTACATGCAGAATGAAGAAGGGTTTACCCTTTTAGAAATGTTATTAGTTATGGTCGTCATAACTGTACTATTACTATTAATTATTCCGAATGTAGTTACACAGCGTTCATCCGTCGAAGGAAAAGGATGTAAAGCCTATGTGAAATCTATAGAAGCTCAAATACAAGCATACCATTTACAACATAATAAAATTCCCTCGCTAAAAGAGCTAAGGGATGAAAAATATATTACAGCTGATGAGTGTCCGAATGGTGAAGCCATTCATATTTCAAATGATGGCACAGTAACAACTGGGAAACTGTGAAACAAAAAGGTTTTACTCTGTTAGAAATGCTACTCGTTCTATTTGCAATTTCTGTACTAAGTATGGTCACGTATTTTAACGTACATTCATTACATGAAAAACAAAAAGTGGAACAATTTTTAAGACAGTTTTCAAACGATATTTTGTATATGCAACAATTAGCGATAAACCGTCAAAAACACTATACATTACGATGGTATAAAGATAGACATACGTATTATATAGGGGAGCTAAGTGAGAATCTTACTATCATTAAAAGAGAATATGATAGCGATATACAAATTGATTTGAATACTTTTCCAAATCCGATGACATATAATCCGAGTGGAAATATTAATAGAGGTGGCACTATTTTACTTTCGTATCGAAGTTATAAATATGAGATTGTATTTCAGCTTGGGAGAGGGAGATTTACGTATCGTGAAATGTCAAAAAGGGTCAGTGATGGCTGAGATGCTTGTAGCATTAAGTATAGTAATGATGGCAGTATCTTTACTACTTCCGCAAACAGTATTCGTTATGCAAGAACGAAAAAACATACAAATTCGTTATAAAGCATTTGTATTATTAAAAAGGGAAGCAGCTTTATATATGTATGAGAATGGGGCGAAACGACCGCAAGAAAAAGTCGTAAACGGAAATGTATATTACACATATTGGGGAGGAAATGAAGTTTGTGCTATGTGGAAAGATGTGAAAGGAAGAATGATGGAACAATGCTTTTATGCAGGAGAAAAAATAAATTAGAAGTTGGGTTTACATTAATAGAAATGATCGTATGTTTTTTTCTGTTATCACTGTTCTTTTTACTCTTGCCACGTTTAAATTTTATTGGAATGGAAAACAACCAATCAAAAGGATTAAATAATTGGGAATGGGATGTGTTTATAGGACAAGTACAGTTAGAGTTTCGTAAAGTATCTTTTGTAGAAAAAATAGTCCCTGAAAATAAAGATAATCTTTTGCGCTTCCGTCTTCGCACTGGAGATGAAGTGACGTATGAAAAATTGAATAATCATCTTATAAGAAAAGTGAATATGCGCGGAAGAGAAGTTATATTGCAAAATGTTGAAATGGTTTCGTATGAAGTAACACCTCATTTGCTCTTTATAAATGTGAAAGATATGAGTGGGAAAATATATGAAGGTGTAGCTGTCAGGTATAGCGAAATGGAAATAAATATATGAGAAAACAAGATGGATTTACGATGCCAGGAACAATCATTTTTCTTGTATTATTAACTTCGTTCTTTGTATACGAAACGAATATGTTGCTTATAGATAAAAAATTTTATATTGAAATAGAGCAAAAGTTTGTACTGGAGGAACTACTAAATCGATCTATTACAAATATAAAAAAAGACTTACAGCAAAAAGAAAAGGAAGATACTTTTTTCTTTCAATATGAAAAGGGCGAAGCAAGTGGGAATTACGTCTTTGAAAACGATGTTATACTCGTTTCGTTGCAGTGCAAAATAAAACAAGAAGTTTTCTACAAGGTTAGTTTCCGGTATAGAAAAAAGGATGAGAAAATATTCGATTGGATAGAAGGATAGCATGTAAAATATACGGATGAAAACCATAATTTCTTATTTTAAAATAGGTTATTTTTTTATAGGAAATGGATAAATAAAACAATTGAAAGTTTAAATTTTCTCAAAAAAGAGAAAGGTAGAAAGAATATGATATATTCAAGCTATCCAAACATATTTTTTAGGGAGAATAGGGAAATGACAAATAACAATCAAATAGGTGAAAATAAGGAACAAACTATTTTTGATCATAAAGGAAATGCAATTATGACGGAAGATAGGGAAATACACATTATTTCAAAATTCGAAGAACCTCTTATTGTCGTGTTAGGAAATGTATTAAGTGATGAAGAATGCGACGAATTGATTGAATTGTCTAAAAGTAAAATGAAACGTTCTAAAGTTGGTTCATCACGTGATGTAAATGATATTCGAACGAGTAGCGGTGCATTTTTGGAAGACAATGAGCTTACTGTAAAGATTGAAAAACGAATTTCATCTATCATGAATGTTCCTGTAGCGCATGGAGAAGGATTGCACATTTTAAATTATGAAGTGGATCAACAATATAAAGCGCACTATGATTATTTTGCGGAACATAGTAGATCAGCTGCTAATAATCGTATCAGTACGCTTATCATGTACTTAAATGATGTAGAAGAAGGCGGAGAAACGTTCTTCCCGAAATTAAATCTTTCTGTGCACCCTAGAAAGGGAATGGCAGTATACTTTGAGTATTTTTATCAAGATCAATCACTAAATGAGCTTACGTTACATGGAGGGGCACCTGTAACGAAAGGTGAGAAATGGATTGCAACGCAGTGGGTGAGAAGAGGCACTTATAAGTAAAAACGTGTATGTGACGTTTTGTTCTTCATTGTACAAGGAGAACAAAACGTTTTTTTATTAAATAATGTAATCTTTCGTTATAATAACAAATAATAACGGATGATTGAGAGGAACGAACATGAAAACTATATACATAACCGGTTATATGGGAGCTGGGAAAACAACAATTGGAAAAGAATTAAGTAAAGAACTTCATATGGATGTTGTCGATACCGACCAAAAGATTGAAGAGAAGCAGGAGAAGGCAATTCGTGATATTTTTGCCGAAGAAGGGGAAATCGCTTTTCGGGAATATGAAAGTGAAATGTTACGTTCACTACCCAGTTGTAATGTAATTATTACAACTGGTGGTGGAATCATTGAGCGAGAGGAAAACCGAAAGTGGATGAAGGAAAATGGAACTGTCGTGTATTTATATTGTGATCCACATGTAATTGCAGAAAGGCTTCGTGAAGATACGACACGTCCACTATTTCAGAAGAAAGATATAGAGGCATTTGTGGCAAAATTTGAATCGCGCCGAGCTTATTATGAAGAGGCTCATATTCATATCGATACGACGAATAAATCGGTAAAACAAATCATGAATGAATTAAAAGAAAAGATTAATGAATAAAAAAGTGGACATACTAATCAAGTAGAGGTGATGATAATATGTCTACTAATGATTATGTTCGCTTTGTGACACAGCAGTTTGTGTCGTATATGGATGCTCCAAAAGAAGATCGTAAACAAAAGAAAGAACAACGCCGTGCTGAAAAAGAGCCATTTATGAATAAGTGGTTTGGTGTTATGCCGCTTAGTGCTGCTTTGTTTTATCGAAACGTAAAAAATAAAAGAAAAAAATCAAGTTAACGATTTCTTAATATGTGTAGTAAAATGAAAATCCCCTAGTAGTATGATGCTACTAGGGGATTTTCATTTACTGTACAGATTCTTTTTCTTCTGTAACAGCATGTATTTTGTTGTTTACCCAAACAAATCCAATTCCGATACAAATGGAAATGCCCCATCCAACAGCGGTCATAATCGCTCTCATTTCACCATAGCCATCTACACCGAAAACAGAGATGAAATAAATTTTTAAGAAGCTTTTTAATATGAATTGTAGCCCGAAAAATAGCGTTAAATATTTTAGTGCTGGATAGATACGACTATCACGATACAGTTCACGACTTTTATCACGGTCATGGCCTTGCAATGCGGCAATATCTGCTGCGAAATATAACATAAGTGGTTTTTTTATAAAAATGGTACATATAACGATAATACCGAGCACGATGTGATAATACGCATCGTTCCATAACATTCGTTCAGCTGATCCAGATAATAGGTCTACCGTTGTATTAGAAATGAGTGTAATTAAAATAAAGAATCCTGTTACGTTAAACTGTTTTTCTTTTTTAAAGGTATACAGTGTATAAATAATCCCCGGAACAGAGGAAAGTAACATCGCGTAATAAGGATCGATATAAGGTTTTGCAAATTTCCAAATGAGGAATGGGATTACGAGATAAAAGACAAGATCTAATATAGCTTTTTTATTTTGATTCATATAAATCCTCCTTAAGTCATACATATATTTTATAATATAATTTCTGAAAATTGTATAATGTTTAATGGGAAAAGAAAAAATATATCACTTTTTGAGGGATTAGTAGATTGAAAAAATTGCCCCTAGCGTAGTAAGTTTTTTTAGTATATAATAAAGGAAACGCTTTCATTTTTGGTTTGTTCACAAAATGGACGGAAAATCACATATTTACTATCGATATGTTGCTTTATAATGAAACTAATTAAATATACATGCATACAATATTGTGAAATAAATAACATAAATAATCTATATAAATGTAAACGTTATCAAAATAGAGAGGTGGAGACAATGAGTAAATTTTTCTTCAATCATAATCCAGCAACAGTAGAGGATGGAAGGCTTGTTAAGTATGCTGAAATTATTTATGGAGAAGGTGGCCGTTCTGTATTAGAAAATTTAATGGTGAAGGCATCTATCAGATTGCGTGATCGTTATCCGAATAAATCTGACGAGCAGATCTCGAACCTCGTAAATAAAGGCATCCATGATATGTTTCAAAAATATGTGAGTGAGTAAGAGTAGCCAATGGCTGCTCTTATTTTTTTGTATAAGGATTGTATCTCTAGCTGAAAATAAGGATGTATTTTGAAAGATATAAAAAGGAGTGATAAAGATGAGTAATGGAATTGGTCGTTCAAAAGAAAATCTTCCAACTGATGCTAATCATGTGAGCGCAAAGGATCGTGCGCATCAAAAACGTATGGCAAAGCAAAAACAACAAGAGCGTAATGGCGATAGAGGATAACTCAAAAAAAGCTCCTTCTAAAACAGAAGGGGCTTTTTAAGAAAGAAAATGATTCGCGGTAACATAAAAGAGTCCGCCGTTAATAATTTGTACTGTAATGCGTGGTTCATATTGCTCTTGCAAGGCTTGTTTTTCAATTTCATAGCTTTCGGGGAGTTCATCACTTTCTTCATAAAAACGATTTAAAAGATCTAAATCGTGATTCCAGCGCACTCTTGCTTCTTTCGCCCACGTATGGTCATCTTCTGCAATAATATTTTTTAAAGCATCCTCTATACGTTGTAAACCGCTTTGCGGTTTAATGATAGGCGAGAGCGTAAAGCAAAAGTCAGGTATTTTCGGTGTAAGTTTAATTTTAGCTAATGTTTCATGAAAGTTTGCAATCATTGTGCCAGAAATGAGATGAATCCCAATGGAGTGAAGGATGTCTTTTTTTCGATCACATTGATAGGAAACTTTAATATTTACACCGAGCCAAGGATGGAGTGGTGTATGTGTCGCTCCGCTATGCCGTACTTCCTCATATAAACGTATGTAAGAGCCTAATTCTTTTGTCGTTTGGAAAATTTGATGAAGACGTGGTGAACCGTAGTGAATAAGCTCACCATCGCTTTCTTCACTTTCTGGATTTGTAAGAAGAGTAAGGCGCATCGGATTCGGTACGCCTCCTGTTTTCTCAAGATAGTGCCAATAAAAAGGACGGTTCATTAATAATTTATCCATCTCAATTGTTAACTGCACATCTAATAGATGAGGGGAGCGCTTTAAAATTTCGCAGTTATTCGCCTCAAAAAAATTGTATAAGTAATTATGAATTTCATGTTGCTGCATAGCCTTGCACCTCAGCTTCATTTCGTTTCGCGAAGTCGATAATAGATGTTAAGTTTTCCATCTTAATTCGGATTTCTCCTTCGCTTTTTGATTGCGCAAATATTTCTTGAATATGTGCGTCGATGTTTTTCATATTAATTCTCGTTAAAATTTCATCAAGTTCACCGATAACACGCTCAAATAAATTGATTTTTTCATATAACAGTTTCAAAATATGTTCTTCAACAGTATGTTTTGTAGCTAAGTTATAAATATGAACATCATTCTTTTGACCAAGACGGTGAATACGTCCGATTCTTTGTTCAAGACGCATTGGATTCCACGGTAAGTCATAATTAATCATATGGCTACAAAACTGTAAGTTAATCCCTTCACCACCAGCTTCGGTTGCAATTAATACTTGTGCGTGGTTTTGGAAAAGCTCCTTCATCCAATCTTTCTTCCCACGTTTAAACCCGCCGCGGAATGGAACGGAAGAAATACCGTGTTGTTGTAAAAACCATTGTAAATACATTTGTGAAGCTCTATATTCAGTGAAAATAATGACTTTATCGTCAATTTCTTTTATAAGTTCTAGTGCTTTATTCGCTTTTGAGTTGAAAGGAATATGATTAATTTTGTCCATTAGCACATCAATATGCGGGTCTTTTATGTAATGCTCATTTTCTTTCTGCCTTTTTTCCACATGTTTTTTTAATGAATAGTAAACAGCTTCACGACTACTACACGCTTCCCGTTTTAAAGTTAACGATGAGAAAGCAGATGTGAAGGCATCTTGTCCTCGCCAATTTTCAATACTATTATACAAAGCTTGCTCTTCTTCATTAAACTCAACAAAAATTGTACGTACATGTCTCTTTGGCCAATCAATTCCGGTATTATGACGTCGATTTCGGACCATCACTTTGTTAATAAGAGATTTTAAATCTTCATCAGATTCGGCGGAACGATTTTTTGAAGCATAATATTCTTCAAAGTTGGATTGATTACCTAAATGTCCTGGCTTTAATAAAGAAACGAGGTTGAAAATTTCATCAATCTTATTTTGAACAGGCGTAGCGGTTAATAATAAGCAAAATTTCTTTTTTAATCGTTGTGCAAATTCATAGTTTTTTGTTTTATTATTTTTAAGTTTATGTGCTTCATCGATAATAATAAGGTCATATTCTAAATTCAAAACGATATCGCGATGCGGTGAACGTTTTGCAGTATCAATTGATGATACAATCACATCGGCTTGTTCCCACGAGTAGCTTTTCTTTTGGGCTACAGCTGGAATAAAAAACTTTGTATTTAATTCGTATGCCCATTGTGATACGAGAGAGGCAGGGACGAGTATAAGTACTTTTTTCACAAGGCCGCGGACCATATATTCTTTTAAAATCAGCCCAGCTTCAATCGTTTTCCCAAGTCCCACTTCATCTGCTAGTATCGCTTTACCATTCATTTGTTCAATGACATTTTGAGCGACTTCTAATTGATGAGGAAGTGGTGTGAAATGAGATAAATGCTTCGGTGCTTGTAATCCATCGAAAGTAGGAACAAGTAACGATTTTTCTGTTTTATAAGCTAAATGATATAAATCCCAATTTGTCCAAGGACCATCTTCGTTAATTCTATTTAAAAAATTGTTTTGCCACGTTCGATCTACGGAAATATCGACATTCATTACGACTCTCCCACCTTTTATAAACTAAAGTAATTATTAAAAAAATCTTTATTATATAAGCCTTGTAATAAGGCTCTATTACACTTGCTGAAAGTTAAAGAATAGGCAAAGATAAAGGGCTAAATTTTGAAAATTGTATTTAATAAGATTAAGAATGAAAAATTCTAAATTATTTTTTATGCTAGAATATTGATGAAATATAGCGAATAATGTTAGGATAATGGTGTGAAATGTGTGGAATCTTTCGTATTTTATCCAAGAAAGTGATTTTTTATTTACGCTTTCATAAAAAAATATAATGAGATTCCGTATATCCTATCTTTTCAGAGTGAAAATGTTTAGATATGGCGAGCAACTTTTATTGATTTGTCAAAGCATAAGGGGGAGAGAGCATGATTACATTACAACGTACACCGTTATTTGATGTATACGCGAAGTATGGTGGAAAAACAATCGACTTCGGTGGTTGGGAATTACCAGTTCAATTTTCAAGCATTAAAGAAGAACATGAAGCTGTACGTACGGCTGCAGGTTTGTTCGATGTGTCTCATATGGGAGAAGTTGAGGTAAAAGGTGTAGATAGTTTAGCATTTTTACAACGTGTTGTTACAAATGACGTTTCTACCTTAAAGGTAGGAGGCGCACAATATACAGCTATGTGCTACGAAAATGGTGGTACAGTAGATGATTTATTAATCTACAAACGTGGTGAAGAAGACTATTTATTAGTAATCAATGCATCAAATATCGAGAAAGATTACGAATGGTTAGCTAGCCATGTAATTGGCGATGCGACAGTAGTCAATGTTTCTAGTGAAGTTGCACAGCTTGCAATTCAAGGTCCAAAAGCAGAAGGCATTTTACAAAAAGTTGTGTCAGAAGATTTGAAAGAAATTAAGTTCTTTAAATTTAAAAACGATATTCTTGTAGATGGAATTCCAGCACTTGTATCTCGTACAGGTTACACAGGTGAAGATGGATTTGAAATTTACTGTAAGAGTGAAGATGCTGCAAAACTTTGGGAGAAACTTCTTGAAGTTGGAGCAGAAGAAGGCTTAAAAGCATGTGGTTTAGGTGCTCGCGATACACTTCGCTTCGAAGCAACATTACCACTTTATGGTCAAGAATTATCAAAAGATATTACACCGATTGAAGCTGGCATTGGCTTTGCGGTAAAACCAAATAAAGAAGCAGACTTCTATGGAAAAGAAACGTTAAAAGAGCAAAAAGAAAACGGTGCGTCTCGTAAGTTAGTCGGCATTGAAGTAATCGAACGTGGAATTCCTCGTACACATTACCCTGTATTTATTGGAGAAGAAAAAATCGGGGAAGTAACGAGTGGTACACAATCTCCAACGTTAAAGAAAAGCATTGGTTTAGCACTAATTGATGTAAAATACGCAGCAGTTGATACAGAAGTAGAAATTGAAATTCGTAATAAACGCGTCAAAGCAGTAGTTGTTCCAACACCATTTTATAAACGTTCAAAGTAACGGGGAGAGGGGTAGATTTCATGTTGCATCGTTATCTTCCAATGACAGAAGAAGACAAAAAAGAAATGTTACAAACGATCGGCGTTCAAACGATCGATGAGTTATTCTCTGATATTCCAGAGAGTGTTCGTTTTAAAGGGGATTTAAAAATTAAAGAAGCAAAATCAGAGCCGGAGCTTTTAAAAGAGTTAACTCAAATGGCTAGTAAAAATGCTAACTTAAAAGAATACGCTTCTTTCTTAGGAGCAGGTGTATACGATCATTACGCTCCAGTAATTGTAGATCACGTTATCTCTCGCTCAGAATTTTATACAGCTTACACGCCATACCAACCAGAAATTTCACAAGGGGAATTACAAGCGATCTTTGAATTCCAAACAATGATTTGTGAATTAACAGGAATGGATGTAGCAAACTCTTCTATGTACGACGGAGGTACAGCTTTAGCTGAAGCGGCAATGCTAGCAGCTGGCCATACTCGCAAAAAGAAAATCCTTGTATCTAGTGCAGTTCATCCAGAATCAAGAGCAGTACTTGAAACGTATGCAAAAGGTCAACATCTTGAAGTTGTTGAAATTAATCATAAAGATGGTGTAACAGATTTAGACGTATTACAAAGTGAAGTAGATGATACAGTTGCTTGTGTAATCGTTCAATATCCAAACTTCTTCGGACAAGTTGAAAAATTAGCTGATATTGAAAAAATCGTTCATCAACAAAAATCATTATTTATCGTTTCTTCAAATCCATTATCATTAGGCGCATTAACACCACCAGGAAAATTTGGTGCTGATGTTGTAATCGGTGATGCACAACCATTTGGTATTCCAACGCAGTTTGGTGGACCACACTGTGGTTACTTTGCAACAACGAAAGCATTTATGCGTAAAATTCCAGGACGTCTTGTTGGACAAACTGTAGATTCAGATGGTAAACGTGGATTTGTATTAACGTTACAAGCACGTGAACAGCATATTCGCCGTGATAAAGCGACGTCTAACATTTGTTCAAACCAAGCGTTAAATGCATTAGCAGCATCAGTTGCAATGACGGCACTTGGTAAACAAGGTGTGAAAGAAATGGCACGTCAAAACATTTCTAAAGCACAATATGCAAAACGTCAATTTGAAGCGAAAGGCTTCACTGTAACATTTGCTGGACCATTCTTCAATGAGTTTGTTGTAGATTGCAAGCGTCCAGTGAAAGAAGTAAACGATGCATTATTACAAAAGAATATTATCGGCGGTTACGACCTAGGCCGTGATTATAAAGAGCATGAGAACCATATGCTTGTAGCAGTAACTGAGCTTCGTACAAAAGAGGAAATTGACACACTTGTAAACGAAATGGGGGCTATCCAATGAAGAACCAAGACCAAGCACTTATCTTTGAAGTGAGTAAAGAAGGACGCATAGGATATAGCCTACCAAAATTAGATGTAGAAGAAGTGAAACTAGAAGATGTGTTTGAGAGCGATTATATTCGAGTAGAAGATGCAGAGCTACCAGAAGTATCTGAACTTGACATTATGCGCCACTATACAGCACTTTCAAACCGTAACCACGGTGTAGATTCTGGATTCTATCCACTTGGATCTTGTACGATGAAATATAATCCGAAAATTAATGAGAATGTAGCTCGTTTCGCAGGATTTGCAAATATTCATCCATTACAAGATGAAAAGACAGTACAAGGTGCAATGGAATTAATGTACGACTTACAAGAGCACTTAATTGAGATTACAGGTATGGATACTGTTACATTGCAACCAGCAGCGGGTGCACACGGAGAATGGACAGGTTTAATGTTAATTCGTGCATACCATGAAGCAAATGGTGACTTTAACCGTACGAAAGTAATTGTTCCTGACTCTGCTCACGGAACGAATCCAGCATCTGCAACTGTAGCTGGTTTTGAAACAATTACAGTAAAATCAAATGAACATGGTCTTGTTGACTTAGAAGATTTAAAACGTGTTGTAAACGAAGAAACAGCAGCACTTATGTTAACAAATCCTAATACATTAGGTCTATTCGAAGAAAATATTTTAGAAATGGCAGAAATCGTCCATAACGCAGGCGGTAAATTATACTATGATGGTGCAAACTTAAATGCGGTATTAAGCCAAGCGCGCCCAGGAGATATGGGATTTGACGTTGTACATTTAAACCTTCATAAAACATTTACAGGTCCTCACGGCGGCGGTGGCCCAGGTTCGGGTCCAGTAGGTGTGAAAGCTGATTTAATTCCGTACTTACCAAAACCAATTTTAGAGAAAACGGAAAATGGCTATCACTTTAATTATGATCGTCCAGAAGCAATTGGGCGCGTAAAACCATTCTATGGTAACTTCGGAATTAACGTTCGTGCATACACATACATTCGTTCTATGGGTCCAGATGGACTACGTGCAGTAACGGAGTATGCGGTATTAAATGCGAACTATATGATGAGAAGATTAGCACCATTCTATGATCTTCCGTTCGATAGACATTGTAAGCATGAGTTTGTATTATCAGGTCGTCGCCAAAAGAAACTTGGCGTACGTACATTAGATATCGCAAAGCGCCTGCTTGATTTCGGTTACCATCCACCGACAATTTACTTCCCATTAAATGTGGAAGAATGTATTATGATTGAGCCGACAGAAACAGAATCAAAAGAAACATTAGATGGTTTCATTGATAAGATGATTCAAATTGCTAAAGAAGTAGAAGAAAATCCAGAAGTTGTACAAGAAGCGCCACATACAACGGTAATTAAACGTTTGGATGAAACATTGGCTGCTCGTAAACCAGTTTTACGTTATGAAAAGCTAGCTCCTGTACAAGTTTAATTAGAATAAAAAAGGAAGAACTCGCTATATGCGGGTTCTTTTTTTGTATGGAGAATTTGTCCCGCGATTTGCGGGCGGATAATCAATGGGGATGAACAAAAATCCCCCGCTGATTAAAGTTTCACTTTATGCAGAACTAGTGAAGAAAATGTTAAAATTTTATATTTTTTGTTTCATAATGGTGTAAAGAAGTAGTTTCATAGGTGATTTTGTTGAAAAAGTCAGTTTGATAAAAGTATTTATTTTTGTTAGAATTTTATTGAAATTAAGAAGATGCAATGAGATAGGAATGACTCATTTTTATGTATATGTGAAAAAACGAGCAAGTTGGGGGTGAAAATGTGGGATATCGGTGTTATAGAATGATATACCATTTAGAAAACGGAAAAACGATTAAAGATGTAAAAGAATTTTGTTATCGAGATCAAGGAAAAGTATTAGAAAGAGTAGCACATCGTGTAATGGATAATAGAGAAGTGACGGCAATTGATAAGAAAGGAACAATCATTTCAATAGCATGTGAGGACATTGTAAAGGTGGAACTTGATTACATAACAGAAAGTTAACCTTGAGTCATATCGAATTATTCGATACAATATACTGTTGAATGGTGACGAGAGAAGAGAGGAGTTTATTATGGGTAGTACAAGACACTTTTATATGTTTATCTTAGCGTTTATTCTTGTTGTAGCATTAACGATTTATTTAATTGTTGATAGCACTTGGTACAACACAGTTCATCCGGCGTTCCTTCTGTTTATGTATGTAGGAATTGCGGTAGTGAGTTTCGGAATGAGAGATGAGATGTTAGATCGCTTTGAAAAGTGATACATATACGAAAGACCAACAGGAAAATGTTGGTCTTTTTTTCTTGCCAAAAATAGGATGGTGTGTATATACTGTGTATATAAGGTATATACAGTATATACACACCGGAGGAAAACATGAATATTATTATTTCGAATTCTTCCCAAGACCCTATTTATGTACAAATAAGAAAACAATTAAGCCAGCTTATTTTAAATGGTGGTTTAAAGGGTGGAGACCAATTACCGTCTATTCGTAGCTTAGCGAAGGAATTACAAATTAGTGTAATTACAACGAAGCGTGCGTACGAGGAGCTTGAAAAAGAAGGATATATAGAAACTGTTGCTGGGAAGGGGACTTATGTTTCACGTAAAAATAATGAACTACTAAAAGAACAAAGGCTTCGTCTATTGGAAAGTAAAGCGGAAGAGATTGTAAATGAAAGTAAAGCGTTGCAGCTTTCACTTGAAGATTTACAGCAGATGATTGCGTGTTTATATGAGGGGGAATAAGAGATGTTAGAGCTAAAAAATGTTTGTAAAAGTTATCAAGATTTTGCAGTGAAAAATATAAGTTTTACGTTACCACGCGGATATATTATGGGATTTGTCGGACCGAATGGCGCAGGGAAAAGTACGACAATCAAAATGATTATGAATTTAATTCGAAAAGATAGCGGCGATATAAAAATTTTTGGCAAAGACAATAAGAAAGCTGAAAAGGAAATAAAACAAAATATTGGTTTTGTATATGATGAAAACCATTACTACGAAGGTTTAACGTGTGAACAAATGAAACGTATTATTGCACCATTATATAAAAAGTGGGACGAAGAGCAGTATCAATCGTATATGCACAGATTACAAGTTCCGAAGTATAAAAAAATTAAAGAACTATCAAAAGGGATGAAAATGAAATTTGCGATTGCTATCGCACTTTCACATCACGCAGAGTTTATCATTATGGATGAACCGACAGCAGGATTAGATCCAGTTGTTCGAAGTGAATTACTTGATATTTTGCAAGAAATTGTAATGGAGGATGAAGTATCTGTATTATTCTCAACGCACATTACAACAGATTTAGAGCGCATCGCAGATTATATTACGTTCATCAATGATGGAGAAATTATATTTACTGGTGAGAAAGATGAACTAATGGAGAACTACGTAATCGTAAAAGGAAGTAATGATTTATTAGACCGAGAAGGAAAAGAATTATTTGTTGGATTACGAAAAAATAAATTTGGTTTCGAAGGTTTAGCGAAGGATAAACAAGCAATTATCGATTGGTTTGGAAATGAGGTTGTACTAGAAAAGCCTACATTAGATGATATTATCGTTTACACCGCAAAAGGGAGAGGTGCCTGTGCGTCAGCTCATATATAAAGATTTGTTCTTTTTTAGGGTAACGTGGTTAGTGAATCTAATTATGCCTCTTGTATTATTTATGTTAGATCCAAGTGGTGAATTGTTATTTTCGATGAGTTGTCTATTTATAACCCTTTCTTCCGTTATGACGTTAACTTTTATGGATGAAAGGAATAACAGTGACATTATTATAAATAGTTTACCGGTAAGCCGAAAGGATATCATAATTGCTAGATATGTTTCCAGTGCAATATTTATTGTTGTTGGCATACTCTCTACGATGTTAGTTGTTTTTCTTGTAAGAGGCATTGTGGTCATTGGTGATATCGGTGCCTATCATCCGAATCTATACATTGAAATTCCATGGTATGAAGTAATAAATGGAGCTGTTTACGCCGTATTTTTTGTTGTAACATTCTTTCCTAGTTATTATATTACAAGGTCAAAGATAGCACGAAGTATAGTGTCAGGAGCATCAATGGCAGTTGGTGGAATTGCTTGGATATTCATAGGAGATGGATTGGATGAAACAACACCTTCATTCATTGAGTGGATTATGAATCCAGTGCATATCGGTGTACTTATAGTTGGAGGAATGATATTAGCTAGTGTCTATATCGTTTCTATGTTTCTTACAATTAAAATTTATGAAGCACGTGATTTGTAGGGGAGGAATTGTATGCAACAGTTAATTTTGAAAGAGTTTTTCTTACAAAGAAAAATGTTTCTTATCTATTTAATCTTACCAATATACGGAGCATTCCAAAACACTATAGAACCATTTCAATTAGCATATGTTTGTTTTGCTATATGTCTTTTGATGATTTCAATCTCTTTATCAAATGAGGAGAAAAATAGTACGGAAAAAGTGTTAGTAAGTCTACCTTTTACTAGGAAAGATCTTGTCATTGCGAAATACATATCGACACTATTATTTATGGCATTCAGCTTAATCATTACATTCGTTTTCTTTGTACTACCTGTATTTGTATTAAAAGAAAATATAAATATTCCTTGGTATGCAGCATTTATAGCTATTTTCTTTTCTATTCTGTATGCTGTTATGATCCTTCCCATAAAATATAGTGAGGATAAGCGAATGGTTACTATGTTGGGATTAGTTATGCTTTTTCCTATAATAGGCTTACTAGGATTTATGTGCAATATATTTACGGATGAAAGGCTTATGCTAATAATTTTTCGAACTTCCGATGTGCTATTAGTCATAAGTATTTTAAGTATAGGCGCTTGTGTAAGTTATTTAGCTTCAATGTTTGTAGCTATTGTGAGTTTTAAAAAGAAAGAGCTTTAATCCTTCTTATATAAAAATTAATAAGTGATGTTAAGGAATTGGTTTAGTGAGGTGTAATACATGATTAAGCAACTAGTTTTAAAAGATATGATGTTGCAAAGAAAGTTGGGATTTATTAGTTTTATATGTTTGTTTTTCCTTACAATTGTTGATTTTGGTAGCGAAAATCTTCTTTTAAAGCTTAGCATATCTATACCTATCCTTGGAACAATATGGTCGACGAGTTATGAGGCTAGAAGTAAGAGTGAAAAAATATTAAATAGTTTACCGTTTGATCGTAAAGACATTGTCGTAGCAAAATACATATTTGTAAGCATTTTAGTTTTTTTAGGTGTGGTTTTCTCACTTTTAGTTGGTCTAATTCAGTTGCAAAATGAACATATAAATGGATTTATGCTGTGGGGAGCGATTCTTGGCGGAATAACGGGAGGATTGGTTTATAGCACGATCGTACTTCCAATTGAATTTTCGGTAGAATATAGCAGTTCGAAACAGGCTGCTTATTTTATGGGAATTATAGTTGGTGGATTAAGTGGAGTGATTGTAAGTAACGTCTGGTTAGATGTAGAAAATGCTTGGAACACGAGTTTAGTCGTAAATATTTGTTTTATAGCAGGGCTGCTTCTTTTATATGTTATGTCCATGTTTTTCTCAATTCATTTTTATAATGAGCGTGATCTGTGAGGGGGGAATAGCATTGAAACAACTAATTTTAAAAGATTTCATCATTCAATGGAAATTTTTAATTTGGTACATACTGTATCCTGTTTTCTTTTATATGGCCTTAACAGATACGAAAAATCTGTTCATAATTATGTCAGTAATTTTTACAATTGGGGCAACAGTAAAAACATTTGAAGCAGATAGTAAAAATGAGAGTGAAGTTATAGTAAATAGCTTACCAATATGGAGAAAACAAATTGTGTATGCAAAATATATAGTAGCAATGATTATTCTTTTTATAAGCGCAACGGTCGGTTGTTTCACGATGGGAATGAAGAGTGGGGTTAACCTATTTGAATTTATTGAAACGACAATGGTTGCTAGTATTAGCTTTATTTTAATGTATTTAAGTTTTGTTTTACCAATATCGTTTTGGTTAGCGTATAAAAAAACTATTTTTATTGCGATTTTTATATTGATAGCACCTATGGCTGTTTCCTCTATTTTCTTTGGAATCAACCTAGAACAAATTCAACTATATAACAGCATGTTATTCGTTAGTTCAATATGCATGTTCATAATATCTATCTTCGTTTCAGTCAAATTGTATGAGAAAAGAGAATTTTAAAAGGTGCCTTATATAAGGCACCTTCTTCAATAACGACAATATGAAAGTAAAAGTTTATAAACAGAGAGGCTATTCGGTACAACATCTTTTGGAGTATGTAATATAAAGCTGAAAATGATAACGAGAATGAGAAAGAAGAAAAATAAAAATAGGATCTGCTTATGTATAGAATTTTGCATATTATCCACTCCTTTTTTAGGTAGTATGTCCAAAAGAAAGGAGTGTATGAAAAATGTTAGGGGGAGAATGATGAACAAAAGAAAATGGTTATATAGAATAGGGGTACTTTTATTTTCAATCGGTCTCATATTAGCAAATTTCTATTCAGATATACCATCACCAATTCCTAATTTACATAAAGGAATTGGTATAAGTATTGTCATAGTTGGTCTTCTTTGTCTTATCACATCAAACTTCTACAGAAAGTCTGAATGAATGTAAAAAAGGACAGTTACTCTTTTTCAGAAGTACTGTCCTTTTTAAATAATTTATTCCATAGTTTGGCGATACTCCATATAATGACGATTGCAATGGAGGCAATAACTGACCAAGCAATAGATGCAATTTCAAGTGCCATGCTAGGAAGGAAGGTAAGAATGGATACTATTTTATGAAACAACCATTCTATTATATGAAAACTGATTTGCAATAGAATGACACTCCCGAGTGTAATCCATGCTAACATTTGTTTTCCTTTTTCTTTCCACATGACATTCACCTCACGTTAGCTTAATAGTTTTAAGCCAACAGCGCCGCATAGAATGCAACTTAAGAAGGCAAGACGACGCCAATCCGCTGATTCGCGGAAAATAAGAATACCTAGAAGTGCACTTCCCGCAGTTCCGATTCCAGTCCAAATCGCGTAAGCAGTTCCCATCGGTAACGTGTTCATCGCAAGGGATAAGAAGAAGAAACTTACGCCGAAGTTAGCGATTAAAATAACTTTTGGTGCCCAGCCTTTCTTTTCAGTGGCTACTTTCATAAAGAGTACACCAATAATTTCACAAATACCAGCTAGAATTAAAAATACCCAAGCCATTTTATGCGGCCTCCTTCGCTTCTTTTTCTTCTGTTACTCGTTTTAGCCCAATTACTCCGAAGAAGATTAAACCGATTAATAAAACTTTTACAATAGAGAAAGGTTCTCCGAAGACGAAAATCTCTGTAAGAACGATCCCACCAGCTCCAATTCCTGTAAAGACTGCATATACAGTGCCGACAGGTAAATCTTTATAAGCTCTAAATAATAAGACGAAACTAATTGTAATTAATAACGCAACACCAGCCCATTCAAGTGGTGCCTCCGCTTTTTTAAGTCCAATAACCCAAAAGATTTCAATAATACCAGCTATGATTACATAAATCCATGCCATATGTCATTTCTCCTTCCTACCAGTCGTTAGGTAAAGGGCTTAAAAACGACGCATTGCAAAGGAGCAATCCGTCAGTTTGAAAGACCTCGCCAAAATACTTGCCAAGAGGCGTTTAAACGAGTCTCAAAGCGATTTAAACCTGCGAATAGTAGTTCCACCATAAGTCCGTCCAGTAAGCATAGAAAAGCTTCTAGAGCGTCTTTTACTTCAATGTTATGCAGTTCACTTTGCTCGTTTGCCTGTTTAAATATAGGGAATAAAAGTTTTCCGACGTTTTCAATGTGTGCATTCGCTTTTTTGATAATTTGTACGCGGAATGCATCAGGCGGAAAATAAGAAGTTCGTAACCAAAACATTGATTCTTCACTTTCACCAAATCGTTTTGCGTAGCCCTTTAGTAACTGTAAGAGCAATTCTTCAGTAGACGAATTTGAAAATTTTTCGATATCGTCTGTGAAGCTCTGTAAATCTTTTTGAAGAGCAGATTCTAAACATATAAAATATAGCTCTTCTTTTCCTTTAAAGTGTGCGTAAATCGATGGTTTTTTAATCCCAACTTCTTGAGCAATATTTGCCAATGAAGTTCCTTCGTAGCCGTAGCGTGCGAAATGAGAAAGTGCTACAGCTTTAATGCGGTTTGCTGTCATTTTCATCCCCTACCTACCGTTCGTTAGGTTCATTATATGAGATGGAAAATATAAAGTCAATAGGTGAAGAGCTGAAAAAGAGCGCTACAGGTAACGCTCTTTTTTTAGACAGTATCTCGCTCAATTAAATGGAATGAAAGCTCTTCTGCCTTCCCGGCAATTTGCTCGCTTTGGATTTGTTTATGGAATAAAGAAAAAGCATGTGAGCCCATTGCGAGACCGGGGTGTTCAATTGTGGAAATTTCTAACGCCTTTGAAATTTCATGATTATCAAATCCAAGGATAGCAAGTTCTTCAGGGACCCGAATGCCATGTTTTCGCGCCTCTGTTAATAAACCAGCTGCAACTTGATCGTTCGCTGTAAAAATAGCGGTTGGGCGATTTTTCATGTTTAAAATGCGATGAAGTATTTTTGCACCATCCTGCATCGTATAGCATTGATGAAAAATCCAATCTGGATGTACCGTTTTACCTTCGTTATGCAGCGTATCAGCAAATGCTTTTTCGCGCTCCATAGAATTTGCACTCGTTTTTCTTGCTAAACAGATTCCGATTTTTTCATGGCCTTTACTGAGTAAATAGGCAGTGCCGAGACGGAAGCCTTCATAGTGATCTACGTAGACGGATGAAATGAGGGGATGCTTTATCTTTTCACATGAAATAATAGGGGCAAATTTTGCGAAAGGTTCAATTTGTTCCCAAGAACTCGTTCGAGAGCAAATAATCATTCCGTCGAATTGTTTCATTTTCATCATTTCAAGAACACGAATCTCTTCGAGGCTATCGTAATTTGTTTGACATAAATTAATGTGATATCCAGCTGTTAACGCTTCGTTTCCGATTCCTTCAATAATTGTACTGAAGTATGGAAGATTAATGAAAGGGAGCATAACCCCGATTGTATATGTTTTTCCCTTTATTAAATGAATAGCATTTATATTTTTTGCATAGTTCAATTCTTCAACAGCATCTAGAACACGCTTACGTTTTTCTTCTTTTACGTAAGGGTGATTATTAAGGACGCGGGAAACAGTTGATATGGATACACCAGCGGTTTTTGCAATTTGTTTTATATTGGCCATATGTATCACCTCTCTCCCTTATTATAAGGGGAAAATAATAAGAATGAAAAAATCTTGACCTGAAAAGCTTTTCACAAACTATGGTATGAATAAGGCTTCTTTTTATTCGCGTAACCTTTTCACTTGGGCGTAAGAATGATAGGGGTCTTTTTGTTTGCAAAATAGTTTTGTCAAAATGTGTGAGAATAACGTGGAAAGTTTTCAAAGGTGGAGTTTGGTAGCGAAGCGAATATGAAGAGCATATAAACGCTTCGTTCGTTAAGAGGGCGGTATGAAAGGGCGGAAACAAATTGAAAAAAAGAATCATTTGTTTCGTGTTTTCTAGTTTCGTACTAAGTTCATGTTCGTTTCAGCAAACGATGCAAGAAGAAAAACACTTTGTGGGAACAACAGGAGGAACTATGGATTGTGTTACGGATCCAATTCCGCTGAAGGAGCTTCCAAAATATTTTCCAGTGAAATTTAAAGTGCCAGCGTTTTTACCGTATGACATTACGAGTGATGTGAAGGGGGAAGTCAGAACGATTGGAAAAAAGAAGGCTGTTGTCATGATTAAATATAAACAGCAGGAGCCAGGTAGACATGAATATATTGAGTTAAATGTTGCGAACTTTCCTTATAGTTTTCCAAATCTCGTGGAAGAGAAGCGAGTTCAAGAACAAATGAAATTGAATAATGGAGCACTCGCTTATTTTAAAAATAAGGATGATTCTGAGCGAGGGGACGAATTTGCCACGCTTATCTGGAAAGAGAAAGGACTTGAATATCAGCTGCTGTATCGTAATGCACAAGAGAACGATAAAGATGTGATTAAGCAAAATTTATTATACATTGCGAATAATATGGAATGAAAAAACTAGCTGAATGATTCAGCTAGTTTTTGTATGTTATTATTTCTTTTTAATTTTTCCAGTCCACGTTTTGAATCCACCTTGTAATTGGTAGAAATCTTTGTAGCCTTGTTTTTTTAAGTATTGAGCTGCACGACCAGTACGGAATCCGCTTTGGCAGTATAAGTAAACTGGTTGATCTTTGCGAAGTTCTTTATGACGAAGGCGAATTTGTGATAACGGAATGTTACGTGCGCCTAAAATATGTCCTGCAGTATATTCGTCTGCTTCGCGAATATCGATAAGCTGTGCTTTACGGTAGCCAGCGCGAAACTCTTCTTCTGAAAGTGTTTTAATTAATTTTCTCTGATAGAAATACATCCATACAGTGTAGCCGATGAACGCTACGATTACGGCTAATAAAATAATCCAAGTTGTTGACACGGTTCTATCGCTCCCTTTTTTCTTATCCTACTTTCAATATTATAATGCCCGTATGTATTTATGCAACAGATTCATTTGCATATAAGAAGAAATTTCGTATTCTTTCACAAATTTTGTCGAATTTGGTAGACTAGAGAATGTGAAAAATAATTGGTTATATGAGGTGCAGGATGGGAAAAGAAAAATGGTGTTATATTAACTCTGGTCAATGTTCACCGGCATTTAATATGGCGTTAGATGAATGTTTATTAAATTGGCAAAGTGAAAAGAAAATGCCACCAACCATTCGTTTTTATGAATGGGAAGTACCAACATTAACAGTTGGGTATTTCCAGCGTGTTGAAAAAGATATTAATATGGATGTAGTTAACGAAAAGAAATATGGATTCGTTCGTCGTCAAACAGGCGGCAGGGGTGTACTACATGATAAAGAATTAACGTACAGTGTTATTGTGTCTGAAGATCATCCAAATATGCCAAAAACAGTTACAGAAGCGTATCGTATTATTTCGCAAGGTTTATTAGACGGTTTTAAGGCATTAGGATTAGAAGCATATTATGCAGTTCCAAAAACAGAAGCAGACCGTGAAAATTTAAAAAATCCACGTTCAGGAGTATGCTTTGATGCACCATCTTGGTATGAAATTGTAGTAGAGGGAAGAAAAATCGCAGGTAGTGCTCAAACACGTCAAAAAGGTGTGATTTTACAGCACGGATCGATTCCGTTAGAAATAGATTTAGATGAATTATACGATCTGTTTTTATTCCCGAATGAACGTGTAAAAGAGCGTATGAAGAGTATGTTCTCTTCTAAAGCGGTAGCAATTAATGAATTAACAGACCGTACGTTTACAATTGAACAGTTAATTAAAGCGTTTGAGGTTGGGTTTGAAAAAGGATTAGATGTAGAGCTTGTTCCGTATGAATTAACAGAAGAACAGTTACATGAAGTGCAAACATTAGCAAAAGAGAAGTATGAGAGTAAGGAATGGAATTATAAAAAATAAGAGGTGGCAATTGCCACCTCTTATTATTTTATAGTAAATTAAGTACTTTTTCTACTTTGATTCCTTTATCTTGTAAAGAACGAAGGCGATTTACAACGTCCATAATTTCTTTGTCAAATGTAACGCTAATACCTTGGCTTTGTAGTTCTTTTTTTAAGCTTTCAATAGAATCATCTATGTCGATGCCAAGCTCGTAATCTTGACAAACTTCAATTGTCTTTTTCACAAGTTTCACATAATTTTCTTGTAGTTTTGTATTTGTTTCAGTCAAAGCAGGTTGCTTCGGTTTTGCAGGAGCGACCGGTGCTGTCTCTTGCTTTGTAACTGGAGTTGGTGCTGCTTTTTTCACAGGTGCTGGAGTAGATAATTCCACAGCTGCTTCTACACTTACTGGCTTCGGTGTCGGTACCGGAGTAGGTTTAGATGCTGCAGGTGTTTCTACTCGCGTAACAGGTTTTGGAGCAGGTGTAACTGCTTTTGGAGCTTCTACAACTACTTCTTTTTTCGGAGTAGCTTCTACAACAGTTTCTTCTTGCTCAGCAGCTTCTTTATTTTCTTTGCTCCACATAACGCGTTCAACTTCTAGAGAAACATTATTTTTGTTCATCGCTGTTAATGTAACTTTACCAACCTCAGCGTTCCCAGTGAAATCAACAATTTTATAAATAACACTCTTGTTCCAATCCACGTTTCCGCTCAAAAATAATTCTTCGTTACATTTCGGCGTTAAGCCCTCGATTTTAATTTCTGCGTTTACACCGTTTTCACTATATACCATAATTAGCGAAGCATTTACATCTTCGTCTGCTAACATTAGTTCACGTACCATTTTGCCGGTGCGTACTTGCGTTTTCTTCTTAACTGACATTTAATTTCTCCTCTCAAAAATTCAGTAATAATAAAAAAATCGTATAACGAAAAATAATTGCTCACGAAGATTTATGATACCGATAATAAAAGCATCACGTCAACAATTAACTTTAATTATTTTGCATTTTTCTTATTTTCTTTATGAAATTTTTCAATTTGTAAAATTAGACAGAAGAAAAACAGCCTTTTGAAAGGCTGTTAAAAATTTGATTTTTTATATAGTAATTTATATAAAACAAAAAATAAGATAGCGATTAAGGCGTTTTGCCAAAAGGTTAGATGATAAATGAGATAAGGTTGTTTTTTAAAATAAATATTTAAGAATATAGCGGAACAAAATGGGATAGCAAATGCGAATCCAAATAGAATTCTTCTTTTCCAATTCATTTTCTGATCAAAGGAGTACCGCTTTAATAAATATAAAATGAATAGTATACCTAGTATAATTATTGAAACCGACAAAGTAGTTCCAAGGATACTAAAAGGTGGACTTATTATTTCGGTGTTCTTTTCAAAAAAGAAAATGAAAAGAGAAGCAATGGTGTCCATTCCAAACTGTATAGCGAGAAGTAAGCTAATAACAAAGCCGATTAAAGAAGTTTTTTCTGACATTGTTTGAACCGGCAAAGCCGATATGAGTTCATCACAATAAGATTGTAAGTCATCACCAAAAATGTCATAAGCATTTTTATTTTCTGTTTGTGCTTCGATGAGATGGTCTAATATTTCTAGTAATAGTTCTTCTACTTGTTGTTCTGGCACGTTAGATAAACGAAGATAAACTAACATATCGCTATAAACAACTTCATTTTCAGGTGTTAGAAGTTCGCGTTTTTTGTTGTTCAATTTAATCATGTCTTGCGCATTCATCCTCATCACTCTCCCTGTAATAAATTGTTCACCGTTGTTGAAACCATTCCCCAGCTTTGTTTAAATTCTTCAAGCTGTTCTAATCCTTTATCGGTTACGTGATAATATTTACGTTTTGGACCGAGTGAGGAGGCTTTTAATGTTCCTTCAATCAATTTTTCTTTTTGCATACGTAACAATAACGGATATATGCTTCCTTCGCTTACGAATGTAAATCCGTGTTTATTTAATTTTGTACTCAGTTCATATCCGTACACTTCTTCTTGTGAAATGATGTATAGGATGCAACCTTCGAGCACACCTTTTAACATTTGGCTGTGCATGATTTCACCACCTTTTACTCAGGTAACTTGCGTTGCAAGGTAGCTGTTATCCAAATTATAACATTCAGTAACTTGCAACGCAAGTTACTGAAGTGGAAAACTTTAATGAGTGTTAATTTTTCATCGTTTCCCATACTAACGAGAGGAGGGAAGTATATGAAACCATTTATGCCAAAACTCGTTTACTTTGAACCGAAGGCACTCGAATATCCGCTTGGAAAAGAGCTGTATGAGAAGTTTACGAAGATGGGATTAGAAATTCGTGAAACGACATCCCATAATCAAATTAGAAATTTGCCAGGTGAAAATGACTTGCAAAAGTATCGTAATGCAAAGGCAACACTTGTCGTTGGGGTGAGGAAAACATTAAAGTTTGATACGTCAAAACCGTCAGCTGAATATGCAATCCCGCTCGCAACGGGGTGTATGGGACATTGTCATTATTGCTATTTGCAAACAACACTTGGGAGTAAGCCTTACGTTCGCGTGTATGTCAATCTTGATGAAATATTTGAGAAGGCAAAGCAGTATATGGATGAAAGAGCACCAGAAATAACAAGGTTTGAAGCGGCTTGTACATCAGATATTGTTGGAATTGATCATTTAACACATGCATTAAAGCGGGCGATTGAATTCATTGGAGAAAGTGAGCATGGGCGTTTACGTTTCGTTACGAAATATTCGCACGTTGATCATTTATTAGATGCAAAACATAATGGGAAAACTCGTTTTCGATTTAGTATTAATTCACGGTATGTAATCAAAAATTTTGAGCCGGGGACATCACCTTTTGAAGAACGAATTGAAGCAGCTCGTAAAGTAGCGGGCGCGGGTTATCCACTTGGGTTTATAGTTGCGCCACTTTATATGCATGAAGGATGGGAAGAAGGATACCGTGAACTATTTGAGCGACTGTACAATGCGCTAAAAGATTTGTCGATACCGAATTTAACATTTGAATTAATTCAACATCGCTTTACAAAACCAGCAAAAAAGGTCATTCAAGAGCGTTATCCGAATACGAAGCTTGAAATGGATGAAGAGAAGCGCAAATATAAATGGGGACGATATGGCATCGGGAAATACGTATATAAAAAAGATGATGCAGAAGTATTAGAAGAAACGATTAGAGGATATATTCATCACTTTTTTCCTAACGCAGAAATTCAATATTTTACATGAAAAGAACTTGTATTGGAATGCAAGTTCTTTTTTCTTTTAAATATTTAGGCTTGTTTTCAACTTGTCACGTTATTCTTTCTGGTGTATCATTTTATTGATTGCTTCGTACGGAATGAGCAAAATGAAATTGGATGGAGGAAACCGATGCCTACCCCTAGTATGGAAGATTATATTGAACAAATTTATTTGTTGATTGATGAAAAGGGTTATGCCCGCGTATCTGATATTGCTGAAGCGCTGAGTGTACATCCATCCTCTGTAACAAAAATGGTGCAAAAATTAGACAAAGATGAATATCTAATTTATGAAAAATATAGAGGGCTTGTATTAACATCAAAAGGTAAAAAAATCGGAGAGCGTCTCGTATACCGTCATGACTTGCTAGAGCAATTTATGCGTATTATCGGTTTGGATGAAAGTAAAATTTACAATGATGTAGAAGGAATTGAACATCATTTAAGTTGGGAAGCAATTGACCGCATCGGTGATCTAGTGCAATATTTTGAACAAGATGAGATTCGAGTGGAAACACTTCGTGGCGTTCAAAAAGCAAATGAAGAGAAAAGTAATTAAGGGGGAACGTATGTCGTTTCCTTTTTTATTTCAACCGAAAAGGATGGGGAAATTATGAAAGCAATTATTTTTGATTTTGATGGATTAATTGTGGACACAGAAACAATATGGTTTCACTCTTTCAGAGACGCCGTTCGTGAGTACGGTGGGGAGTTACCTTTAGAGGAATTTGCAAAATGTATTGGAACGACAGATGATGTACTATATGCATATTTAAATGAGCAATTAAAAGAGAAGTTTAACAAGGATGCATTAAAAGAAAAAGTGAAAACTTTACATAAAGAGAAAATGAAAATACCAGAAGCTCGTGACGGGGTAAAAGAATATTTAGAGGAAGCGAAAGAAATGGGATTGAAAATCGCATTAGCTTCCAGTTCATCTAGAGAATGGGTTACTTCTTTTTTGGAAGAGCTACAAATTCGAGATTATTTTGAAGTCATTAAAACAAGGGAAGATGTTGAGAAGGTAAAACCGGATCCAGCACTTTATCGAATTGCGATAGAAGATTTAGGGATTGATCCGTCTGAAGCTGTTGTATTTGAAGACTCGTTAAACGGATTAAAAGCAGCGATTGCAGCAGGATTAAAGTGCGTTGTTGTACCTAATGATGTGACACGGAATTTACCATTTGAAAATCATCATCTTCGAATTGAAAGTATGAAAGATAAAAGTTTGAAAGAAGTACTACAAAATATAAAAAAAGACCGTATTTCCTAAAAGGAAGCACGGTCTTTCTTTTTGTTTTTTTTACCTTCAATGACAGTTAAATGAGATTGTTTTCTTTTTCGCTTCAAAGTGGAAGGAGCGCCTTTCTTACCTTTGTCATTAGAAGCGTTTGATTTCAAGAAAGAATTGCTTAGGGGTGCTACATTTTGTTTCCCATGTTTGCGGTTCGATTGTTTCGCTGCACGCTTATAAGAGCTTTGCGAATTTGCAGAACCACTAGAATTTGTAAACATCTTGTATAGCAAATAAAAGATACCGACAACAAGTAACATGTACCCAATATTTCTTAATACACCCATTGGATTTGTAATGACAGATGAGACAAGGCCGAATATTGCTAATCCGATAATAAGCATAACTATAGCGAATGTAAACGAACGACCGTTCATAAGGGACACCTCCTAAAAACATATATTAAAATTAGTATATTAACGATGAGGAAAGGAGTTGAACACCAATTTTAAATAATTATTGTTTGTTTTCTAAACGTAATAATTCTTCAAACGATGCAATGGCTACTTCCACTTGATCATCTGTTGGTTCTTTCGTTGTTAATAGTTGCAGCCATAATCCGGGATATCCAAGTATGCGTAATACTGGAATATCGCGTAATCGATTTGTAAATTGTAACACTTCAAAAGAAATGCCGAGAACGACTGGAATTAATAAAATTCGGTTTACGACTCTGGCCCAAAGTGGATCTGTAGGGACAAGGAAATAAACAAACATTCCAATAATGACTGTAAATATAATAAAGCTACTGCCACAGCGATAATGAAGGCGAGTTTGTTTTTGAACATTTTCTACAGTCATTGGAAGATTATTCTCATAGGCATTAATTACTTTATGCTCCGCACCATGGTACTGAAATACCCGCTTAATAAGTGGGGTTAAAGAAATAAAGTATATATAGCTCAATAATAGCATGAGCTTAATGACACTTTCGACAATGATTTGCCCTGTATGAGAAGGGAAAATCGGTCTCGTTAATTCAGCTAGTAGTGCAGGAACTGCTGTGAAAATGACTTTACCGAATATGAAAGATAAAACGCCAACTGCTGCAACTCCTAATACCATCGTTAATTTCGATTGTTCTTCTTTGTTATTTGCAATTTGTTCGTCTTCTTCTGGGTGGACATCAAATCGTTCTGAAGCAAAGTTTAAATGTTTTGCTCCATTCGCACTTGCATCCAAAATAGCGGCAATCCCTCGTAAAAATGGAATTTTTTTCAGGATAGATAATGCTTTATTACGAACGCGTGGTAATCGATAAAATTCAATCGATTTGTCTTTACGACGAACCGCTGTAACAGTATATTCTCTACCGCCAAACATAACTCCTTCTATGACTGCTTGCCCGCCATATATTTGTTTTGACTCTTCTGCCATGTTAACACCAACCTGTATTTGTTTCTCTCTTATGTAGAAAAAGAGGCAATTGTCATACTGGGTTCTGTCATTTTGAAATAAGACAATCACCGAGTTTCCTTTATTTTATCGACAAATACAAGTATATGACAAGGAAAAATGTTACGAGAGTCGGACATTTCTTATTCTTTTTATAGACAAATTTCGCAGTATTTAAACATGGTTCAAAATAGTTTCGGGCATACTATTGAGCGGAGGTGTCGATGTGAGTCAAGAACAATTAGGAACAAGGAATTTTGTACAAATTGGTTTATTTGGTGGAATCTTTTGGGGGGGGATATGGTATTTCCTTCATATATTTTCATTTACGGAAGCAGGACCGAACTATTTACTTTTACCATTTGCCTTTGGAAGCTGGAAAGAAGGGGTATGGGGCAATGTGTCAGGAATTGTTTGTATGGGACTACTTTCGATTTTAATTGCCTTTTTGTATAAAGCGTTTTTGGCAAAGTTTGAAGGAATTATTCCAGGGATGATTTATGGGCTATTTTGGTGGGCGTTACTATTTTTCGGAATGGGATTAATAGCGCCTGCCATTAAAAGTGCACTCCATTTACCGAAAGAAACAATTGTGACGACGATATGTATTTTTATATTGTATGGTGTGTTTATAGCATACTCTGTTTCCTACGCAGTAAATACCAATAAAGCTGAGCGAGAAGGGGAAGAGAAGACAAACTATTCAAATAAGTGACTCCTATGTTAAAATGTTGTATAGATATTTAATATTAAGGAGTTTTAAACATATGAAAAAGGTACTCCTCGTAAACGGTCCTAACCTAAATCGCCTCGGTGTCAGGGAGGTAAATGTATATGGAAAGGGCACGCTAGCGACACTTGAAGCAGATATGAAGCAAGAAGCAGAAACAATGGGAGTGGAGTTAGAATGTTTCCAATCGAATCATGAAGGTGCGATTATCGATCGTATTCATGAGGCGGAAGATATATATGAAGGGATCATTTTAAATCCTGGAGCATTTACGCATTATAGCTATGCGATTCGAGATGCAATTGCGAGCATTTCGATTCCTGTTATTGAAGTACATATTTCTAACATTCACCAGCGTGAGTCGTTCCGTCACGAATCTGTGACGGCAGCTGTTTGTGCGGGACAAATTGTTGGATTTGGTTTTTATGGCTATAAGTTAGCGTTATTTGCATTAATGGAGAAATTGAGGGAGGCATAAAGTAATGGAGAAAATCGAAAGAGTAAGAAGTGCATTTGATGAGGCTGGTATTGACGGTATTTTGTTAACAAATGAACATAGTCGTAGATATATGGCTAACTTCACAGGAACAGCTGGTGTTGTACTGATTTCGAAAAATCGTGCTCAATTTATTACAGATTTCCGTTATGTAGAGCAGGCTAGTAAACAAGCGGTTGGATATGAGATTGTACAGCATGCAGGATTAATCATTGATGAAGTTGCAAAGCAAGTGAAGGAACTGGGAATTCAAAAGCTTGGCTTTGAGCAAGATACTCTTACATATAGTTCTTATTCAGCGCATAAAGAAGTAATCGATGCTGAATTTATCCCAACTTCTGGGCTTGTAGAAAAGTTACGCTTGATAAAGACTGATTCAGAGATTAAGATATTAAAGGAAGCTGCACAGATTGCAGATGCTGCCTTTGAACATATTCTATCATTCATTCGCCCGGGAGTATCTGAAATTGAAGTGTCAAATGAACTTGAATTTTTCATGAGAAAACAAGGAGCAACATCTTCTTCGTTTGATATTATCGTTGCTTCAGGTCTTCGTTCGGCATTACCGCACGGCGTGGCATCTGAAAAAGTGATAGAAACAGGAGATTTCGTTACATTAGACTTCGGCGCTTATTACAAAGGATATTGTTCTGATATTACTCGTACGATTGCAGTTGGTGAACCATCTGATAAATTGAAAGAAATTTATAATATCGTTTTAGAAGCACAATTACGTGGTGTGAACGGTATTAAAGCTGGTTTAACAGGCCGTGAAGCGGATGCGTTAACGCGCGATTACATAACGGAAAAAGGATATGGTGAATACTTTGGACACTCTACTGGTCATGGAATTGGTCTTGAAATCCATGAAGCACCAGGTTTAGCGTTCCGTTCTGATACAGTACTTGAACCAGGAATGGCTGTAACAGTAGAACCAGGTATTTATATTCCAGGTATTGGCGGCGTACGTATTGAAGATGATATCATTGTAACAAGTGAAGGTAATGAAGTAATTACGAAATCACCAAAAGAACTTATTATTTTGTAATATACAGGAGGATTTTTTTACATGATTTCAGTAAACGATTTTCGTACAGGTTTAACAATTTCAGTGGACAATGCCCTTTGGCAAGTAATGGATTTCCAACACGTAAAGCCAGGTAAAGGTGCTGCATTCGTTCGCTCTAAACTACGTAACCTTCGCACAGGATCTGTTCAAGAGAAAACATTCCGTGCAGGTGAAAAAGTAGAAAAAGCACACATCGAAAACCGTCGTATGCAATACTTATACGCGAGCGGTGAGTCTCACGTATTTATGGATAACGGAACTTACGAGCAAATCGAACTTGGTGAAAACCAAATCGAGCGCGAACTTAAATTCCTAAAAGAAAACATGGAAGTATCTATTATGACATACCAAGATGAAGTACTTGGTGTTGAACTTCCGAACACAGTTGAATTAAAAGTGTCAGAAACAGAGCCTGGTATTAAAGGCGATACAGCTTCTAACGTAACAAAACCAGCTACATTAGAAACTGGTCTTGTTGTACAAGTACCAATCTTCATTAACGAAGGCGAAATGCTTATCATCAACACTGGTGAAGGTAAATACGTTTCTCGTGCATAGTAGAAAAGCACTCGTGATCATCACGAGTGCTTTTTTTTATAGGAAATAGGGTAGATAGTAAATAGCAGTGATAATAAAACTAACTAAAATAAGTGAAAGAGTACCCGCCATATATGGAGTGAAAACAATTTGAAATGGTTTTATTTCGCCAGTCTCAACGCCAGTCAGTGTTTTACTTATTGCGTGATCCGTAATGTTGTTTCTATGAGTATTCATAATAATTAACCACATAATTGCAAATATCGCTAAACTACCAAGGAAAAAGGTCTCCATAAATGACCAACCGACCAATTTTGAAAAAAGATAAATAAGAGCTAATTCTACTACGACTGTTAAACTAATTTTTACTACCTTCATATTTTTCCTTCTCCTTTTGTAGGTCTAGCCAATTTAGAAATTTTTCACGTGACACGACATGTAGTACACAAGAAGATTTTACTTCATTCTCTAAGGCAGAATGTTCACCAGGGAATCTATCTTCCACATGCAATGAAATATAAGGCAGTTTTTCTTGTGCTTTTAACGAGCGGACATTATTCGTTTTAGCTCCAGCAAATACGTAGGAAAGTTGTAAGTCCAAAAAAGCAATTTTAAAGATTTCTTTTTTAGCAGCCTCATTATATCCTTTTCCCCAGTATGGATAGCCGAGCCAACTACCAATGTGAGATTGTTTCTTCTCATAATTAATATGTTTAAGTGTGGTGAGACCAATTATTTCGTTTTCTTCATTTACAATCATTCTCGATAAAGACCTCTTTTGGCGCTCTTCTTCTATTGCGAAAAGAAGAAATGCTTTCGTGTCTTCGATCTTTTCTACTTTTATTCCTAATGCATTTTTTATGTGTGGATCACTTGATAGCTTGAAAATCACATTTGCATAGCGTAAATCGAGTGGTACTAAAGTAACGTGTTGCATCGTCTATACCCCTTTTAAATTAAATATACCATAAAATAATAGGAATATTCAGATTTAATAAAAGTGTTAGAGAAAAGTTATGTTTTTAATTCTGAAATAGACAACCCCTGCATATGGTTGTACAAATATATTCTTTTTTGGAATGTAGCAATAGTAACCGTTATGGGAGAAGGTGGGAGAATGAAACAGTGGCTAGCGGCAATGGAAACATCCGTGCTTGTAATGGGGTTACTTCGGTTGTTTTCAGGTAGCGCGGAAATATTCGCCGCTTTGCTTATGCTTTATGTGAATGATGCGAAGAAAGCATTGTTTATAAATGGTATGTTGGCGTTTGTTGGACCGACCGTATTAATTTTAACAATGACAATAGGCATAGCGAGTGTAGCAAGTGAGATTTCTTTCTTGAAACTCTTTTTTCTAGCGCTTGGAATTGGCTGCATTTTTATCGCGTTGTTGAAATAGTAAGTCGAGTATAGTGGGGAGAAGCTGATGAAAGAAGTATTAGAAGTTTTACCGAAAACGATGAAGCAGCTAGTGGAAAGTTGTAAGCAATACGATGCTCTAGAGGAAATTCGTGTTCGAATTGGAAGACCGCTAGAGTGTATTGCTCATGGCGAAGTGTTTTTTTATGACTATATCGTTACAGCAGAGGATGCCATTTACTTATTGAATAAGTTAAGTCAATTCTCAATTTATACGATGGAAGAGGAATTAAAACGTGGGTATGTGACACTTCGAGGAGGACATAGAATCGGCTTAGCTGGAAAAGTCATTACAGAAAAAAGCGCAGTGAAAATGATTCGAGATGTCTCTTCCTTTAATATTCGTATCGCTCGTCAAAAAATAGGAATTGCTGAACCACTTTTGCCGTATTTGTATGAATCACGATGGTTAAACACGATGGTAATTGGCCCACCGCAAACGGGGAAAACAACACTTTTAAGAGATGTAGCACGTTGCATGAGTCAAGGTGTAAGTGCTTCGAAAATTCCTTCTTGTAAAGTGGGGATTGTTGATGAGCGGTCAGAAATTGCAGGCTGCGTGAAAGGTATTCCGCAATATGACTTCGGCACACGAGTAGATGTGTTAGACGCATGTCCAAAAGCTGAAGGAATGATGATGATGATTCGTTCTATGAGTCCAGATGTTTTGATTGTAGATGAAATTGGACGTAAAGAAGATAGTGAAGCAATTATGGAGGCGGTGCATGCTGGGGTTCAGCTTTTTATAAGCGCACATGGATTTTCTTATGATGATGTTGTGAAACGTCCATCACTAAAAGCGGTGCTGGAGCTCGGTATATTTGATAGGTTTGTGGAGCTATCAAAAGCAAGAGGGCCAGGAACAGTTATGCAAGTAAAAGATAAATATGGAAAATCGGTATTACCTCATAGAAAGGCTGAGGGCGTATGGTAAAAATATTTGGTGCAGTGTTAATCGTTGCGGTCAGCACCTTTTTCGGATTTTCATACGCTAAAAGATACAGTGAGAGACCAAGGCAACTTAGATTATTAAAAGCGGCACTTCAATCATTAGAGGCAGAAATTATGTATGGGCACACACCTTTGTCTGAAGCTGCCGAGCGATTAGTGAAACAAATGCCTAAGCCGTTAAATTGGATATTTCAAAGTTTTGCTAGAAGGCTAGAAGGCGGAGAACAAACAGTAAGAGAAGCTTGGATAGATAGTTTGAAAGAAAATTGGAAGCTAACAGCATTTCAACAAACTGAGTACGAAATTTTGCAGCAATTTGGCGAAACGCTCGGACAACATGATCGAGAATCACAACAAAAACATATTCGCTTATGTATTACACATTTAGAGAGAGAAGAAGAGGAAGCGAAAGCATTACAACTGCAATACGAAAAAATGATCAAGAGCTTAGGGGTACTAGCGGGTCTACTTATCGTAATTTTACTGCTATAGGAGGGAGAAAGGCGATGTCCATTGATGTTGGATTAATATTTCAAATCGCCGGAATCGGCATTGTTTTAGCTTTTATTCATACCGTACTAAAAGAATTAAAGCGAGAGGATATTGCAAATTGGGTTATCCTTGTCGGTTTTGTCGTTATTTTATTTCATGTGGCATTTTTAATTAATACGCTATTCGACAAGATTAAGAGTGTCTTTCTCTTCCAGTAAAGGAGGCGGTTCGAATCGAAATTATACAAATTGTCGGATTAGGCCTCGTTGCTACGTTTTTAGCAGCTGTATTGAATCAGCATAAATCTAGCATTACGTCGTTATTTATTGTGTTCGTAGGTAGCGTGATGTTTCTTCTTTTAATTGATCAAATTCACTCTATTTTACAAATGATTGAGAGAGTAGCGAGTGAAGCAAAAGTTAGCAACGTATATGTAGAAACGTTGCTAAAAATTATTGGAATTGCTTATATTGCTGAGTTTGGAGCACAAATTACAAAAGATGCAGGGCAGGGGGCAATCGCTTCGAAAATTGAATTAGCTGGAAAAATCTTGATTTTAGTAATGGCGATTCCTATTTTGACGGTTGTCATTGAAACTATTCTCGGATTTTTACCGACGGGATAAGGGGGAGTGAATGTTGAGGGGGTTTGGAGCTAAGCTGCTATTTGCTTGCTTCCTTTTCTTTTCTTTACCGGTTGTTGTACAAGCTTCTCCTGTAGAAACAAACGTCGTTGATCAACAATTGGATAAGCTCGGAATTGAAGATGTGAAGCAATTTTGGGACGGGCTTGTTACAAAATATGGAGGTTATTTACCAGAGAGTCAAAAAGGTAGTTTTATGGAGTTTGTAAAGGGAGAAAAAGAAATTTCTATAAAAGAGTGGATGCTAGGTTTATTAAAGTATTTATTTCACGAGCTTGTTGCAAATGGGAAGCTGCTGGGAACGCTCATTATGCTTACAATTTTTAGTGCATTGTTGCAATCACTGCAATCTGCATTTTCAAAGAGTAGTGTAAGTAAAATTGCGGATGCAGTTGTATATATGGTACTTATTATTTTCGCTTTAAATAGTTTTTATGTCGTCATGACATATGCAAGAGAAACGATACAAACAATGGTAGATTTCATATTAGCGCTATTGCCAATCTTGCTTGCACTCATAGCAACTGGAGGTGGTGTTGTATCTGTATCGTTTTTTCATCCGATTATCATCTTTTTAATGAACACGAGCGGGCTTTTGATGAATTATATCGTTCTACCACTTTTATTACTTGCAACGATATTAAGTATTGTAAGTACGATGAGTGATCAATATAAAGTTACGAAATTGTCCAAGCTTCTGCAAAATGTTAGCGTTGGGATTATCGGTATTTTTTTAACGATTTTTTTAGGGGTATTATCTGTACAAGGAACAGCGACAGCTGTTGCTGATGGAATAGCTGTGAAAACTGCTAAATTTGTAACAGGGAACTTTATTCCCGTAGTAGGAAGAATGTTTACAGAGGCGGCGGATACTGTTATTAGTGCATCGGGATTATTAAAAAACACAGTCGGAATTATCGGGCTCGTCATTCTATGCTTAATTGTTGCTTTTCCAGCGATTCAAATTTTTTGTATCGCGTTTATTTATAAATTCGCAGCAGCAGTATTACAGCCAGTTGGCAGCGGAGCAATTATTCAATGTTTAGATATTATCGGGCGAAGCATCATTTATGTATTTGCTTGCTTAGCTATCGTATCATTTATGTTCTTTTTAAGTATCACAATTATTATTGCTGCGGGGAACATTACACTTATGATGCGGTAGGAGGTGAAGGGTATGCAATTTGTTACAGAGTGGATTAGAAATATTATCGTTTTTTTACTCTTAGCGACAATGCTTCATCTTATTCTTCCAAATTCAAATTTGCAAAAGTACGTTAAATTCGTTGTAAGTCTATTATTAGTTGTTTTAATCTTAACGCCTCTTTTTAAACTACTGCAAACAGATGTGAATGAAGTAATCGCAAATTTTAATGAAGAGAAGTACGTAGCAGAAGGATCTGTAAAAAATTCAATAGATTCGAAGAAAAAAGAAATACAAGCTCTAACACGTGCATATAGTTTAGAAGAGATGGCTACCAAAATGAAAAAAGAAGTAGGAAAAGAATTCGAGAAAAAGTATGGTATGACAGTCTCTGAAATACAAATAGTCGCAGCGGAAAGTACAGCGGAAGTAAAGTCAGCAAAAGATATTCAAACTGTTGTTGTGACGTTGAAAGAAAAAGAACGTAGTAAAAATGATGCAATCGAAACAGTAAAACCAGTTGAAATTAACACGAAGGAACCTCCGAAAAAAGTAGAAGAAACGAATGTGGAAATGAAAGATTTCTTTTCAAGCAGATGGCAACTAGAGAATAAACAAATCCAAGTTCAAATGGAAGGGAGGACAGGTAGAGTAAATGGACAATAAAGATAAAAATTCGAAGTTCTCATTTTTTCGAAACTTATTGAATGGGGATGAAAAAGAAAGCAATGAGAAGGGAAAAAAGATAACACCTAAGTTTTTACTTGTCCTACTCATACTTGGGATTTTGCTTATGTTTTCTAGTAGTCTTTTTTCAAGTAAAAAAGAAGAAGTACCTGTATTTAAAGAACAAAAAACGCAAAACCAAGAAAAAGACGTACCAACTTTTGGACAAAAAAATAATGATAGTATGTCAAATGTAGAAAAGTATGAAAAAGCGTATGAACAAGAATTAAAAGCAGCTTTAGAAGAAATAGCGGGAGTAAAAAATGTAACGATTAAAGTAAATTTAGATTCATCTGAAGAAAAAATATTAGAAAAAAATACAGTGAAACGTTCACAAACAACAGGTGAAACAGATAAAACAGGCGGTCAGAGGAAAGTAGAAGATGAGTCCCTTGATGAAAAGACCGTCATTATACGTGAAGGGGATAAAGAAACTCCCGTTGTTTTACGAACAGAGAAACCGAAAGTGCGAGGTGTTCTTGTCGTAGCAAAGGGAGTGGATAATATACAAGTTAAAGCGATGGTAAAAGAAGCTGTCATACGGCTGCTAGATGTACCAGCCCATCGCGTTTCAGTTTCACCGAAAAATTGATAGGGAGGAAATAAAGTGTTAAAAAAACAAACGGTTTGGCTATTAACGATGTTAAGTTTAGTTGTTGTACTATCTGTTTATTACGTAACAACTCCTGACAAAATGAATACAGCATCGCCGGCAACAGGTGAAAAGATTGGACAAGAAAAACAAGGTACTGACAAAGCAGTAACAAATGAAGCACCTAAAGAAACGCCAAAAAAAGAAAATACAAGCAAGGAAACATCAAATAAAGAAACAAATAAAGAAACAGACAAAAAAGAGAATGCTAACAAAGAAACAAGTAAAAAAGATGCTAACGTAACAGTTCAATCAAGTGATGAAAATTTCACAGCGTTACGTATGCAAATGGAAGATCAGCTAAGTGAACAAAAATCAAGATTACAAGAAGTGATGAATTCAGCAAAATCTTCAGCAACAGAAAAGAGTAAAGCGAAAGATAATTTTGATGCAATTACTACAATGGAAACGAAGCAAGAATTACTTGAGACAGTGATTAAGTCTCAAGGAGGATATAAAGATGCCCTTGTAAGAGCTGATGGAACTGACATTAAAGTAACTGTGAAAGCAGCAAAGCATTCACAAAAAGAAGCGAATAAAATTATACAGCTTGTAAGAAGTGAAGGCGGATCAAAAGATGTAGGTGTGAAATTTGATCCACCAACAAAATAAAAACTAATAATCCGCGGGGGAATCCCTCGCGGATTATTAGTTTTTACGAATCGGATTGTTTGAAAATAGTTATAGAAAAAAAGCTATCATTTTCGATAGCTTTTTTCTGTTTCGTCTTTGTAGTTGTTTTTATTATGTTCAACTCGGAACGGAGAAATACGCTGTGAGTAAAAGATTAGCGGTTCATGGTAATGATGATTACTTTTTCCGGATTTGACGTGGATGAAGAGAACGAATGCCCAGACCATTACGGCAGGTAAGAAGAGAATGAGCCATATCATATGTCCACACCTCGATACGATATATTTTCTACACTTTGAACATACTATTCTTATATGAAGGAATGATGAACGGTGTGTAAACAAAAAAATAATATTTGGTAAAAATATGTTGTTGACTATAGATGAGGTGAAGAGTGGAGCGGTAATGATTTGTTTATTGTGTAGCATTGTGAAAAAAGTAAGGAATGTTTTTTTAGAAGTGGTCTTGCCAATTTTGTGTGAAACTTGGTATTATTACTAGGTAATAAATTTTTATTGGAATAATATTTTTACAGGAGTTTCGATTTATTATAAAGAAATATAAATTGGAATGTTTAAAAAATTTATCGTAAGATGGAAATAGCAATTATTTCTATTAGTAAATGAAATGCATTTTCTAATAGAGTACATCGTATTTTTACAGTCAATCTAGTTTTAGTGACGATAATCTGTAAAAACGGGACAAACAAGAGTATGGGAGTGGATTTTACATGTTTAAAATTCAAGAAGTTCGTGAATTAATTAAATTAATTGATAGCTCTAATATTGATGAATTTGAATACAAAAAAGATGGTACGACAATCAAAATGAAAAAGCGTGGTAATGAAGTTGTTGCGGTGCAAGCACCTGTAGCAAAACAAGTCGTGCAACCAGTAGCACCTGTTGAAGTTGAAACAACAGTAGCGGCAGCACAAGTGGAAGTACCAAAACAAGAAGAGCAAAAAGTGGTTCAAAATGAAAACCTACATAAAATTACATCACCGATGGTAGGTACATTCTATTCTTCATCTTCGCCTGATACACCTGCATATGTAAGTGTAGGAGACAGAGTATCAAAAGATTCTATCGTATGCATTGTTGAGGCTATGAAGTTATTTAATGAAATCGATGCAGATGTAGATGGGGAAATTGTTGAGATTCTTGTTAATAATGGACAGCTTGTTGAGTATGGACAACCGCTATTTCTTGTAAAAGCGTAATAAGGGAGTCTTTGTGATGATAAAAAAAGTATTAATAGCCAATCGTGGGGAAATTGCTGTACGAATTATTCGTGCTTGTAAAGAAATGGATATTGAAACAGTCGCAATTTATTCAGAAGCAGATAAAGAGTCACTTCACGTACAAATTGCTGATGAGGCGTATTGTGTAGGACCAACGATTTCGAAAGAAAGCTATTTAAATTTGACGAACATTATTAGTGTTGCGAAGTTAACAGGCTGCGATGCTATTCATCCAGGATACGGATTTTTAGCAGAGAATGCAGATTTTGCAGAGCTATGCCGTGAATGTAACTTGATTTTTATCGGTCCAAGTCCAGAAGCTATTTCAAAGATGGGCACAAAAGACGTTGCTCGTGATACAATGAAAGAAGCAGGGGTTCCGATTGTACCAGGTTCACAAGGGATTATTAAAAATACCGAAGAAGCGATCGAGCTTGCTAATCAAATTGGATATCCAGTTATTATTAAAGCAACTGCAGGTGGCGGCGGAAAAGGTATTCGTGTTGCACGCCATGAAGAAGAGCTTGTAAAAGGAATTCAAATTACACAGCAAGAAGCTAGTACCGCTTTTGGGAACCCTGGTGTATACTTAGAAAAGTACGTTGAAGATTTCCGCCATGTTGAGATTCAAATAATGGCAGATACACATGGAAATGCCATTCATTTAGGAGAGCGTGATTGTACAATTCAGCGCCGCTTGCAAAAACTACTAGAAGAAAGTCCATCACCTGCACTTGATGAAAATGTTCGCAAGCAGATGGGTGATGCGGCAGTTAAAGCGGCGGTAGCGGTTGATTATACAGGTGCTGGTACGGTTGAGTTTATTTATGAATATAGAACGAAAAGCTTTTATTTCATGGAGATGAATACGAGAATTCAAGTTGAGCATCCAGTTACTGAAATGGTAACAGGGATGGATTTAATTAAAGAACAAATTCGTGTTGCTTCTGGAGAAAAGTTATCGTTACAGCAAGAAGAAGTACAATTTAATGGTTGGGCAATTGAATGCCGAATTAATGCGGAAAACCCTGCCAAAAAATTTATGCCATCCCCAGGTAAAGTAGAAATGTACTTGCCACCAGGCGGATTTGGTATTCGCGTCGATTCAGCTGTATATCCGGGATATTCAATCCCACCTTTCTATGATTCGATGGTTGCTAAATTAATTGTTCACGGAAAAACACGTGAAGAGGCAATTGCAAAAATGAAGCGTGCACTCAGTGAGTTTGTCATTGAAGGCGTACATACAACAATCCCGTTCCATTTGCAATTGCTAGATCATCCTGATTTTGTAAAAGGTGAGTTTAATACGAAGTTTTTGGAAGAGCATGAACTTGTGACGCAGTGATACATTAAAGGAGGTTTTTTTTCATGGCTGAACATATGTTAGATATGGGTCAAGATACAACTCTTGGTAAAGTAGAAATTGCACCAGAAGTAATTGAAGTAATCGCAGGTATTGCAGCTGCTGAAGTAGAAGGTGTAGCGGCAATGCGTGGTAATTTTGCTACAGATGTTGTTGAGAAGTTAGGTAAGAAAAATCATGGTAAAGGTGTAAAGGTTGAATTAGCAAACGAAGATATTATCGTTGACCTTTATGTTGTAATGTATTTTGGCGTAGCAATTCCAGTTGTTGCACAAAAGATTCAAGACAACATTCGCCAGGCACTCTTTACAATGACAGGGCTTGAGCCAAAAGAAGTGAATGTTCACATCGTTGGCGTAACATTCGAAACACAAAAAACAGAAATTGAACCAGTGTAAGAATGAAAAAGGTGCCTAGTAACATAGGCATCTTTTTTATCGTTTCATTTCTTCACAAATTAAAACCCTCTAATTATTATACTATTTCAAAAAATAAGAAATCAAAAAGAAGATGTTTCGTTTTTCCAAAAAACGTACATTGTGATAAGATATGGAACTTGAAGTTAATCTTTTTATTATTTTTCAGCCTTGTAACCCGTGTATGAAACGATAAATTGTGTTATTATCATTGTATTATAAGGTTGGAAAATCAATGAAAACTGTAAGAGTAAGTGAATTGACGGCTTATAAATTATAATAATATAACAAAGCATAAGGAAAGACTTGAAGCATAAAGGAGAGTTACAATGAAACGTAGGACGGCTAGAGAAAGAGCTATGCAAGCATTATACCAAATGGATATTACAGGTGAATTAGAACCGAAAGTAGCGGTGGAAAACACGCTAGATGAAGGTGAAGAAACAAATGATTTTCTAGAATCACTTGTAGTAGGTTTTGTAGAAAATAAAGAAGTAATTGATGAAGCGATTCGTCAAAACTTAAAAAAATGGAAGCTGGAGCGTATTAGTATTGTTGATCGCAGTATTTTACGTGTAGCTGTGTATGAAATGAAATACATGGAAGAAATTCCACACAACGTAACAATTAACGAAGCGATTGAAATTGCTAAAACATTTGGGGATGAGGAATCTCGTCGTTTTATTAACGGCGTTTTATCTAATATAAAAGATACACTGTAATTTCTTTAAGGGGGAATCTTAAAATGGTAGCAGTAATCATCAAAGGAAATGAAGTTGCGGAGAAAAAACGAGCACAATTAACAGAAGAAGTTGTGAAGTTGAAAGAGCAAGGGATTGTACCAGGATTAGCAGTTATTCTAGTTGGAGAAGATCCAGCATCTCGTTCTTATGTAAAAGGAAAAGAAAAGGGCTGTGAACAAGTAGGAATCTATTCAGAGCTAATTGAACTTCCTGAAACAATTACTGAGGAGCGTTTGCTTGCTGAAATCGATCGCTTAAATGGCGATGACCGTATTAATGGCATTTTAGTGCAATTACCTTTACCAAAACATATTGAAGAAAAAGCTATCATTGAAAGAATTTCACCAGAAAAAGATGTAGATGGATTTCACCCAATCAGCGTGGGACGTATGATGACGGGACAAGATACATTCCTTCCATGTACACCGCACGGTATCGTAGAATTAGTAAAAGAAACAAATCTTGATATCTCAGGAAAACATGTTGTAGTAATTGGAAGAAGTAATATTGTCGGCAAGCCAGTGGGGCAATTGTTCTTAAATGAAAATGCAACTGTCACATATTGTCATTCTAAAACGCAAAATATGAAAGAGTTAACGAAGTTAGCTGATATTTTAATCGTAGCTGTTGGACGACCTAAAATGGTAACAGCTGATTATATTAAAGAAGGAGCGGTTGTAATCGACGTTGGTGTGAACCGTTTAGAAACAGGTAAACTTTGTGGTGATGTTGACTTTGACAACGTGTTAGATGTTGCAGGGTACATTACACCTGTGCCAAAGGGTGTTGGTCCAATGACGATCACAATGCTTCTTCATAATACTGTTGAATCTGCTAAGCGTGCAGGTGTCGTTTGTAAATAATTTGAGTCGGCTATGAGGAGAGAGAAATGGAAAAACAATATTTAACCGTTACAGCGTTAACACGCTATATAAAAACAAAAATAGAATATGATCCGCATTTGCAGTCTGTTTGGTTAAAAGGTGAAATTTCCAACTTTAAAAATCATAGTCGTGGCCACATGTACTTTACATTGAAAGATGAAAATGCAAGAATCGCAGCGGTTATGTTTGCGGGTCATAATCGTAATATTAAATTCAGACCTGAAAATGGGATGAAGGTACTTGTGAAAGGGAAAATTTCCGTTTACGAGGCGAGTGGTTCTTATCAAATTTATATTCAAGACATGCAGCCTGACGGAGTCGGAAACCTGCATTTAGCTTACGAACAATTAAAGGTTCGTTTAGAGGAAGAAGGTTTGTTTTCTCAAGTTTATAAAAAAACAATTCCTCCTTATGCTAAAACAATAGGTGTGATTACGTCGCCAACAGGGGCAGCGATTCGTGATGTTATAACAACGATTAAACGTCGTTATCCAATTGGAAATGTTATTGTGTTTCCGGTACTTGTACAGGGGGAGTCAGCAGCTCCCTCAATTGTACAAGCGATTCGTACAGCGAATGAAATGGGAGAGATAGATGTCCTAATCGTTGGGCGAGGGGGAGGCTCTATTGAAGAGTTATGGGCTTTCAATGAAGAAATGGTAGCAAGGGCAATCTTTAAGAGTGAGATCCCTATTATTTCGGCAGTAGGCCATGAAACGGACTTTACAATTGCGGATTTTGTTGCCGATTTACGTGCGCCAACACCGACTGCAGCAGCTGAGCTGGCAGCGCCTAACATTATAGAGTTACAAGAAAAGGTATTACAAAGAACTCTAAGATTGCAAAGAGCAATGAGAGAGTTAGTACATAAAAAAGAAGAAAAACTACAAGTATTGCAAAAATCTTATGCGTTCCGTTATCCAAGACAAGTATATGAGCAAAAAGAAGAGCAATTAGATAGAGCGTTAGAACAGCTTGTTTTAGCGAAAGAGCGCTATATTGATAAAAAGGTAAATCAGTTAAAACAGCTTTCATTTTATTTAGAGAAGCACCACCCAGCTCAAAAAATTATGCAAACGAAGGTAGCGGTTGAAACATTGCAAAAGCAATTGCAACGTGAAATGCAAACATTACTTCAAACGAAAGAATTTGCCTTTGTAAGAGCTGCTCAAAAACTTGAAGCGTTAAGTCCGCTTAAAGTAATGATGAGAGGGTACGGGCTTGTATATGATGAAGAGAAGCAAGTGTTAAAAAGTGTGAAAGATGTCAGCCTTGGAGATGCTGTTTCAGTTCAATTACAAGATGGAATACTAGATTGTAGCGTATCAGGCATAGAGGAGCGTGAATTGAATAATGGAAAATAAATTAAGCTTTGAAGAGGCAATTTCGCAACTTGAGCACCTCGTTTCTAAGCTAGAGCAAGGTGACGTACCTTTAGAAGAAGCAATTTCTTATTTTAAAGAGGGTATGGAATTATCTAAGCTTTGTGATGAGAAGTTGAAGAACGTACAAGAACAAATGGCAGTTATTCTTGGGGAAGATGGAGAGCTTGAACCGTTTACTGCTTTAGGAGATGAAGCATAGTGACTATTGCTTTTGATACTTTTTTGAAAGAAAGTAAAACTTTCGTAGAAGAGAAGCTTGTAAGCTATGCAAATGAATTACAATGTCCAAATGTACTTCGTGAAGCGATGGCATATTCTTTGGAAGCGGGTGGAAAGCGTCTCCGCCCGTTACTTTTATTTGCGACATTACAAGCGTTTGGTAAAGAAAGAAATCTTGGAATAGGTGCAGCTTGTGCTCTTGAAATGATACATACATACTCGTTAGTTCATGATGATTTACCTTGTATGGATGATGATGATTTAAGAAGAGGTAAGCCCACAAATCATAAAGTATTTGGTGAAGCGATGGCAGTTTTAGCAGGCGATGGTTTGTTGACGTATGCTTTTCAAGTTATTATGGCATATGAACAAAAGGAAATCTCTGCTGAAAAAAAAGTAAGACTTGTACTTGAGCTTGCAAAAGCGGCAGGACCAGAAGGAATGGTTGGCGGACAAGTGGCAGATATGGAAGCTGAAGGGAAACAGCTTACGATTGATGAGTTGGAGTATATTCATAAGCATAAGACTGGGAAACTACTTGAATTCGCTGTACTTGCAGGATCGATACTTTCTGATGCCACAGAAGAACAAGAAGAAAAGTTACTTGCGTTTGCAAAATATATCGGCCTAGCTTTCCAAATTCGAGATGATATTTTAGATGTGGAAGGAACCGAAGAAGAGATTGGAAAACCGATTGGTAGTGATGTTTCCAACGAAAAGAGCACATATACGACGTTATTTACTGTAGATAGAGCGAAGGATATTTTAGAAGAAACAATTGCAAAAGCAAAAGGTGCTATTGGTTCCTTGCAATTACAAGATGAATATTTACTATCTATTTGCGATTTGATTGCAAAACGTAATAACTAATATAACAGCGTTTCCATTTGTTGAGTCATTCATCATTTTATGATATAAATGTAGGAAAAGGTTTTTCTTTTCTTGTTATTGGCAAAAATATATGTAGATTACATTGCCGTTATCACTTCGTGTTAGCGGCTATTTTTTTCATCGCCTAAAGAAATATGGTTTATAATAGGATTAGGGCGCAATAGACTGGTTAATTGCAGGACAAGGTGAAAAATAAAAAAAGATAATTTCTTGTTTTGTGTAAATGTTTTTTATAATATTTGACATGTTGACAGATTATGAAATGAAAGTGAGTGATCCATGTGGATCTAACGCAAATTCAAAACCCTAGTTTTTTGAAAGATATGTCTATCGGTGAACTAGAGGGATTGAGTGAGGATATTCGTAAGTTTTTAATTGAAGAGCTCTCTCAAACAGGTGGACATATTGCACCTAATTTAGGTGTAGTAGAACTCACAATTGCTCTGCATAAATTATTTGATAGTCCGAAAGATAAATTTTTATGGGACGTAGGACATCAATCCTATGTACATAAAATTTTAACAGGACGTGCAAAGGAATTCGGTACATTAAGGCAATATCAAGGTCTATGTGGTTTCCCAAAACGTTGCGAGAGTGAGCATGATGTATGGGAAACTGGCCATAGCTCAACATCATTATCTGCTGCAATGGGAATGGCTCTAGCACGTGATTTAAAGAAAACGAAAGAATATGTTATACCAATCATTGGAGATGGTGCTCTAACCGGCGGAATGGCTTTAGAGGCATTGAACCATATTGGACATGAAAAAACAGACATGATTGTTATTTTGAATGATAATGAAATGTCAATTGCACCAAACGTTGGTGCGCTTCATAATGTACTTGGACGTCTACGTACCGCAGGGAAATACCATTGGGTAAAAGATGAACTAGAGTATATATTAAAGAAAATCCCAGCAGTCGGTGGGAAAGTTGCTGCGACAGCAGAGAAAATAAAAGATAGTCTTAAATATTTACTAGTATCCGGTGTCTTTTTCGAAGAATTAGGCTTTACATATTTAGGTCCAGTTGATGGGCACGATTATGAAAAGTTATTCGAAACGTTGCAATATGCAAAGAAAACAAAAGGCCCAGTGCTTGTTCATGTTATTACGAAAAAAGGAAAAGGTTATAAACCAGCTGAGAGTGATGTTATTGGAACTTGGCATGGAACAGGACCTTATAAAATTGAATCAGGTGACTTCGTTAAACCGAAAGAAGTTGCACCAGCATGGAGTGCTGTTGTTAGTGATACAGTACTTAAGCTAGCGAGAACGGATGAGCGTATCGTTGCAATTACACCTGCAATGCCTGTTGGATCGAAACTTGAGAAATTCCAAAAAGAATTCCCGGATCGTATGATTGATGTAGGTATTGCAGAACAGCATGCTACAACAATGGCGGCGGGTATGGCAACGCAAGGAATGAAGCCATTCTTAGCGATTTATTCAACATTTTTACAAAGAGCATATGATCAAGTTGTTCATGATATATGTCGCCAAAATTTAAATGTCTTCATCGGAATCGATCGCTCTGGTTTAGTAGGAGCAGATGGTGAAACGCATCAAGGTGTATTTGACATCTCATTCTTACGTCATTTGCCGAATATGGTACTTATGATGCCGAAAGATGAAAATGAAGGGCAACATTTAGTATATACGGCGATGCAATATGAAGATGGACCAATCGCATTACGTTATGCGCGTGGTAATGGACTTGGTGTTCATATGGATGAAGAACTAAAGGCGATTCCAATCGGTACTTGGGAAACGTTAAAAGAAGGTACACAAGCGGCTATTTTAACATTTGGTACGACAATACCAATGGCAATGGAAGCAGCTGAGCGTCTTGAAAAGGCTGGAGTTTCAGTGAAAGTAGTGAACGCTCGCTTTATTAAACCGATGGATGAAGCATATTTACATGATCTCTTAGGGAAAAATATACCGATTTTAACGATTGAAGAAGCTTGCTTAATTGGTGGTTTTGGAACGGGAGTAGTTGAATTTGCATCTGAGAACGGGTACCATAGTGCGTTAATTGAACGAATGGGTATTCCAGACCGTTTCATAGAGCACGGTAGTGTAACAAAATTATTAGAAGAAATTGGTTTAACGACAGATGCTGTTGTAGACCGTATTCATACAATGATTCCATCAAAACAAAAAAGGGCGTAACAAATGAGTGCAAAAAAAGAAAGAGTAGATGTACTATTAGTAGAGCGAGGACTTATAGAAACACGTGAGAAAGCAAAACGCGCCGTTATGGCCGGACTTGTATATGCGAATGAGATGAGACTTGATAAGCCAGGAGAGAAGATCCCACAAGATACAGAGATTACGGTGAAGGGACAAGTTATGCCGTATGTAAGCCGTGGTGGTTATAAACTTGAAAAGGCATTGGAGACATTTCACCTGGATTTACAAGATAAAGTTATGATAGATATTGGTTCATCAACTGGTGGCTTTACAGATTGTGCGCTTCAAAACGGAGCGAAATTATCTTATGCATTAGATGTAGGATACAATCAACTTGCGTGGAAATTGCGTCAAGATGAGCGTGTTGTCGTAATGGAACGGACAAACTTCCGTTACGTGACACCAGCAGACTTAGAACGTGGTTTACCGCAATTTGCTAGTATCGATGTTTCATTTATATCATTAAAGCTTATACTGCCGGTTTTAAAAACAATGCTTATGCCTAATGGGGATGTAGCAGCGTTAATTAAACCACAGTTTGAAGCTGGAAGAGAGCAAGTTGGGAAAAAAGGTATCGTTCGTGATCGAAAAGTACATGAGGCTGTCGTAGAAATGATTGTCGACTTTGCTATAAAAGAAGGATACGACGTAGAAGGTTTAACATTCTCACCAATTACGGGCGGGGATGGTAATATTGAATTTTTAATTCATCTGAAATGGCATGGTGAACGTGAGAATGGCGAAAATCATTCTCCAGTTTCTGTTGAGCAAGTAGTTACAGAGGCGCATGATATCCTAAAACAAAAAGGAAAAGGGGAATAACATATGTTGTTCCTCTTTTTGTTGTAATTGTATAATGATTGTAAAAACAATTGTGTACAAGCAACGAATTATAAGTTAACATAAATAAGTGAAGTATACCAATGTTTAAACTATGGTAAGAGATAGTGTGAGGTGCAAATGTATGAATAAAGGTCAGCGCCATATTAAAATCAGGGAAATTATTGCGAACAAAGAAATTGAAACACAAGATGAATTAGTTGATATTTTACGTAATGAGGGATTTAATGTAACGCAAGCAACAGTATCGCGCGATATTAAAGAACTGCACTTAGTGAAAGTGCCATTACATGATGGGCGCTATAAATATAGCTTGCCAGCAGATCAACGATTTAACCCGTTACAAAAATTAAAACGCAATCTAGTGGATTCATTTGTAAAATTAGACACGGCAGGACATATGCTTGTGCTAAAAACATTGCCTGGTAACGCTCATTCACTTGGAGCACTTATTGATCATTTAGAGTGGGATGAGATCATCGGAACCATCTGTGGTGATGATACTTGCTTAATTATTTGCCGTACACCTGAAGATACAGGTGTTGTCTCTGATCGTTTCTTAAATATGTTGTAAAAAAAAATCTTGTTTGCTTTCCTCTGTAAAGTGGAAAGTGAACAGGATTTTTTTATTGGTTAAAAATGTGAATTCTTAATTGTAATATAATATTTTCTTTGAATAAAATTAGAAAATAGGTGGATTGACCCGTAAAACGAATGTTTGGTACAATGGAGCGGTTAGAAAAGTAATTTATACATACAAACATATAGTTTGACTATTTGAATGAAGAACTGAGAAAAGCCCTTAATAGGGGATTAGTTTATAACGAGGTGAATGGGGCATTGTTATCGGAATTATCGATTAGAAACTTTGCTATTATTGAGGCATTAAATATTTCTTTTCAAAAAGGGTTAACGGTTTTAAGTGGTGAAACAGGGGCCGGAAAATCGATTATTATTGATGCGATTAGTTTACTTGTAGGTGGCCGTGGTTCAGCGGAATTTGTTCGATACGGAACAGAAAAAGCTGAGATAGAAGGGCTATTTTATGTAGAAGATGATAAGCATCCGTGTATTGAAAAGGCAGAAGAGTTGGATATAGAAATAGAAGACGGCATGATTATTTTGAAGCGTGATATCGCTGCAAACGGAAAAAGTGTATGTCGTGTAAATGGGAAACTGGTCACCCTTAGTATATTAAAGGAAATTGGAAAAACACTTGTTGATATTCATGGGCAGCACGAAACACAAGATTTAATGAATGAAGAGCGTCATATGTTTATGCTTGATCATTTTGATGGAGATCGCATTGTTAAACAATTGGGTATATATCAAAATGTATACGCTGACTATGAGAAATTAAAAAAACAGTTAAAATCGTTAAGTGAAAATGAACAACAAATGGCGCATCGCTTAGATTTAATTCAATTCCAGCATGAAGAAATCAGTAAGGCGGATTTAAAGATGGATGAAGAAATTGAATTAACTGAAGAACGATTGCAAATTTCTAATTTCGAAAAAATTTACAAAGCATTAGGCGATGCATATCGCTCATTAAGCGCTGACGGACAAGGGTTAGATAATGTACGAAGCGCAATGGGACAAATGGAGAGTATTACACATTTAGATGAAGTTTATCAAGAAAATCATGATTCAATTGCAAATAGCTACTACTTATTAGAAGAAGTTGCATATCAACTTAGAGAAAAGCTCGATATGATGGAATATGATCCGAAGCGTTTAGACGAAATTGAAACGCGTTTAAATGAAATTCGTATGCTAAAGAGAAAATATGGAAATACTGTAGAAGAGATTTTAGCGTATGCTGATAAAATTGAACAAGAAATTTTTACGATTGAAAATAAAGACGTTCATATTGAAACGACGAAGAAGCAATTAAAGGAATTAGAAAGTGTTATTCTGCAAGAAGCAACGTCGTTAAGTAATATGCGTCATGAGCTTGCAGAGCATCTTACAAATGCCATTCATCAGGAATTAAAAGAATTATATATGGAGAAAACAAAATTTGAAGTGAGAATCATGAAGAGAGAAGGAAATGCTGAAGAGCCTCTTGTTGAGGGTGCCCCGGTAAGACTTACGGCGGATGGCTACGATCATGTGGAATTTTATATTTCAACAAATCCAGGTGAGCCGCTAAAACCACTTTCAAAGGTCGCTTCTGGCGGAGAGTTATCTCGTATTATTTTGGCTTTAAAAAGCATTTTTTCTAAGCATCAAGGTGTTGCATCTGTTATTTTTGATGAAGTGGATACTGGTGTAAGTGGTCGGGTTGCACAGGCTATTGCGGAAAAAATTTATCGAGTATCAGTAAACTCGCAAGTACTTTGTATTACGCACTTACCTCAAGTAGCTTCAATGGCGGATTCACATTTATTTATTCGAAAACAAGTAGCGAATGATCGGACAATTACATCAGTTACCGTTTTAACTATGGAGGATAAAGTAACAGAAATAGCTCGAATGATTTCTGGTGTGGAAATTACAGATTTAACGACAGAACATGCGAAAGAATTACTTACGCAAGCGCATCATTTTAAACAGACAGCAGAGGCTATCCAGTAATGGATAGCTTTTTTTCTCAAATAATGATTTCTTAATTCTTCCGGTTATAAATAAAGCACTGCAAGGAGAGATTAAAAAGTGAAGCCAAGAGGCTGAATGTGGGGTAGGAGCGAGGAGAGTGAACAAATTGAGATTAGAAAGATTTCGCAAAATAATAGGTCTTTGTCTCCTTGTTTCTTTAGTTTTTATTGGGTGTTTTAAACCGCTTCGGACGTTTATTTCATCCCCGAAGCAACTTGTTGTTTTTGAAGGGCAACAATCAGAAATAGCTTCATTACCAGTTTTTCACGCTTCATCTACAGATCGTCATGTGTTTACAGTAAGTTCCAATGAACAAAAACAAGGACTTATGGTAAATCCTCATCAAAATGGTGAAGCAGATATGGTGTTTCAGCTTGCTGGTTTTCCAGTGAAAAAAGTAAATGTGAAAGTATTGAAAGATTTTAAAGTTATTCCAGGTGGACAATCAATTGGTGTGAAGTTAAATACAAAAGGGGTACTTGTTGTAGGCCATCATTTAATTCAAACTGAAAAAGGGAAAGTATCTCCTGGTGAAACAGCTGGTGTGCAAATTGGAGATATGATTACTGAAATTAATGGTAAAACAATTGAAAGAATGAGTGATGTAGCACCATTTATTCATAATAGTGGTGAGACAGGTGAACCGCTTAATCTTGTTTTGTTAAGAGATGGAAAACATATCCGCACTAAGTTAACACCACAAAAAGACAGTGGAGAATCGTCTTATCGTATTGGTTTATATATTCGTGATTCGGCAGCTGGAATCGGAACAATGACATTTGTTCATCCTGATTCTATGAAATATGGGGCACTTGGTCATGTCATTTCTGATAACGATACGAAAAAGCCGATTCAAGTCGAAGATGGACAAATTATGCGTTCGACAGTTACATCAATTGAAAGAGGTAGTCATGGGAATCCAGGAGAGAAATTAGCGAGGTTCTCACCAGATCGTGAAGTGATTGGTAATATTACAATAAATAGTCCATTTGGTATATTCGGGAAATTGAATACAAATATACCAAATGGTGTAATGGATAAAGCGATGCCTATTGCACTATCTCATCAAGTAAAAGAGGGACCGGCAAAAATATTAACAGTTATTGATAAAGATAAAGTGGAAGCGTTTGATATTGAAGTTGTAAGTACAGTACCGCAAAAGTTTCCAGCTACAAAAGGCATGGTAATAAAAGTAACAGACAAACGTTTATTAGCGAAAACGGGTGGTATCGTACAAGGCATGAGCGGAAGTCCAATTGTACAAAACGGGAAAGTAATTGGTGCTGTTACACATGTATTTGTAAATGATCCAACGTCAGGATATGGTGTTCATATTGAATGGATGTTACATGAGGCTGGAATTAACATTTATGAACAAGAAAGAAAAGCGAGCTAATTATTAATTAGCTCGCTTTTCTTTTGAAAAATTCGTTGAAATTTTGTAAAAGCTCCGCAAGAGGTGTTTTTTGTTGTAAAATAAAAGAAAAGGGTTGAACGTTTCGTTGTATTTCTATGATGGAATGTGTTGCGAAAGGGAATAAATGAACGATAAACATATTTTTTTGTGATTTTATCGGAAAGTAACAAACTTTAAAAGGGAATTTTCACACAATTGTCGAACAATTCATGTAGCCTAGAAGGATACACATGTCGGAGAATCGATTCGGTAAGGGAGGAAAAGCTGTGGAGAAAATTAAAGTCTGTCTTGTAGATGATAATAAAGAATTAGTATCAATGCTAGAGAGTTACGTAGCTGCTCAAGATGATATGGAAGTAATCGGTACTGCTTATAATGGTCAAGAGTGTTTAAATTTATTAAATGATAAGCAGCCGGATGTACTTGTTTTAGACATTATTATGCCACATTTAGATGGTTTAGCTGTACTAGAGAAAATGCGAAATATTGAAAGGCTAAGACAGCCTAGCGTAATTATGTTGACAGCATTTGGACAAGAAGATGTGACGACAAAAGCTGTTGACTTAGGTGCTTCATATTTCATATTAAAACCATTTGATATGGAGAATTTAACGAGTCATATTCGTCAAGTGAGCGGTAAGGCGAACGCTACCATTAAACGTCCACTTCCATCTTTCCGTTCAGCAACTACAATAGATGGAAAACCGAAAAACTTAGACGCGAGCATTACGAGTATCATTCATGAAATCGGTGTGCCTGCTCATATTAAAGGGTATATGTACTTAAGGGAAGCAATCTCTATGGTGTACAATGATATCGAATTACTTGGATCTATTACGAAAGTATTGTATCCAGATATCGCGAAGAAATATAATACAACAGCAAGCCGCGTCGAGCGTGCAATCCGTCACGCAATTGAAGTAGCATGGAGTCGTGGGAATATTGATTCTATTTCGTCCTTATTCGGTTATACAGTATCCATGTCAAAAGCAAAACCTACGAATTCCGAGTTCATCGCAATGGTTGCGGATAAGCTGAGACTTGAACATAAGGCTAGCTGAGAGTAAAGATAGTAAGGGATTTAAGTTTTAGTAAAGCTTAATCATTCTTTAAATTTATACTCGATATTAAATGTAAAACCAATGAACTTTTTATTTAATGACCAATGAATTTTAGAATTCGTTGGTCTTTTTATTTTATTGAGAACAAGAGATCATTTGATATCATGGAAGATAAATCCTGTTTTTAGTAATATTACATATAAGTGAGTTTTTTTATAAGATAATTAAATAGGTATAGATAGGGAGAAGGGGAATGAAAAATAAAATATTAACTTGGCTAGGAATAGTAGCAGCTATGGGAGTTCTTGCTGTTGCAGTTACATTTGGAAAGTTAGAGATATAGGAGAATGGATGAATGACTTTTAAAAAAATAGTGAATCGAGCTTACCCAATCATTGTTATGACGGTGTTTTTATCTATATTTTCAATGATAGTAAGTAAATTTTTTATCCCCAAAACAATTTTGATGAGTGGTGAATTTCCTTATCCGACTGAGGAGTACACTCCCCAAAAAGTCGGTGCTGTTCTAGCGGCGACGTTGCTTTTATTTGCGCTCTTCTTTATGTATTATAAATGGGTTATTAATAAAATGAAAAGAACGTACACAAATATTATGATTGCTTTAGGTATCGTAATCATTTTGACGACGGAAATAATGATTACTTCTATCGCATTTAACCCTGTTGTAGGAGATTATGCCATCCTTAAACAAGGAATTGTCTCTGTGTTTAATGGAGATAATCAATTTTTAGAAATGGGACAGCTTCTATTTTATCCATATAATACACATATTGTATTATTAGGAGGATATTTTGCTAAATTGGTAGGAAGCGTAGATGTGGCGATAAAAATATTACCAATAGTATGTATAACAGGTAGTATTATTTTAAATGTATTGATTGTAAGGAAAATTACAAACTTTAAAGTTGCTCACATATCGATCGTGTTATCTGTGCTAAACATTTTTATATATTGGCAGGCGCCAGTTTTCTATACGCATACATTAGTAATATTTTTTATTTCAGCAACGATGTATACATATTTATGTTTGAAAACAGCGGAAACAAAAAGGTTGAAGATTATTTTATGGATTTTATTAGGAGTTTTTGCGGCTTGTACTTATATTATAAGACCGACAGCATTGGCGTTAGCGTTAGCGATTTTAATTGAGAATATTTTTAAATTTCGTAAGAAGTATTCTGTAAAGGTGTTAAGTAGTGTTTTATTTTGTTTAATCCTTATTGTAAGTTTTAAAAGTATAACGACAAAGCTAAATCTCAGTACCGATAATGAAATTGAAAAAATTCCATTCACTCATTGGGTGAAAATGGGGTTGAACAAAGATACGTACGGTGTGTGGAATCAGGCAGATGCAGATTATATTGATGATGAAAACATAAAGAATACGAAGGATTTAAATGAACACAATAAAGGAGTTATAGTGCAGCGTTTCAGTGAATTTGGTGTAACGGGTTATGTACACCATTTAAATGAAAAAATAACTAGAGAATGGGTATCAAGTCAGTTCTCCATGTACCGTATTGGACAATGGTTTGAGCAGAAGAACGACACGATAACTAATTACGTATCGAACTATAGTACAACGAAGTATAAAATCGTTACTGTATATTCGTATGTTATCAAATTATTTGTTTATGTAGCTGTTCTGGCGGCTGTTATACTTTATAAAAAGAAAGATGAAAATGAATCGGAAGTTATACGAATTGCGATGATTAGTACGTTAGGGGTGTTTACTTTCTTATTACTATGGGAAACAGCTCCTCATTATACTTATGAAGCATTTGCATTTATGAATATTCCAGCTTCTTTAGGGTTGTATAAATTGTTTATGATTTTTAATAAAGAAAAGAAACATGCATAATTTGAGTAACTGAAATGAGTAGTAAGAAACCCCTCTTTTATTAAAAGAGGGGTTTTAATTTATTGATTATAAATGTTTGAAAAAAAGATTAAATGGAATCATAGTATATCTGTTAAAGGATTTTAGTAGGGAAGTCATCCGTGATATAATAGAAAATAATAAAAAGCCCTGCAAAACAGGACTGTATTATTCCTCGTCTTTATTTTGTTTTTCTAATTCAACTAACTTTTGAATTAGAATGTGCTGCGGCATATGCATAAGTTGTTCAAGTGGAACACCTAATGCTTTTGATAGGCGGACTGCAGTGTCTGGAGAAATTTGTAATGGTCTCATAGAAGTACCTCCTTTTTCGTATAGTATAGCATAAGATTGGGGGAGTGAGGATGACTCTTATATTTGCACATCGTGGTGCAGCGGGAACGTACCCAGAAAATACAATGATTTCATTTGAAGCAGCTGAATCTTTTAGAGCAGATGGAATTGAGCTTGATGTTCAATTAACGAAAGATGGAAAAGTTGTCGTCATTCATGATGAAACAGTGGACCGGACAACAAATGGAAAAGGTGCGGTTCGTAATTATTTATATGAGGATTTATGTAAATTAGATGCGAGCTATAAATTCGGTGATAAAGTAGGCTTTTGTAAAATACCTCTTTTAGAAGAGGTGTTAGAATGGATTGATAAAACAGAGTTGCTACTTAATATTGAACTGAAAAATAATAAAATTCCATACAGAGGTTTAGAGGAAGAAGTTATAACGCTTGTACGGAAATGTAATCTAGAAGATCGTGTTATATTTTCTTCATTTAATCACTACAGTATGAAAAGGTGTCATATGATGGCTCCTGATATTCAAACAGCGATTTTATATCGTGAAGGTTTGCATAGTCCGTGGGCGTATGCGAAAAAAATGGGCGCTACAGCAGTGCACCCTAATTATCGTTATCTTCAAGATGCTGTTGCTGAATTAACGATGGAAAGTGGTGTAGAGGTTCGGCCCTATACAATAAATGAAGAAACGCTTATGCGTAAATATTTTGATATGAATATTTCGGCGATTATTACTGATTACCCCGAAACAGCAAGAATGTTATTGCCAATAAAAAAATGAGACCGCGTGTAACGGTCTCATTTTTTATTTATAAATAGTGGGGCCTTCCTACCTTCTAAAGCGAGCTTGTACTTTATTTCGTTTACGGTCTCGGTGTAAGACGAAGCCTCCGAAGATATAAAACCCGAGCCCGAAGCAGAGAGCGCCGATTAAAAATTGTAACCATAGTATAGAGAGTGGAGGAAATAGAATCCCGAATACAGTATCTCTCATTAACTTAATGCCAAACACAGCTAATGAAATAGGGATGAGTGCTAATGATAGAGCAAGGTAACGCTGCATATAAACGCTCCTTTTCAGATTATTTTGTTTATTTCAATGATGTTATATGAAAAGGGGGTTTGTCAAGAGGGGGCTGAACGAGTAAGATAAGGGTGTGAAAAATTTTGCAGAGATACTTCGAGAGGAAGTGTAATATATGAAACAAAAAGTTTTAATTGTTGGTGCAGGTGAAGGTGGTAGTACACTGCTGAATCTGTTACAAAGTTCAAATATATTTCAAATTATAGGGATTATTGATATAAATCCGATAGCAAAGGGATTACAAATGGCTAAGGAATATGGGGTTACAATTGGAGAGAGTGTAACGCCGTTTCTTTCTATGCATATTGATGTAATGTTTGATATGACGGGTGACGATGATTTACATAAAGATTTAATAAAGAAAAAGCATAAAGATACTCTTCTTATACCAGGTGATATTGCGAAAATTGTTACGAGATTAGCACATGAGAAGGAAAGTTTAATTGGAAAATTAGAAGAACAGACGCAGCAAGGGGATTTAATTTTAAATTCTACGCATGACGGTATGATTGTGATTGATCGAGAGGGACAAGTACGCCTATTTAATAAAAGTGCAGAGCGTATTATCGGATATAAAAAAGAAGATGCGGTAGGGAAATATATTTTAGAAGTTATTCCGACTAGTAAGTTGCTTCGTATTATACGTACGAAACAAATAGAAGTAAATTATGAACTGACATTAGAGAATGAAAAGAAAATTATTACAACCCGTATTCCAATATTAAAAGAGGGAGGAGAGGTACAAGGGGCATTTGCGATTTTTAAAGATATAACAGAGGTTGTAGATCTTGCGGAAGAAGTTACAGATTTAAAGGAGATTCAAACGTTACTTGAGGCGATTATCAACTCGTCTGAGGAAGCAATTTCGGTCGTGGATGAAAAGGGAAGAGGATTAGTAATTAACCCTGCGTATACGAAATTAACAGGTTTAACAGAAGAGGACATTATTGGGAAACCGGCTACAACTGATATTGTAGAAGGTGAAAGTATGCATATGAAAGTACTTCGAACGCGTAGGGCGGTACGCGGAATACATATGAAGATTGGACAAAAGAAGCGAGATGTAATTGTAAACGTAGCGCCAGTTATAGTGGATGGGATATTGAAAGGAAGCGTTGGTGTAATTCGTGACGTATCAGAAATTCAAAAGTTAACAAATGAATTGAATAGAGCAAGGCAAATTATTCGAACGTTAGAAGCGAAATATTCATTTGATGACATTGTCGGAAATTCAGATGAAACAACGGCCGCTATTGAACAGGCGAAACTTGGAGCGAATACACCGGCAACAGTATTACTACGCGGAGAATCTGGAACGGGTAAAGAATTGTTTGCACATGCAATTCATAATGGAAGTAATCGAAAATATAATAAATTCGTCCGGGTAAACTGTGCTGCTATTTCCGAGACTTTATTAGAAAGTGAATTATTCGGTTATGAGGAAGGTGCATTTTCAGGAGCAAAAAGAGGCGGAAAACGAGGTTTTTTTGAGGAAGCGAATAACGGTAGTATCTTTTTAGATGAAATAGGAGAATTGTCTGCAAATACGCAAGCGAAACTCCTTCGCGTGTTGCAAGAAAAAGAAATTGTAAAAGTTGGTGGAACGAAAGCGATACCTATAAATGTCCGGGTAATTGCAGCGACACATGTGAATTTAGAAAAGGGCATTCTAGAAGGAGAGTTTAGAGAGGATTTATATTATCGATTAAATAAAATTCCAATTCAAATTCCGTCTCTTCGTCAGCGAAAAGGAGATATACCGGCAATTGCAGACAGATTGATTCAAAAAATTAACCAAGATTATGGTCGGAATGTAGAGGGGCTCACTGATTCGGCTATTTCATATTTACAATCATATGAATGGCCAGGAAATGTGAGGGAGCTTGAAAACATTTTAGGACGAGCTATTATCTTTATGAATTATAACGAAATATATATTGATGTCCATCATTTACCACCTTTACATACAGAGGAGCAGACTGAGGTAAAACAAAATAACTTATTACCTGAATTAGAAGAAAAGCCACTTGAACAATTAGTGACAGAGTTTGAAGGGCATATCATTCATGAATGTTTAGAGAGGTTTGATGGAAATAAAACAAAAACTGCAAGAGCATTAGGAATTTCGGTTCGAAATTTATATTACAAGCTAGAAAAGTATGAGTGTGCAAAAAATAGCATGCAATAAATTGCGTACCGTGCAATTTATTGCATGGTATACAAAAAGCGACAAAACAAGACAGAATGTTTCGTTATTTTCCAAAGTATTGATTTTACTGCATTTTGAATGCGTTTTCATTATTGGTAAGACCACTTTTGAAAGTTGGCACGGTATTTGCTTTATAAATAGACGAGGGACGACGGAAAGGGTTGATTACAAAATATGAAGTTAGAACACTTAATTGATCAAGCAGCAGGACAGCCTAAAAAAACTGTGGCTGTAGCAGTAGCTGAAGATCATGAAGTAATTGAAGCTGTAGCGAAAGCAATTAAATTACAGCTAGCTCAATTTCGTCTATATGGAAATCAAGAAAAAATAATGGGGATGCTACAAGAACATGGTTTACAAACTTCAGAACACATTGAAGTGATTGCAGCAGCGTCAAGTGCTGAGGCTGCAGAACTTTCTGTTAAAGCTGTAAGAAATGGCGAAGCAGATGTGCTTATGAAGGGAAACATCCCAACAGCAAATATTTTGAAAGCTGTATTAAATAAAGAGTGGGGACTTCGTAAAGGTAGCGCACTTTCACACGTTGCAGCATTTGAAGTTCCAAATTACGATCGTCTTATCTTTGTTACAGATGCAGCGATGAACATTGCACCTGATGTAACACAAAAAGCTGCTATTATACAGAATACTGTAGAAGTTGCCCAGGCAATAGGAATAGATTTGCCAAAGGTAGCACCAATTGCAGCAGTAGAGGTTGTGAATCCTGCGATGCAAGCGACAATTGATGCCGCGATGTTAACTCAAATGAATCGCCGCGGACAAATTAAAAATTGTGTCGTTGATGGACCACTTGCTTTAGATAATGCAGTATCACAAATTGCAGCAGAACATAAAGGCATAGTAAGTGATGTAGCAGGTAAAGCAGACATTTTACTCGTCCCAACGATTGAAGCTGGAAATGTGCTGTACAAATCACTCGTATACTTTGCGGATGCAAAAGTAGGAGCTATGATTGCTGGCGCAAAAGCACCGATTGTTTTAACATCTCGTGCTGATTCAGCAGAAACAAAAGTATATTCATTAGCATTGGCAGTTACGACTGCTTCAAAATAAACCAAACAGGGTAAAACACTAGGGGGAAACGACAATGACATTAGAAATCTTCGAATACTTAGAAAAATATGATTATGAGCAAGTAGTATTTTGTCAAGATAAAGAATCTGGTTTAAAAGCAATCATCGCAATTCATGATACAACACTTGGACCAGCTCTTGGTGGAACAAGAATGTGGACATATGATTCTGAAGAAGCGGCGATTGAAGATGCATTGCGTCTTGCAAAAGGGATGACATACAAAAACGCAGCAGCTGGCTTAAACTTAGGTGGTGCGAAAACAGTAATTATCGGTGATCCACGTAAAGATAAGAGCGAAGCGATGTTCCGTGCATTAGGACGATACATTCAAGGACTAAACGGACGTTACATTACAGCTGAAGATGTTGGTACAACAGTAGATGATATGGATATTATTCACGAAGAAACTGATTTTGTAACAGGTATTTCACCATCATTCGGTTCTTCTGGTAACCCATCTCCAGTAACTGCATACGGTGTTTATCGTGGTATGAAAGCAGCTGCGAAAGAGGCTTTCGGTACTGATAATTTAGAAGGAAAAGTAATTGCTGTTCAAGGTGTTGGTAACGTAGCGTATCACCTATGCAAACATTTACATGCTGAAGGAGCAAAATTAATCGTTACAGATATTAATAAAGAAGCTGTACAACGCGCGGTAGAAGAATTCGGTGCATCAGCAGTTGAGCCAAATGAAATTTACGGTGTTGAATGTGATATTTACGCACCATGTGCATTAGGCGCAACAGTTAATGACGAAACTATTCCACAACTTAAAGCAAAAGTAATCGCAGGTTCTGCAAATAACCAATTAAAAGAAAATCGTCACGGCGACATGATTCATGAAATGGGTATTGTATACGCACCAGACTATGTTATTAATGCTGGTGGTGTAATTAACGTAGCAGACGAATTATATGGATACAATAGAGAACGTGCACTAAAACGTGTTGAGTCTATTTATGACACAATTGCAAAAGTAATCGAAATTTCAAAACGTGATGGCATTGCAACTTATGTAGCAGCAGATCGTTTAGCTGAAGAGCGCATTGCGAGCTTGAAAAACTCTCGTAGCACATACTTACGCAACGGTCACGACATTATTAGCCGTCGCTAATCATTCATATATTACTTTTACAAAAGGTGTGGTTACCTCTTATGAGGTTTCCACCTCCTTTTGAATTTATTAGTGGAGGTAGCAACAGTGTCTTTAAATCGAATTCTTGTTATTAATCCGGGTAGTACATCCACAAAAATTGGTGTTTTTGATAATGAAAGGCCCGTTTTAGAAGAAACTATTCGTCATGACGAAGAACAAATTGGAAAATATAAGAGAATTATCGATCAATATGAGTTTCGCAAAGAAACGATTTTAGAAGTTCTACATTCTCACGGTATTAACATTTCAAAGTTAAACGCAGTTTGTGGGCGTGGGGGATTACTTCGTCCAATCGAAGGCGGAACATACACAGTAAACGATTCGATGTTAGAAGATTTGAAAAATGGGTTTAGCGGTCATCATGCTTCAAACCTTGGAGGCATTTTAGCATATGAAATCGCTTCTGGATTAAATATTCCGGCATTCATAGTAGATCCTGTCGTTGTAGATGAAATGGAGCCGGTTGCTCGTATAAGTGGTATTGCTGGTATGGAACGTAAAAGTATTTTCCATGCATTAAACCAAAAAGCAGTTGCTCGTAAAGTGGCTGAAGAATTAAATCACAAATACGAGGATTTAAATTTATTAGTTACACATATGGGTGGCGGTATTACAGTTGGTGCTCATAAAAAAGGAAAAGTTATTGATGTGAATAACGGCTTAAACGGAGAAGGCCCATTTAGTCCAGAGCGTGCGGGTACAGTACCGGTAGGGCAATTAGTGGAGATGTGTTTCTCTGGTGAGTATTACCGTGACGAAATGGTTAAAAAACTTGTTGGACAAGGTGGACTTGTAAGCCTAATCGGTACAAATGATGCGATCAAAGTAGAACAAATGGTTGAAAAAGGTGATCCGGAAGCAACTCTTATTTATAAAGCAATGGCATATCAAGTTGCAAAAGAGATTGGCGGAGCTAGCGCTGTACTTCACGGGAAAATTGATGCAATCGTTTTAACTGGTGGACTTGCGTACAGTAAAATTCTTGTTGATGAAATAAAAGAACGTGTTGACTGGATTGCAGATGTTATCGTACATCCAGGGGAAGATGAATTACAAGCATTAGCAGAAGGAGCACTTCGTGTATTACGTGAAGAAGAAGCGCCGAAAGAGTATGTTGTACGAGAAAAACAAACAGTAGCTAGGGGTTGAGATAATGGCAAGAGAATATGATTTAGTCATCGTTGGCGGCGGTACTGGTGGATATGTTGCTGCTATTCGAGCATCACAACTAGGTTTAAAAACTGCACTTGTTGAAAAAGAAAATCTTGGTGGTACTTGTTTGCACAAAGGATGTATTCCTAGTAAAGCTCTTTTACGTAGTGCGGAAGTATACGCAACTGCTAAAAAAAGCGAAGAGTTCGGAGTTATTGCAAGTAATGTAGAACTAAACTTTGCGAAAGTGCAAGAGCGTAAAGAGAAGATTGTAACGCAACTTCATAAAGGTGTTCAACACTTAATGAAACAAGGTAAAATTGATGTGTTTGAAGGTATCGGCCGTATTCTTGGCCCATCTATTTTCTCTCCAATGCCAGGGACAATTTCAGTTGAACTTGCAAGTGGAGAAGAGAATGAAATGTTAATTCCAAAAAATGTACTTGTTGCAACAGGTTCTCGTCCGAATTCATTACCAGGTTTAGAATTAGACGGAGAGTATGTAATGTCTTCCGATCATGCCCTAAAAATGGAAACGCTTCCTAGCTCAATTATTATCGTTGGTGGCGGTGTAATCGGTATTGAGTGGGCATCTATGCTTGCTGACTTCGGTGTAGAAGTTACAGTATTAGAGTATGCGAAAACGATATTACCACTAGAAGATCAGGACGTTTCAAAAGAAATGCAACGTCTATTCAAGAAAAAAGGTATTAAAGTGGTAACTGGTGCAAAAGTATTACCAGAAACATTGGTAAAAGATAACGGAGTAACAATTCAAGCTGAACATAACGGTGAGAATAAAGAATTTAAAGCAGAAAAAATGCTTGTATCTGTAGGAAGACAAGCCAATACGCAAAATATTGGTTTAGAGAATACGGATATCGTTGTGGAAAAAGGATACATTCAAACAAATGAGTTTTATCAAACGAAAGAATCTCATATTTACGCAATCGGAGATGTAATCGGCGGCTTACAACTTGCTCACGTTGCTTCTCATGAAGGAATTGTTGCAGTGGAACATATTGCTGGTAAAGAAGTTACACCAATTGATTACTCTATGGTATCAAAATGCGTATATAGCAGTCCAGAAGTTGCTTCTGTCGGTTTAACAGAACAAGAAGCGAAAGAAAAAGGCTATAAGTTAAAAGTAGGTAAGTTCTCATTCCGTGCAATCGGAAAAGCACTTGTATACGGCGAATCAGATGGTTTCGTAAAACTTGTAGTTGATGAAGAAACAAATGACATTCTTGGTGTTCATATGATTGGACCACATGTAACAGATATGATTTCTGAAGCTGGTCTTGCAAGAGTACTTGATGCAACACCGTGGGAAGTAGCACATACAATTCATCCGCATCCATCATTATCTGAGGCGATTGGTGAAGCAGCATTAGCTGTAGATGGAAAAGCGTTACACGCATAAAAATGTGGATTTAGGAGGTTATGAAAAATGGCAGAAGTAAAAGAAAAGCGCCATGAAGAGCTTGGCTTAAGTGATGAGCAAGTATTAGAAATGTTCCGTACGATGTTACTTGCACGTAAAATCGACGAACGTATGTGGTTATTAAACCGTGCGGGTAAAATTCCATTCGTAATTTCTTGTCAAGGACAAGAGGCTGCACAAGTTGGAGCAGCATTCGCTCTTGATAGAGAGAAAGATTATGCATTACCATACTACCGTGATATGGGTGTTGTACTAGCGTTCGGTATGACAGCTAAAGAGCTTATGTTGTCTGCTTTCGCGAAAGCTGGAGATCCAAACTCTGGTGGTCGTCAAATGCCTGGTCACTTCGGTCAAAAGAAAAATCGTATTGTGACAGGATCATCTCCAGTAACAACGCAAGTACCACATGCAGTTGGTATTGCATTAGCTGGAAAAATGGAAAAGAAAGATTTAGTAACGTTTGTTACATTTGGAGAAGGTTCTTCAAACCAAGGTGACTTCCATGAAGGGGCAAACTTTGCTGGTGTACACAAACTACCTGTTATTTTCATGTGTGAAAATAATAAATACGCAATCTCTATTCCAGTTGAAAAACAATTAGCATGTAAAAACGTATCAGACCGTGCAATTGGTTACGGTATGCCTGGATATACAATAGACGGAAACGATCCACTTGCAGTATATAAAGCTGTAAAAGAGGCAGCAGACCGCGGCCGTCGTGGTGAAGGCCCAACTTTAATTGAAACAGTATCATATCGTTTAACAGCACATTCTAGTGACGACGATGATCGTGTTTATCGTGATAAAGAAGAAGTAGAAGAAGCAAAGAAAAAAGATTCAATCATAACATTTGCAGCTTATTTAAAAGAAGCTGGCGTGTTAACTGAGGAATTTGAAAAACAAATGTTAGACGAAATTATGCATATCGTAAATGAAGCAACAGAATATGCAGAAAATGCTCCGTATGCAGCACCTGAAGATGCATTGAAGCACGTATACGCAGAATAGGGGGGAACGTTTCATGGCTGTAATGTCTTATATTGATGCTATTACATTAGCAATGCGCGAAGAAATGGAACGCGATGATAAAGTATTTGTTTTAGGTGAAGATGTTGGTAAAAAAGGTGGCGTATTTAAAGCGACACACGGATTATATGATCAATTTGGTGAAGATCGTGCGCTTGATGCACCGCTTGCAGAATCTGCAATTGCTGGGGTAGCAATTGGTGCGGCAATGTATGGTATGCGTCCAATCGCTGAAATGCAGTTTGCTGATTTCATCATGCCAGCAGTAAACCAAATTGTTTCTGAGGCAGCAAAAATTCGTTATCGTTCTAATAACGATTGGACTTGTCCAGTTACAATTCGTGCGCCATTTGGCGGAGGTGTTCACGGTGCATTGTATCATTCACAATCTGTGGAAGCGATGTTTGCGAACCAACCAGGTTTAAAAATTGTCATTCCTTCTACACCGTATGATGCAAAAGGTTTATTAAAAGCAGCAATTCGTGATGAAGATCCAGTATTATTCTTTGAGCATAAGCGTGCATATCGCTTAATTAAAGGTGAAGTGCCAGAGGATGATTACGTATTACCAATCGGAAAAGCAGATGTAAAACGCGAAGGTGATGATATTACTGTTATCACGTACGGATTATGTGTTCACTTTGCTCTTCAAGCAGCTGAAAAGTTAGCGCAAGATGGCATCTCTGCACATGTTCTTGATTTACGTACTGTATATCCATTAGATAAAGAAGCAATCATTGAAGCAGCTTCTAAAACAGGTAAAGTTCTTCTTGTAACAGAGGACAATAAAGAAGGAAGTATTATAAGTGAAGTGGCAGCAATTATTGCTGAAAACTGTCTGTTTGATTTAGATGCGCCAATCGCACGTCTTGCAGGTCCAGACGTTCCAGCAATGCCATATGCACCAACAATGGAAAAATTCTTTATGGTAAATCCAGATAAAGTTGAAAAAGCAATGCGTGAACTTGCGGAATTTTAATCGGGGGGACTATACATGGCTGTAGAAAATATCACAATGCCTCAGCTCGGGGAGAGCGTTACAGAGGGTACAATTAGTAAATGGCTCGTTAATGTTGGCGATCATGTAAACAAGTATGATCCACTTGCAGAAGTAATGACTGATAAAGTAAATGCTGAAGTACCATCTTCTTTCACTGGTATTGTGAAAGAATTAATTGCTGGTGAAGGTGAGACGTTAGCTGTAGGTGAAGTAGTTTGTGTTATTCAAGTAGAAGGCGCAGATGAAGTAGCAGCGACAGCTGTTGAGGAAAAAACAAAAGAGGAACCAAAGTCAGAAGTAGCTACGTCTGAAAAAGCACCGAAGGCAAAACAACCAACTGATGGAAAACCACGTTTTTCACCAGCTGTTTTAAAACTTGCAGGTGAGCATAATGTTGATTTAGATTTAGTAGAAGGTACGGGAGCAAATGGCCGTATCACTCGTAAAGATATTTTAAAGCTGGTGGAATCTGGAAATATTCCGCAAGCAGGTGCGAAGAAAGAGGAAGCGGTAGCAGCAGTAGTAGAAGCGCGTCCAGAAGCACCAAAAGCAGCGCCAGTAGCACAAAAAGTAGAAGCTGCAAAACCAGTTTCTGTACCAACAATGCCTGGCGATATCGAAATTCCAGTAACAGGTGTGCGTAAAGCAATTGCAGCGAACATGTTACGTAGTAAACACGAAGCGCCACATGCTTGGATGATGATTGAAGTAGATGTGACAAACCTTGTGTCATACCGTAATTCAATTAAAGGTGATTTCAAAAAGCGCGAAGGCTTTAATTTAACGTTCTTTGCTTTCTTCGTAAAAGCAGTAGCGCAAGCGTTAAAAGAGTATCCTCAAATCAATTCAATGTGGGCTGGCGATAAGATCGTTCAGAAGAAAGATATTAACCTTTCTATCGCTGTTGCAACAGAGGACGAACTATTTGTACCAGTAATTAAACACGCGGATGAGAAGACGATTAAAGGTATCGCTCGTGAAATTACAGAGCTTGCAGGAAAAGTACGTACGAAATCGTTAAAAGCGGACGAAATGCAAGGTGGAACATTTACAATTAATAACACAGGATCATTTGGTTCTGTTCAATCTATGGGTATTATTAATTATCCACAAGCGGCTATTTTACAAGTTGAATCAATTGTAAAACGCCCAGTAATTATGGATAATGGTATGTTCGGTGCTCGCGACATGGTTAACTTATGTTTATCACTTGATCATCGTGTACTAGATGGCTTAATTTGTGGTAAGTTCTTAGGACGTGTAAAAGAAATTTTAGAAAATACGTCAGAAAATAATACATCTGTATATTAATAAAAAGCTCGCTTATGCGAGCTTTTTATCATCTTATTTCTTCATCTACATCCTACTATATGTATAATATCTTCCCCAGTAATCTTACAATGAACGATTATGTATTAGGAATTTATGAAAATACATTGCTGATATATGGTATATGGATATAAAATAAGAAAAGAATAATTTTTTTGGCAAATCTTACTGACGAAACTGTAGTATAATATATTGTATTGTATGAAAAAGAGAGTTATTCTATATAAGTGTTTTATAGATAATGTGTAATCAGTCGTCAAAACATGAAGAATGTTGACTCCTGGTTTTTTATTTTGCTGTAACAATGTTTCAGGAGGATGTCATGAAAAGAAGTACCGAGTTTCTAAAAAGTTTAGATGTAAAATTAATATTAATTTTGTTAGCATTATGTGTTACGAGTATAGCCGCTATATATAGCAGTCAGCAAACTGGCCAATATGGAGAGGCAAACTTTGCGATGAAACAGGGTTTGAACTACATAATTGGAGTTGTATTGTTATTGCTTGTTGCAAGCATCGACTTAGATCAATTACAAAAATTGTCTTGGCCACTTTATATCGTTGGATTTGGTTCACTTATTCTTTTGAAAATACTACCGGTTTCCACTTTCACACCTGAAAAATTAGGTGCAAAAAGATGGTTTGTATTTCCGTTAGTTGGACAAATTCAACCATCTGAGTTTTTCAAAATTTCATTGCTTCTCGTAGTAGCAAGTATAGCAGTGAAACATAATGCACAGTATATGGCAAGGACATTCCAAACGGATTTACAATTAGTAGGTAAAATTGTGTTAGTATCCCTTCCGCCTATGGCTGTTGTATATAGCCAACCGGATACAGGGATGGTGTTCTTATATGCTGCTGCTATTGCATGTATTTTATTTATGTCAGGTATTCAGAAGAAATTGATAGCGTTATGTACAGTTATTCCGGTGACCGTATTATCTACGTTAATATTTATTTACGTAAGGTATGAGGATTTCTTCTTTAATAAGTTAGTTACGTTACTAAAACCTCACCAACAATCACGTATTGTAGGTTGGTTAAATCCATTTGAAAATGCAGATCAAGGTTATCAAACACAGCAATCGATTTTAGCTGTAGGTAGTGGCGGTATGGAAGGGAAAGGATTTGGCGAAGGGAACGTCTATATCCCTGAGAAGCATACTGACTTTATTTTTGCTACAATTGCCGAAGAAGGTGGATTTATCGTAGCCGCGTTAGTTGTATTTTTGTTCCTATTACTACTATATCGAACAATTATTATCGGTTATTCTGCTGATAATTTATTCGGTACATTATTATGTGCTGGAGCAATTGGAATATTAACGGTTCAAATATTCCAAAACATCGGTATGATCGTTGGATTAATGCCTGTAAAAGGGATTGCATTACCGTTCTTATCGTATGGGGGAAGTTCCTTGTTCTCGAATATGATTATGATGGGTCTCATATTATCGGTACGGAAAACGTATAAAAAGTATATGTTTTCTGTTAAGTAAAAAAGCTGGTTCGTGTAAATACGAACCAGCTTTTTTACATATATGCTCTTAAACGTTGCAAACTAAAACAAAGTAGCAGTTTGAGACGGGTAAGGAGTGCAAAGTGATGCATATGCATATTTTTGAAGGGGCACGGCATCTTTCCAATAGTGAATGGGTTATTCGGGCTATTATAGCATACATATTTTTAATATTAGTTGCGAAAGCGATGGGGCAAAGATCCATCGCGCAACTTCGTTTTTTAGATGTCGTATTAGTATTATTGCTTGGTGGAAATATTTCTAACGCATTATCTGATGAAAAAGTAGGATTACTCGGATCAATGATTACAACGTTCATACTCGTTGTACTTCACATTATAAGCTCAGTCTTAATGTTGAAATGGGATAGATGGAGACGCTTTTTAGAGCCAGCACCTATTATTCTTATACACAATGGTTCCATTGATTTTAGCAATTTGAAAAAAGCGAGAATTACGGTGGAATATTTATTTTCGGAACTTCGTATGCGAAATGTGAGTGATATTCAAAAGATTAAATTAGCATTATGGGAAGCGAACGGTGTCGTTTCTATATTTCAGTATCCAGAATATGAAGCAGTTTCGCGGCTTGATCTGAAAGTGGCGGGAAAAAAATCTCCAGTTTCATTTGTATTAGTAAAGGATGGGAGCATTCAGAAAGATGTTCTTGCTTTATTAGGGAAAACAGAAGAATGGGCGAGAGAATTTCTAGAGAAAAACGCAGAAGTTGAATCCATTATGTTAGCTACAGTAGATGAAGCACATAAAATAAATATTTTGTTAAAAAAATGAAAAATATACGCATTTTGTCGTTTCATACATATGATACAATAGTGTGGACAACGAAAAAGGAGGCGATACGATGGGATATGTAGAAGAATTACGAAAAATAGTTGGTCATCGCCCTTTAATTTTAGTTGGTGCTGTTGTACTCGTTATAAATGAAAATGGGGATGTTTTATTACAGCAAAGAACAGAGCCTTACGGAAAATGGGGATTGCCTGGCGGATTAATGGAGCTTGGCGAATCACCAGAAGAAACAGCTTGCCGTGAAGTATATGAAGAGACAGGAATAGAAGTGAAGAACTTGCGATTAATTAATGTATTTTCGGGAGCGAATTATTTTACAAAACTAGCAAATGGTGATGAATTTCAATCCGTAACGACAGCCTATTATACGGATGAATATGAAGGGGAGTTTGTTATGAATAAAGAAGAAGCGGTTCAGCTTACATTCTTCCCACTAACAGAACTACCTGACTATATTGTAGGATCGCATAAAAAAATGATTGGTGAATATATGAAGATTATGGAAAAAGAGATATAATAATAGTGAAAGAAATACAAAAACACAGTTCTGGTCGGTAGTCCAGACGCATGATTTCATGTCAGTAACCTTCCCCTCCGGGATGTCCAGTATTTCTAATTTTTTTAAAGGAGGGGCTGTCAATGGATTTGACAGTATATCATGATGGTCAATTTTTCGTAGGAATTATTACGCATAAAGAAAAAGGAAAATTGTATGGAGCAAGGTATATTTTTGGAATGGAACCTTCAGATGAAGAAGTACTTATATTTGTGAATGGTCCAATGTTAGCATATTTCCAGCATGTTGCAAAATGCGGTGTGGAAGTGGAAGAAAAACAGCGTCCAAAAAATATAAAACGTATCATACGACAAGCGGCAAAAGAAGTAAATGTAAAGCGTTTTACTAAGGCACAAGAAGCGATTAGTTTATCTTATGAATTGTATAAACAAGAAAAGAAAGTGCAGTCTAAAGAGAAGCGAGAAGCTGAAAAACAAAGAAGACGTTTAATTAAAGTACAAAAAGCAAAGCAAAAGCATCGTGGCCATTAAAAAAAAGGTGTTAGAGCAAGGGCTCTAACACCTTTTCTATGCCTAAATACAAGTAAACTTACTTGTATTTCATAAACATTAACTGGTAAGATACAAATAGATAGTTTTAGAGGAGGGAAAAGATTGATTAATTTTAACTTTTTTATGAATGATGTTGTCCGCCAAGCGCGTGAAGAGATTGTCTCTGCTGGATATACAGAATTGACGACGCCGGAAGCAGTAGAAGAAGCGTTTAAAAGAAATGGAACAACACTTGTAATGATAAACTCTGTATGTGGTTGTGCAGGTGGTATTGCTCGTCCTGCTGCTGCGCATTCCGTACATTATGATAAACGTCCTAACCATCTTGTAACGGTGTTTGCAGGTCAAGATAAAGAAGCGACAGCAAAAGCTCGTGAATATTTCGAAGGATATCCACCTTCTTCTCCATCATTCGCTTTATTAAAAGATGGAAAAATTGTAACGATGGTAGAACGTCATGAAATTGAAGGTCATGAACCAATGCAAGTTATTGCAAAACTACAATCTTATTTCGAAGAGAATTGTGAAGAACTATAAATATAAGCGAAAAGGCGGTACGTCCACAATGAAGTGGATGTACCGCCTTTTTTTATTTAGTATTAAAATTTATGGGATATGCATAGTTATGTTGATTTATGCAGAGTTTTATACATAACAAACGTTGTTTGTATTGATATTTTATTTATTTTTATTTTATATATTGCATAAAAATTAAAGTGCTGATACAATACAAACATCGAATAAATATTCTATTAAACTTTTAAATATACATCATTAGGGGGAAGAAAGATGAAGAAGTTATTATCAATATCGTTTGCACTTATTTTAATTGTAAGTATGTTCAGTGCTTGTAGTAATGGGGAAGAAAAGGCTACTGGAAAAAATAAGAAAGTACTGGTTATGGGGACTTCAGCAGATTATAAACCATATGAATACGTAGAAGCTTCAAAAAGTGATGAAATTATCGGCTTTGATGTTGATGTTGCTAAATATATCGGAAAAGAACTTGGTTATGAAGTGAAAGTGAAAGATATGGATTTTGGTGGTTTATTAGCATCCCTTAGCTCAGGAAAAGTTGATTTCGTAATGGCAGGTATGACGCCAACGGCAGAGCGTAAAAATAATGTTGACTTCACAGATATATATTTTGTTGCGAAAAACATGGTCGTTTCTAAAAAGGATTCTAATATTCAATCTGTAGAGGATTTAAAAGGGAAAAAAGTAGGGGTACAAACAGGATCTATCCAAGAAGAGAAAGCAGCAGAATTTAAAAAACAAGTAGATTTCAAAGTTGAGGGACGTGACCGTATACCAGAAATCGTACAAGAAATTAAAGCTGGTCGTTTTGACGCTGCAATTATAGAAGACACAGTTGCTAAAAATTATTTAGAAAAAATGAAAGAATTACAAGGAATTGAAATTAAAGAAGCACCAGAAGAAGTAGGAGCAGCAATTGCCCTTCCGAAAAACAGTGATAAAACAGCAGAATTTAATAAAGTAATTAAAAAAATGCAAGAAAATGGAGAAATGGATAAATTAGTGAAGAAATGGTTTGGCAGCGAAAAATAAGCTGCCTTTCACTTTTCTGTGAGGGGAATGAAAAGAATGAACTTAGATTTTTCGGCGATTACGCCTTCGATACCATATATACTAAAAGGCCTAGAAGTTACTTTAAAAATTGTAGCAGTATCAGCGTTAGTTGGGTTTATTTTAGGAACGTTATTAGCGCTTTGCAAAATTGCTAGAATACGAGCATTAAATATAGCGGCAGATTTTTATACATCAATTTTCCGTGGTACACCACTTGTATTGCAATTAATGATTATTTATTTCGGTGTCCCGCAAATAATTGGTTATGAAATACCAGCATTCGTAGCAGCTGTATTAGCATTTAGCTTAAATTCAGGTGCATATATGTCAGAGGTAATTCGTGCCGGCATTCAAGCGGTTGATAAAGGACAAACAGAAGCAGCGATGGCTTTAGGAATTCCTTACGGGAAAATGATGCGAAATATCATTTTCCCTCAAGCATTAAAAAATATATTACCAGCGCTTGTGAACGAGTTTGCGACACTTACGAAAGAATCGGCTGTAGTAACAGTAATAGGAGCGACCGATTTAATGCGCCGTGCTTACATTGTAGGCGGTGAAACGTTTAAATATCTTGAACCATTACTTTTTGTTGGACTCATTTATTATATGCTAGTCATTATTCTTACATTAGTCGGGAAGGCAATTGAAGGGAGAATGAAGAAAAGTGATTAAAATTGAAAACCTTCATAAATCATTTGGAAAAAACGAAGTATTAAAAGGGATTACAACAACGATTGAAAAAGGGGAAGTAGTAGCAATTATTGGACCGTCTGGATCAGGGAAATCAACATTTTTACGTTGTATGAATGTGCTAGAAGCACCGACAAATGGTCACATTTGGATTGGAACGGAAGAAGTAACGAATCCGAAAACGAATATTATGCACGTTCGTGAAAATGTCGGAATGGTATTTCAGCATTTTCACCTATTTCCTCATATGACTGTATTAGAAAATATTACGTATGCTCCTATCAATGTAAAAGGAGTAACGAAACAAGAAGCTGACAAGAAAGCCGAGAAACTTTTAGAAAAGGTCGGTTTATTAGATAAAAAAGATACGTATCCGAATCGTCTTTCGGGGGGACAAAAGCAACGTGTAGCAATTGCGAGAGCGTTAGCGATGGAACCAGAAGTGATGTTATTTGATGAACCAACATCAGCACTAGATCCAGAGATGGTAAAAGAAGTGTTAGAAGTTATGAAATCATTAGTTACGACAGGAATGACAATGGTGATTGTTACACATGAAATGGGATTTGCAAAAGAAGTAGCAGATCGTGTTCTCTTTTTAGATGGTGGAAAGCTTGTAGAAGATAGCGCGCCAACAGAATTTTTTGTAGCACCGAAAAGTGAACGTGCGCAACAATTTTTACAAAAAATATTGTAATATGTAAAGGTTGCGTGAATAATAAGTAGAAAAGGATGACATTGTGTCATCCTTTTTTTATACTAACTGTAAATACGTTTATACATATAGGAGCAGTGCTATGTTCAAAATTGGATACCGTACAGTAAAAACAGCAATAGGGACAGGCGCAGCCGTTTTTATTGCGCAGTTATTAGGATTAGAATTTTATAGTTCAGCGGGCATTTTAGTTATATTATGTGTACAAAATACGAAACGTAAATCACTTCAAGTGTCGTTACATCGTTTTTTAGCTTGTGTATTATCAATGGTATTCGCTTTTTGTATTTTTGAAACAATTGGATATACACCACTTGCAATTAGTATATTATTACTTACATTTATTCCGACTGCAGTTATGCTTAAAATTCAAGAAGGTATTGTCACGAGTTCAGTTATTGTGATGCATCTATATTCATTGAAACAAATTACATGGCTTATTGTTGGGAATGAAATTGCGATATTAACGATAGGAATTAGCGTGGCTTTATTAGTGAATATGTATATGCCAAGTAGTGAAAATAAGCTAAAAGAGTATCAGGATACAATAGAAAGTAACTTTAAAACAATTTTGTTTGAAATGGTCGTGTATTTACGAAACAGAGAAAGTAGCTGGAGCGGGGCAGAACTTATTGAAACTGAAAATATGCTAAATGAAGCAAGGGATTTATCGTTTAAGAAACTTGAGAATGCATTTATGCGAGAAGATGGCTATTACTATCGTTATTTTAATATGCGCATGCAACAATTCGAAATTTTAGAACGGATGATACCATTAGCAGCTTCTTTATCATGGACATATGAACAAGCTGATATGATTGCGGATGTGGTTGAAAACATTGGAAATGCTATTAGCCCTGAGAGTACTGGGGTTATTTCCTTAAGACAGCTTCAAGAAATGAGAGAATTATTTAGAGACATGCCATTGCCCGTTACACGTGAAGAATTTGAGATACGTGCGAAGCTTGTTCAACTTGTGTATGAAATGGAACAATATTTACTCATTAAAAGCCGTTTTAAGGGAAAGGATAATATAAAAGAACTTATATAGAAGGTAGGAATTATTATGCCGTATCTTCTCTCTTTCATATTATGTCTTTCTTTATCGCCTATTTGGCCTCTTGGTGATAATCCACGTGCCGGAGATCCTTTTATTATTGTAAATAAAGCGACGAATAAACTAGCTTATATTGACGATGGAAAGATCCAAAAGGTTTTTCCAGTAGCGACAGGGAAAACAAATGAATTAACTCCAGAGGGAACTTTTGATGTTGTAATGAAAGCGAAGGATCCGTATTATATTGCGAAGGATATTCCAGGTGGGTCACCGAAAAATCCACTTGGGTCAAGGTGGATTGGATTTAATGCAAGAGGAACTGATGGAAGTAAATATGGAATACATGGAACAAACCAACCTAGTTCAATTGGAAAGTATATTTCACAAGGATGTATAAGAATGAAGAAAAACGATGTGGAGTATTTATTTGATCGCATTCCAATTGGAACGAAAGTATGGATTGTGAAGTCGAAAAAATCATTTCAGCAATTGGCAAAACAAAAAGGAGCCATTGCATATGAAAAAGCCAACAAAGGTTGGCTTTTTCTATTGTAATAAGTTGTCTTGACATGTGTACATAACCATGAGTTAATGAGAGTATAGAAAGATAAAGTGAAACTTTAATCAGTGGGATGTTTTTTACCCGCGGATTATCAGCGCTCACCGATCAGGATAAAAAAATTAGATAAAGGGGTTGCTCATATGTACTTGAATCCAAAAATTTCGTATATGCAATTTTTTATGGGATTTCTATTTGTTATTACATTCATATTGGCAACTTTTAATATATGTTCTTATCTTGTAGCAATTGTATGTATGGCATTACTCAATCTTACTTTTGTTATTGGAGCATTTCAGCAGAAACAATATACAAGTTTTATAACAGCACTTGTAATGTCATTCTCCTTTAGTATTGTAGCGATTGTGCTTTATATAAAATAAACCATCTCGATATCGAGATGGTTTATTTTATTATGTTATGTGTAAAAAGTAAAAAAAGGACGAACACATCGTCCTTTTTACCAAAACATACTTGCGCCAGCAAGTAATGTTGTTACAAGCATAGAAATTAGCATTACATAAATCATAACTTTTTGAGCTTTTTTATGCATCGTTAAGCCTCCTTGCAAATCAGTACAATATTATTGTAACGAGAAATGATATTGTGGACAAGGGGAGAGAAGTGACAAAATTCGAGAAGTGCGTGTAAAGTATAACAGGAAATTTGTATGTATGTAGAGAATATATAATTAATGATAGAGTATAAGTTTTTTGTTATGCAAGCTGAAGAATGGAGATACGATGATGAAAATATATGAAACAAATCGTTTACATTTAAGGGAAATTGATGAGTCGTATGCTGAAAAAGTTCTTCAATATTACGACAGAAATCGTGAATTTTTAAAAGCTTGGGAAGAGTATAGACCGGATGATTTTTTTACGTTAGATTATCAGAAGAAAAAGTTACAAAAGGATAGAAAAGAGTTTGCAGAAGGTAAAATCATCAGGCTTTGGATTTTTAAAAAGGGTGATGATACGAAAATAATTGGATGTATTTCATTTAATTTAATTGTTCGCGGAATTTATCAATCTTGTGTACTCGGCTATAAATTAGATAAGGCAGAGTTAAACAAAGGTTATACGACAGAAGCGCTTAGAAAAGCGATTCAAGTTGCTTTTGAGGAATTTCAGTTACATCGTATAGAAGCACCGATTATGCCACGAAATTTAGCATCTATACAAGTAGTGACGAAGATAGGCTTTCAATATGAGGGCGTGTCTAGGAAAATGTTAATGGTTAATGGAGTATGGGAAGATCATATGCGCTGGGTATTGTTAAATGAGTAATAGAAAGCAGATGGTTATCTAGACATATAAACCGTCTGTTTTTTGTCTTGTATTTCGAAACTTTTGCGAAATTCTGTTATAATTAATAGTGTTACATACATAATGGTAGTGCAGGAGGCGCAGTCTTATGATTAATCAAGAACGTTTAGTAAATGAATTTATGGAATTAGTACAAGTAGATTCTGAAACGAAATTTGAAGCAGAAATTTGTAAAGTATTAACAAAGAAGTTTACAGATTTAGGTGTAGAAGTATTTGAAGATGACACAATGGCTGTTACTGGGCATGGTGCAGGTAATTTAATTTGTACTTTACCAGCAACAAAAGATGGTGTTGATACAATTTACTTTACTTCTCATATGGATACAGTAGTTCCTGGTAATGGAATTAAGCCTTCTATTAAAGATGGATATATCGTATCAGATGGTACTACGATTTTAGGTGCGGATGATAAAGCTGGATTAGCATCAATGTTCGAAGCAATTCGTGTTTTAAAAGAGAAAAACATCCCTCATGGTAAAATTGAATTTATTATTACAGTTGGAGAAGAATCTGGTCTTGTTGGTGCAAAAGCATTAGATCGTGAGCGCATTACAGCGAAATACGGTTACGCATTAGATAGCGATGGAAAAGTTGGTGAAATCGTTGTTGCAGCTCCAACACAAGCGAAAGTGAATGCAATTATTCGTGGGAAAACAGCTCATGCTGGTGTAGCACCAGAAAAAGGTGTATCTGCAATTACTATCGCAGCGAAAGCAATTGCGAAGATGCCACTTGGTCGTATTGATTCTGAAACAACTGCAAATATTGGACGTTTTGAAGGTGGTACACAAACTAATATCGTTTGCGATCATGTACAAATCTTTGCAGAAGCGCGTTCTTTAATCAATGAGAAAATGGAAGCACAAGTTGCGAAAATGAAAGAAGCATTTGAAACAACTGCAAAAGAAATGGGTGGTCATGCAGACGTTGAAGTAAACGTTATGTACCCAGGATTTAAATTTGCTGAGGGCGATCACGTTGTAGAAGTTGCAAAACGTGCAGCTGAAAACATTGGTCGTACACCTTCTCTTCACCAAAGTGGTGGCGGAAGTGATGCAAACGTAATTGCAGGACACGGTATTCCAACAGTTAACTTAGCGGTTGGTTATGAAGAAATTCATACAACAAACGAAAAGATTCCTGTTGAAGAATTAGCGAAAACAGCAGAATTAGTTATAGCAATTATTGAAGAAGTAGCGAAGTAATGTAATAGAAAAAGCGTGTAAATCACAATTGATTTACACGCTTTTTATTTTGATTCGATTGCTTTTACAAGGCGGATCAGCCAATACAAGAAAATCCATGGCAATATATAAGTTGTTGCTATATGTACTAGACGAGGGAAGAATCCAAATGTATTAAAGTTGAAAATAGGAAGCAGTAAATAATTAATGGCTATGATTAATATAATCACAAGGAACGTATAGTTGAGTTTATTAGTTGATTTCATCATAATCACCCCTTTTTGTAATTTGATACATTTTATGTAAATTGTATCAAATGTATGAAAGGAAAAGAACAAGTAATTATTATAACTATTATGCAAAATTTGATATAATGAAAGAACGAACGTTCTGGTTAGGGAGTGAGTACTATGCGAGAAATGTATCCGAAAAATGGTCGTGTTATTTTGCATGTAGATATGAATTGTTTTTTCGCATCTGTTGAAATTGCTCATGACCCATCATTACAAGGGAAGCCGTTAGCAGTTGCTGGAAATGAAAAAGAAAGAAAAGGAATTATTATAACATGTAGTTATGAGGCAAGAGACTATGGAATACGTACAACGATGCCTCTTTGGGAAGCAAAAAGGTTATGCCCGCAATTAGTTGTAATGCGTCCTAATTTTACATTATATCGTGAAGCTTCATTTCAAATGTTTCAAATTCTTTCACGTTTTACGGAAAAAATACAACCAGTCTCTATAGATGAGGGGTATTTAGATATTACAGATTGCTACGCACTCGGTTCACCTCTTGAAATAGCAAAGATGATTCAGCAGGCGTTATTAACAGAGTTACAGCTTCCGTGTAGCATCGGAATTGCTCCTAACCTTTTCCTAGCAAAAACAGCTTCTGATATGAAAAAGCCTCTCGGTATTACCGTGCTTCGAAAACGAGATATTCCAGGAATGATTTGGCCACTTCCAGTTGAAGCAATGCATGGAATTGGAGAAAAAACAGCTGAAAAATTAAATGATATTCATATACAAACAATTGAGCAGTTAGCAAAAGGAAACGAACATATCATTCGCGCTAAAATTGGAAAGCATGGCGTTGATTTACAAAGGCGGGCAAAAGGTATGGATGATAGGGAAGTTGACCCGAGTCAAATGGGACAACATAAAAGTGTCGGTAATTCGATGACTTTTTCAAAGGATATGGATGAAGAGAAAGAATTACTTGATATGTTAGAACGGCTATCAAAATCAGTGAGTAAAAGATTACAAAAGCGAACTCTTGTCAGCTATAATATTCAAATTATGATTAAATATCATGATAGGCGGACAGTAACACGGAGTAAGCAATTGAAAAATGCGATTTGGGAAGAACGAGATATTTTTCAGGCAGCATCTCGTTTATGGAAGCAACATTGGGACGGTGATTCTGTTCGTTTACTAGGTGTTACAGCCACTGAAATAGAGTGGAAGACAGAATCGGTGAAACAATTAGATTTGTTTTCATTTGAAGAAGATGCGAAAGAAGAGCCGCTACTTGCTGTCATCGATCAAATTAATGATAAGTATGGAATGCCGATTTTACAACGAGGTAGTCAATTATTACGTAAGCAAGAAAAGTCTTTTCAGCAAAAATTAGAAAATAAGTTTATGTAGAAGGTGTCATGAAGCTGTAAATATCATGACACCTTTTATTTTTACAATTAACTATGAAATTTTTTACTATAAAGTTTTTATAGAAAATAAATTGTTTCTTTTGCACTACAAGCAAAAGAATTATTTAATAAATCAAGTGAAAGGATAAATTTAGATGAGTTTGATCAAAGTATGTATACAAATTTTTTGACGGAATATGACGATTTGCTAAATAAGTATAAATAAAAAAAGCACTGTAACCAGTGCTTTTTATTATAGATTATGAGATTGTAGCATTTTCAAAAATAACAATTTCTGAACTGTTTGTTGTTGAAACGCGTTGTGCGTAATATGTTAAAGCTGAAGAAATATATGTTGGTAATGAATCATTTGTATGTGTTGTTGTATATTCATGGATTAATTCTTTCAAAGTCGTCCATTCTAATTGTGCTGGGTGATCAGAAACGAAAGAACTTACCCAGCGATCAAATGAAGATGAAAAATCAGTTTGTAAACGAAATGCTTCTTTCATAATAAAACGCTCCCTTAAAATGTAGTATAATCATTTTAACATAAAACACGAACGATTACTAAGTTTTTTGAGTATAACGTTCGTGATATATAGTTGTCTAGATGATTGGTTATGTAAATTCGATTTGCCATTTGAAATAACATTCCGTAAGATGAAAGGTAGATTATATAAAGAGCTGGAGGAAAGAAAGTGGAATTTGTATTTTTAGGAACTGGTGCAGGTGTTCCTTCGAAAGGAAGGAACGTTTCGGCAATTGCTTTGCAATTGTTAGAAGAACGAGGACAGACTTGGTTATTTGATTGTGGCGAGGCGACGCAACATCAAATATTACATACATCAGTACGCCCACGCCGCATTGAAAAAATATTTATTACGCATTTACATGGTGATCATATTTTTGGCTTGCCTGGTTTATTAGGAAGCCGTTCATTTCAAGGAGGGACTACACCTTTAACAGTGTATGGACCAAAAGGAATTAAACAATTTATTGAAGTGGCATTATCAGTAAGTACGACACATGTAAAATACCCACTTGAAATTGTGGAGATAATAGAAGAAGGTACTGTATTTGAAGATAATGAATTTCACGTGGAAACGAAAAGATTGTCACATGGTATTGAATGTTTTGGGTATCGTATTGTAGAGAAAGATATACAAGGTGCTCTTTTAGTCGATAAATTACTGGAGATGGGTGTGAAACCTGGCCCGCTCTTTAAACGTTTAAAAGATGGAGAAGTAGTTGAATTAGAAAATGGTACGATACTAAATGGAAAAGACTTTATTGGTCCACCTCAAAAGGGAAGAATTATTACCATTTTAGGTGATACAAGATATTGTGAAGCGAGTAGAGAGCTGGCACAAGACGCTGACGTACTTGTTCATGAAGCCACTTTTGCAGCAGAGGATGAACAACAAGCATATGATTATTTTCATTCTACATCTAAGCAAGCTGCGAGTATTGCACTTCAGGCAAATGCAAAACGATTAATATTGACTCATATTAGTTCTCGTTATCAAGGAGATACATATAAGGAATTATGGAAAGAGGCAAGAGAGCTATTTTCTAATACAGAAATAGCTACGGATTTGAAATCATTTCCAGTAGATAGATAATAATGGTGTGAAAAAATGGTGACGAAAGGTTGCCATTTTTTTATTTCTAAAAAAATTTAAAATAAAACTGTTATCATTTTATGTTTATATTGGATGAAACAGAAAGTTTTAATGATGTGAAGAAATAGGATAAAAATACATAGTACCGATTGTTTAGAGAAACTGTTATATAAGTCAGACGACATACGAGTGGTACAAATAGCAAAAACGGATCGTTATTCAGAACTTTTAAAATTTATTAAAAGTAAGCGTTTTATTAAAAACAAGATATAATGAGGGCAGATTATAATTTATTGTAGGCTACATGCGTTTTAGCCATTTGTCGTAACAAGTGGAGTTGACTAAATCGTGAGAGGGAAACATGAGAATTATAAATAAGAAGGATATTACTATTATTTGTACTAAGTCTTTTTTCATTTTTTAGCTTTAAAGCACTAAAAGGTATGAAAGCAATGGGAGTTTCACTTGTTTATGCTATGCTTGTAAGGGGTTCTGTGTTAAACTTTGGATTGCTACAAGACTTTATTGTGGATTAGCTTATATGATTAGTAAATGAAGGTAATGCTAAGTTTCTTATTTATTATGATAATTGGTATTATTTCAGGATATATTGTTTCACTGTTATTCAAAAACTATCCAATTCGTATAGCGGAACAAATTCGTCGTACAACTGGAAAAGCAACCGATTCGGTAGCTTAATAGAATAGTAAAAAATTTTTGCACAGAGGTTTAGGGGGAGTTATGATGAAGTATCGCTCAGTATTTGATATTATTGGTCCAGTTATGATTGGTCCATCAAGTTCACATACAGCAGGCGCAGCAAGAATGGGGCAAGTTGCTCGCCAGCTGTTTCGTCATGAACCAGAAAGAGTAAGCATTTCATTATATGGATCATTTGCAAAGACGTATCGTGGGCATGGTACAGATGTAGCGTTAATAGGTGGGATATTAGGGTTTGAAACAGATGACTTACGTATTCCAAAAGCGCTAGACATAGCAAAAGAGCGCAAAATCGAAGTAGAATTTATTGAAGAAGATGCAAATGCACCTCACCCAAATACAGCGAGAATTCGTTTGTATAAAGGTGAAGAAGAAATTGAAGTTGTTGCTTGCTCAATTGGTGGCGGTAAAATTGAAGTTGTAGAATTAAACGGATTCGATCTTCAATTAACAGGCACGAGTCCAGCACTACTTATTGTAAATAACGATCGCTTCGGTGCTATTGCAGCAGTAGCTTCAATCCTTGCGAAACATGAAATTAACATTAGTACAATGAGTGTTTCTCGTAAAGAAAAAGGAAGAAGAGCGCTTATGGTTATCGAAACAGATGAATTATTAGCAGATGAAGTGATTGAAGAAATAAACGCGCAACAAAATATTTGTCAAGTAACTATTATGGAATAATTGCAGGGGGGACACACCATGTTTCGGAACGCAGCGGAACTAGTGGCGCAAGCTAAAGAACAAAATGTAAAAATCGCAGAAATTATGATTCAATGTGAAATGAAAACAAGAAGTATTTCACGTGAAGAAGTAATTGCTGGTATGGAAAAGAACTTAGTCGTGATGGAGCAAGCAGTAGAACGTGGTATTCGCGGAGTGAAATCACCAACTGGTTTAACTGGCGGAGATGCTGTAAAAGTTCAGGCGTATATGAATAGCGGAAAAGGCTTATCTGGAGATACGATTTTGGACGCGGTGAGTAAAGCTGTTGCAACAAATGAAGTAAACGCAGCGATGGGAATTATTTGTGCAACACCAACAGCAGGGTCTGCTGGAACAGTGCCAGGTGTACTGTTTGCACTGCAAGAAAAATTACAGCCGACACGCGAAGAGATGATCGAATTTTTATTTACAGCAGGAGCTTTCGGTATGGTTGTTGCGAATAATGCTTGTATTTCCGGCGCGGCAGGAGGTTGCCAAGCTGAAGTAGGTTCAGCAAGTGGAATGGCAGCAGCAGCAGCAGTTGAGATGGCTGGTGGAACACAAGATCAAGCAGCTACAGCGATGGCGATTTCATTAAAGAATATGCTTGGTTTAGTATGTGATCCTGTTGCAGGGCTTGTAGAAGTACCTTGTGTAAAACGTAATGCAGCAGGAGCTGCGAATGCGATGATTTCAGCTGATTTAGCATTAGCTGGCGTAACGAGTACAATTCCATGTGATGAAGTGATTGAGGCGATGTTTAGAATCGGACAAACGATGCCAGTAGCACTTCGTGAAACAGCTGAAGGTGGACTTGCAGCAACACCAACTGGTCGCCGTCTGCAAGAAGAGATTTTTGGGAAGACTAATAACTAAACAATATATGTTAATAAAAAAATGGAGCTCAAGTAAGATTGAGCTCCATTTTTATTTTTCTTTTGTTAGTTGTTCTAATGTTTTCCCAAGATTATGTGATCGTTGTGTAGCCTGTGTAATACAAGAAATAAGTGCTTGTTGAAATTTATGTTCTTGTAATACTTCAATGCCTGCTTCGGTCGTTCCGCCAGGAGAAGTAATTTCCTTTCGCAAAACAGAAGGGTGTTTTTCACTTGCTTTTAGCATTTCAGCAGCACCAATCATCGTCTGAAGAATAAGTGACTTTGCAACATCTTCTTTTAAACCAATTGTTTTTGCGGCTTCTTCCATCGCTTCCACTACGTAATAAATATAAGCAGGCCCACTTCCAGATAATGCAGTGACAGCATGCATATCTTCTTCCTCTACAACAGAGACGAGACCGATCGTTTCAAATAAAGCTATGGCAGTCTGAATATGTTCCGCTGTTGCATGTTTTGAAGGCGAGATAGCAGTAGCTGATTTTAAAATAGCTGCAGATGTATTTGGCATCGCACGAATAATCGGAACATCTTTTTGAAGTAGGTTTCTAATCGAGTGAGTAGAAACACCTGCTAATAAGGAAATAATAAGCAGGTTATTATGTATATCTTCTTTAAAAGGAGTAAGCGCTTCTGCAACATCCTTTGGTTTCATTGCTAGAAAAAGAATAGTTGTATCAGTAAGTAGCTCTTTTTTATTATGCGTACCTTTTACGCCATATTTTTTATGTAGCTCCTGCAATCTTGTCTCGTTAGAACGATTACTTACGGTAATTTGTTCGCCTTTCACAACATTTGCATGTAACAAGCCACCAATAATAGCTTCAGCAATAGAGCCTGCACCGAGAAAGGAAATGTTTTGAATAGACATGATGTTCCTCCTTTAAATTTGGTTAGAAATTCTTATAAATGTACATACATTCGTTTTTTTACAGGAAACACCTCTTTTTATCTGAAAATAATGACAAATATATATAGAAGTTGTAAACTGAAGAAGTATTCATTTTTGAACCGGAAAGAGACAGGGGGGCTAAGCATGACGGCGATTCACCGAATGGAGATTCCTGTGCCATTTGCAGTTGAAACTGTGAATGTGTTTTTAGTTGAGGGGGAGACATTAACATTAATTGATACAGGGACGAATACAGAAGAGGCAAGAAGTGCTTTAGAAAGGCAATTAGGTACATTAGGATATGCGATAGAAGATATTAAAACGGTAGTCATTACGCATCATCATGCGGATCATTGTGGGCTTTTAAATATATTTTCTGAGAAAACGAACATTATTGGACATCCTTGGAATGAGCCTTGGATCACGCAAAATCCAGAATTTTTAAAGTGGTATCATGAGTTTTTTAGAGAGACAGCTTTGCAATTTGGTGTTCCAGCGGCATTTTTGAAAGACGAGGCGTTATTGACGACGAAGACACTTAAATATTCTTGTAATAGATCGTTAACGCATACTGTGAGAGAGGGAGATCGTATTGATTCTTTACCTGGGTTTACAGTAATCGAAACACCAGGTCATGCTTCCACTCATATTTCATTATATAGAGAATCTGATGGAATATTAATTGGCGGGGATGCTCTCATTAGCCATATTTCTTCGAATCCCATATTAGAACCACCATATGAAGGACAAACAGAAAGGGCGCGCCCGTTATTACAATATAATCAAACATTAAAGCGTTTAAGTGAAATGAATATTTCGCGCATTTTATCAGGACATGGAGAAGATGTTCTAAATGTGAAACAACTTATTGAAACGAGATTACAAAAGCAAGAAACACGTGCGTTTAAAGTGCTTGAGTTATTAAAGGAAAAACCAATGACAGCATTTGAAGTATGTGTAAAACTATTTCCGGTATTATATAAGGAGCAATTGCCGCTTACTATTTCAGAAACTGTTGGACAATTAGACTTTTTAGCATATAATCAACAAGTGATGATTGATGAATCTTCGCAACAATTGATTTATTATGCAAAGTAGGTGACAGCAATGACGGGACGTTTACAAGATAAAGTAATCGTCATTACAGGTGCTTCTAGTGGAATTGGAGAGCAAGTTGCAATGCAAGTTGCAGAGCAGGGGGCGACTCCAGTATTAATGGCTAGAACAGAAGAGAAATTAAAAGTGTTAGCAGAGAAAATTAAAGAAACTTATAATACGCCTTGCTATTATTATGTATTAGATGTAAGTGAAGAGATAGAAGTACAATCTGTTTTTTCAAAGGTATTACAAGAAGTGGGACGTATTGATATATTAGTAAACAATGCGGGATTTGGTATTTTTAAAACATTTGAAGATGCGTCAATGGATGAAGTGAAAGATATGTTCCAAGTAAATGTATTTGGATTAGTAGCTTGTACGAAAGCGGTACTACCCTATATGGTGAAAAGGAACGAAGGACATATTATTAATATTGCTTCACTTGCTGGGAAAATTGCAACTCCAAAATCGAGTGCGTATGCAGCGACGAAACATGCAGTATTAGGATTTACGAATAGTTTACGCATGGAGTTGTCTAGTACAAATATTTTCGTAACAGCGATTAATCCAGGTCCGATAGATACAAACTTTTTTGAAATAGCGGATCAATCCGGTACATATGTGAAAAATATGGGACGGTACATGTTAAAACCAACATATGTAGCAGAGCAGATCGTAAAATCGATGCAAACGAAAAAGCGTGAAGTAAACTTACCGAAGTGGATGGGCATTGGTCCGAAACTTTATGCACTATTCCCAGGTTTATTTGAGCGTGTTGCAGGTAAATCATTAAATAAAAAATAGGAGATTTCCATATGGAAATCTCCTATTTTTTATTTTCCAGTCACATAATCGTAAACGATATCCTCAACTGCCTCGTATACATCAATTTCAGTATTTGAATGAATTATCGTTTGAGTATGTTTAATAAGCATTTCCTGATCCTCATTTGACATAGGATTACATTGATATTGCTGAAAACTTTTTATAATCATTTTCTCAATTAATTTCTCATTCATGTTTTCCCCCGCCTGTATGTATACATGTATTGTTTTACCCGGCATTAACGGGCAGTAAAACCCCACCTTAAAATTCGGCTAGAGCAAAGAACTTAGGTGGGAGATCGACTGCCCCTAAACGCCCGATTGGTGTGGGCTAATAATCAGGGAGGATGAACAAAACCCCACTGATTATAGTTTCACTTTATTGTACTTGAAGTGAAATGAAAAAACTACTATACACTATTTGTGTATAAAAATTCTATTGTGTATATTGTTTTTCTAGTAAAATTAAGTTTTTTAAGTTTGTAAAATTTATAAATATTTAATTGACTCTATAAATATACAATATTATAATCATACTTAATTTAAAGAATTGATATGAGGAGGAGCATATGAAAGTCGCGATTATTGGAGCAACTGGGTATGGAGGTATTGAGTTAATTCGGTTATTAGAGCAACATCCATATTTTTCGATAGCATCTCTTCATTCTTTTTCGCAAGTTGGCGAGTGTATAACAAATGTATATCCGCATTTTCAAAATGTTCTTGTTCATACGTTACAAGAAATTGATGCGGAAGAAATAGTGAAAGAAGCAGAAATTGTATTTTTGGCAACCCCAGCAGGAGTATCAGCAGAGCTAACTCCAAAATTATTAGCAGTAGGTTTAAAAGTAATTGACCTATCTGGAGACTTTCGTATGAAAGATCCTTTCATATATGAACAGTGGTATAAAAGGACAGCTGCAAAAGAAGCAGTTCTTAGTAAAGCTGTATATGGGTTAAGTGAATGGAAAAGGTCCGAGATTCAAAATGCAAATTTAATTGCAAACCCAGGATGCTTTGCTACAGCTGCATTATTAGCGGTATTGCCGTTAGTTCGTAGCGACATAATTGAAGAAGATTCCATTATTATTGATGCGAAATCAGGAGTATCTGGAGCAGGCAAAACGCCAACGACAATGACTCACTTTCCTGAGTTATACGATAACCTGCGTATTTATAAAGTAAATGAGCATCAACATGTTCCTGAGATTGAGCAAATGCTCGCGGAGTGGAATAGGGAAACGAAGCCAATCACGTTTAGTACACATTTAATACCGATATCACGGGGAATTATGGTTACACTTTATGCGAAAGTAAAACGAGAAATGGAAATAGGGAAACTTCAAAAGTTATATGAAGAAACGTATGAACAATCGCCTTTCATTCGAATTCGTACGCAAGGAGAGTTTCCAAGTCCGAAAGAAGTGAGGGGCTCAAATTATTGTGATATGGGGATAGCTTACGATGAAAGAACCGGAAGAGTGACAGTCGTTTCTGTTATAGACAATATGATGAAAGGTGCGGCTGGGCAAGCGATTCAAAATGCAAATATAGTAGCGGGACTAGAAGAAACAACAGGTTTACAGCATATGCCGCTTTATTTATAAGGGGGACATGATGATTAAAGTAGAGTCTATTACAAAATTAGATAATGGTTCAATTGTAACGCCAAAAGGCTTTTCGGCAGTCGGTACTGCAAATGGTTTGAAAAAAGACAAAAAGGATTTAGGTGTAATCATTTGTGAAGTGCCAGCATCATGTGCTGCCGTTTATACAACGAATCAAATACAAGCAGCTCCCCTGCAAGTAACGAAAGACAGTATAACAGCTGAGGGGAAATTGCAGGCAATTATCGTCAATAGTGGAAATGCAAATGCTTGTACAGGAATGAAAGGGTTACAAGATGCTTACGAGATGCGTGCATTAGGAGCGAAACATTTTGGAGTGAAAGAAAATTACGTTGCAGTAGCTTCAACAGGTGTAATTGGTGTCCCTTTACCGATGGATATAATCCGAAAGGGAATTGCAACTCTTATCCCGACGAAGGAAGAAAGTGAAGCTCATTCTTTTTCTGAAGCAATCTTAACGACGGATCTTATAACGAAAGAAACTTGCTATGGAATGATGATTGATGGGAAGAAAGTGACGATTGCTGGTGTTGCGAAAGGTTCAGGGATGATTCATCCAAATATGGCGACGATGCTAAGTTTTATTACGACAGACGCTTATATAGAGCATGACGTATTACAAACAGCATTATCACAAATAACGAATCGTACATTTAATCAAATTACGGTAGATGGAGATACTTCTACGAATGATATGGTCATCGTTATGGCAAGTGGATTATCAGAAACGAAACCAATCAATATGGAACATGCAGATTGGGAAACTTTCGTATTTGCTTTACAGAAGGTATGTGAAGATTTAGCGAAAAAAATCGCACAAGATGGTGAGGGCGCTACGAAGTTAATAGAAGTAAATGTGTTAGGAGCTCGAACGAATGAAGAGGCAAAGAAAATTGCAAAGCAAATAGTCGGTTCGAGTCTTGTGAAAACAGCAATACATGGTGAAGATCCAAACTGGGGGCGAATTATTAGCAGTATTGGACAAAGTGAAGTCACGATTAATCCAAATACAATTGATATTACTCTTCAATCTATTACGGTGCTGAAAAATAGTGAACCTCAAATGTTTTCTGAAAAGAACATGAAATTATGATTGATGTGTATTTACATTTAGGAGAAGAGACAGGATCAGCTTGGGGCTGTGACTTAAGCTATGAATATGTGAAAATAAACGCTTGTTATCGTACATAAGGAGAGGGAAGATGAGCGATTATATTGTAGTGAAATGCGGCGGTAGTATGTTGGATCAATTAAATGATGTGTTTTTTGATTGCATAAAGAAATTGCAACAGAAGTATAAAGTAGTGATTGTCCATGGTGGTGGCCCAGAAATTGATGCGCAATTAAGAGGTTGTAACATCAAAGTAGAAAAAAGAGATGGGTTACGAGTAACACCAAAAGAAGTTATGGATATTGTTCAAATGGTGCTATGCGGAAGTACGAATAAAAAATTTGTAATGAAGTTGCAAAGGCATAATTTACTTGCGGTAGGTTGTTCAGGGTGTGACGGCAATTTACTTCAAGTTCAACCTGTCAGCGAAGAAATAGGATATGTGGGAGAAGTAAGTTATGTCGAAACAACCTTACTAAAAGGATTGATAAATTTGAATTATATTCCTGTTATTGCTCCGGTCGGGATACATGATAATGAGATTTATAACATAAATGCGGATACAGCTGCAGCTGGAATTGCGGCCGCATTATCCGCAAAAGAACTCATTTTTATTACGGATGTAGATGGGATATTACATGAAGGGAAATTAGTAAAGAAAACGGATGAATCGGAAATTACTACTTTAATAGAAAAAGGAGTTATTACAGGCGGGATGATTCCGAAAGTACAGGCGGCACTAACGTCATTAAAAATGGGAGTGCAAAAGATAAGTATTGTGAACGGTACAAAAGATTTTACTGAAGTTACGGGCGAGTGTATCGGAACGACGGTAACGAAAGGAGTAAGTATCGTATGACAAGTCATCTTTTTCAAACGTATGGGAGAAGAAATATTGAGCTTGTAAAGGGAAGTGGAACGGAAGTTATTGATGAAAATGGTAAGCAATATTTAGATTTCACATCAGGAATTGGCGTATGTAATTTAGGCCATTGTCATCCTAAGGTTATGAAAGCTGTCCAAGAGCAACTTCATGATATATGGCATATATCTAACCTGTTTACAAACAGCTTACAAGAAGAAGTAGCGTCATTATTAACAGAAAATACAGCGTTAGATTCTGTTTTTTTCTGTAATAGCGGGGCAGAGGCGAATGAAGCTGCTTTGAAGCTAGCTCGTAAGCATACTGGAAAATCTCTCGTCATAACATGTCAGCAGTCTTTTCATGGTAGAACATTCGGAACGATGAGTGCGACGGGGCAAAATAAAGTGAAAGAAGGATTTGGTCCGCTCCTTCCGTCTTTTTTACATACCCCGTTTAACGATATAAAGGCATTAGAGGAAGTAATGAATGAAGAAGTAGCGGCGGTAATGGTAGAAGTTGTTCAAGGAGAGGGAGGAGTCATTCCTGCTGATTTATCTTTTTTGAAAGCAATTGAAACATTATGTAATAAGTTCGGTTCCTTATTTATTATAGACGAAGTACAAACAGGGATTGGAAGAACAGGGACATTATTTGCTTACGAACAAATGGGAATAGATCCTCATATCGTTACTGCCGCTAAGGCGCTTGGAAATGGCATTCCCGTTGGAGCGATGATTGGCCGGAAGGAACTTGGAACATCGTTTACTGCAGGATCACATGGTTCAACGTTTGGTGGGAATTATATTGCAATGGCTGCAGCGAAAGAAGTATTGCAAGTAAGTAAGAAACCATCGTTTTTAAAAGAAGTAAAGGAAAAGAGCGAATACGTATTAGAGAAGTTGCGAGAGGAATTACGACATGTTGAATGTATTCAAAATATACGTGGTAAGGGGCTTATGATTGGGATTGAGTGTAAGCATGAAGTTGCAAGTTGTATAGAACAACTAGAGAAAGAAGGACTTCTCGTATTACAAGCAGGACCTAATGTGATTAGACTATTACCACCACTTATTGTAACGAATGAAGAGTTAGAACAGGCAGTATATATGATAAAAAAAGTAGTTTGTACAAAAAACGTATCAATCATATAAGGGGGAAATTCTATGTCAACTGTACAAGTACCGAAATTAAATACGAAAGATTTTTTAACATTAGAAGAACTGACACAAGAAGAAATCATTTCTTTAATTGAGTTCGCTATCTATTTAAAAAAGAATAAGCAAGAGCCTTTATTACAAGGAAAAATATTAGGGCTTATCTTTGATAAACATTCGACTCGTACTCGCGTATCTTTTGAAGCAGGAATGGTACAGCTCGGAGGACATGGTATGTTTTTAAGTGGGAAAGAGATGCAAATTGGAAGAGGGGAGAGCGTTTCAGATACTGCGAAAGTATTATCTCATTATATTGATGGGATCATGATACGTACATTCTCACATGCCGATGTAGAAGAGCTTGCAAAAGAATCGAGCATACCTGTAATTAATGGTTTAACGGACGATCATCATCCTTGTCAAGCACTGGCGGATCTAATGACAATATATGAAGAAATAAATACATTTAAAGGAATAAAATTGGCTTATGTAGGTGATGGAAATAACGTATGTCATTCATTGTTGCTAGCAAGTGCGAAAGTTGGAATGCATATGACTGTTGCAACGCCTGTAGGATATGAACCAAATGAGGAAATTGTAAAAAAAGCGTTAACGATTGCTGAAGAAACAGGAGCGAAAATTGAAATTTTGCATAACCCTGAACTAGCGGTGAGTGAAGCAGATTTCATTTATACTGACGTTTGGATGAGCATGGGGCAAGAGGGAGAAGAAGAGAAATATACTTTATTTCAACCTTACCAAATCAATAAAGAACTTGTTATGCATGCGAAGCAAACATATCGTTTCTTACACTGTTTACCTGCCCATCGTGAAGAGGAAGTAACAGGAGAAATTATAGATGGACCACAGTCTATCGTCTTTGAGCAAGCGGGTAATCGATTGCATGCGCAAAAAGCATTATTAGTAAGTTTATTTAAAAATGTAGAAGAGCTTTCTTAAATGAAGTGCACCTCAATTGTTAGATACGAATAACAATTGGGGTGTTTTTTATGGTTAAATTCTTTTTAGAAGAGAAAGTAAATACAATAAAAAGATATTACTTTGAGTATATACTGAATGTACTTAATTATATGGGTAGAGGGGGGATATCTATTAGAGAAACAGCTACTAAATTTTTTGTATAACCTTTTGTGCCTAGTTTACTAAGAAGACTCTTTACTTCACATACACATAGGCTTCATTTGCTGTTAAGCAGGCTTTATGTTGTATAAAGATTTTTGGATGTTCTAAAATTTCTGTATTTGCATTTTTTTCTTTTTATCTCATAATTTTAATTGGGAGAGGGAGGAAAAAAATGGTTCAAATTAAAGTTACACCTGAAATGCTAGAAGAAGTTGCGAATCGTGCAAGCAATACCCGAATCGCATTAGAATCTATACATAATAATTTATGTAATGAAATAGATCAATTGTGTTTTCAGTGGATTGGTGCCTCTAATCAACAGTTCATTCAAATGTTCAATGATGCGAGACTAAAAGCTTTTACATCTATTCATTCACTTGTAAAAGTAGAAGAAGATTTGAAACGAATTGCTGAAAAATTCCGCAATACAGATAATCAAGATGTTACAATGGAACAAGGAGCGATGTGTGGACCACTATCATCAGAAAAAGAGGATTTTGATGGTGAAAAACTTGCTAGGGATATAGTAGGTGAAATAAGTGGTGAGTATGATATTCGTCGTGCTTGGGATGGGATTGATCCATCTACTGGCGAAAAACTATCTACTTTGGATAGAGTATTTGCTGGAGGAATGGCAGTAGCAGGGATTACACCCTTTGGGAAGATAGCTAAAGTAGGCAAAGGAGTTAAAATGACTGCTAAGGCTACTGAGGCTGTGAATAAAGCTAAAAAAGTACCTGTGGAGAAAGTCAATGGAGTTAAGGGGGCCGGTAAAGCTGGGGGACCTGTAGAGGTCAAAGCACCTCCTGGAGCGACAGATGAACAGATAGCGCAAGTTAAGGCTTATGTTGAGGGATCTAATAAAGCCTTAGAAGCTGGTGCTTTATCACCAACAGGAAGGGTATCAACTAAAGGTAAATTAAGACAAGAAGCTTCACGTGCGGCAAGGCTAGAAGGTAAGCGAGCTGCTGATAATGGAGAAGCATACAAGGGACATGTTGGTCATGTTCCTGATACAACTTGGATGGGGAAACCGGAGCCTCATAGTTGGTTAGACCTTGATCCAAAAGTTAATATGAGCATAGGTGGACAGGCTAATAAATATCCAATTGGTTATAAACCTACAAAATTTAAGTTTGTAGAGGAGGAGTAGATGATGAATAATTGGAAAGATAAGATAGCTACAATGATTTTAGTGAAGCAGGAGCTAATGAAACAAGATGTAGAAAAAATATGGCCACACCATTTTCCAGAGGTGGGAGCAAATGAAAAATCTATTCGCATTATTGAACAAGAATTGGGATATAAGCTTGATTTAATGTATCGAGAATTTCTTCAATATGCCAATGGTTGGGCAGGCTTTTATCAAACGGTGGATTTATTTGGTACGGAGCAATTAAAGGAATCATCTATAATGGATTATGCTCAGGTATTATTAGAAGCTATAGATGATGTTGTTTTAGAAGAAAGCGGTGTTTTAAGACAGGAGCTATTACCAATAGCAGTTTCTGAATTTGATAGGGATTTATTTGTTTTATGTTTACCTAATTCTTCTAGACCAGGAGAGATAATTTGGTTTGCGGGTGAAGAAATAGATAGATTTGAGAATTTTGACGAGTACTTTTTAGCAATGATCGACTATAATAGAGAAGAGATATTAGCTTTAAAGGGGTAGTTTATGCAATCGTGTTTTTTAAGTGTATGTTAATGTGCGGCTATAAAAACATAAATACTAATACGGCTAAAGCAAAATATATTTGAAGTGAACAGAAAAGAAAATGAATATTAATCGTCAAGATATACAAGTTTTAAGGTTACGATAAAATCTAGAGCAATTTAAAAACAATATGAACTGAAAGTACTTGATTGTCGATTAAAGGCAACAAGTGCTTTTTTCGTCTTGATATAAAAATAAATGAAATGGGACAAACATTAGGAGAATAAATAAGAACAAAGCTGCTCAATTTGAACTGCACCGCAATTGTTAGACACGAATAACAATTTGAGGTGCACTTTTTATATTGAAATGTCATATGTATATTTAGTTAACCATTTCGATATCCTTTATAATAAAAGAGAAAGTGAAATTTGTTTTTCAGAGTATGTAAGGGCATACTACATATAAAAATATAGTTAAAGAGATGATGAGAGTGAAAACACCTAAGAAAACATATTCGTTTTTCCAGCGGATGTGGAGAATATTAAAGTTTCAATATTATAAGTTACTTCGATCGCCAGAAGGAGCAAAGAAAGTATCATTAGGCTTTGCGATAGGTTTTGGTTTAGAGATGCTGGTCCTATATACGGCATCGCTCGTATATGTAATATTTTATCCGATCGTTCGATTGGCAAAGGGATCTTTTCCTGCGGCGGTTATTGGCAATATTATTGGGAAAATATCATTTTTACCAGTATTTTTATTTCCATTTGCATATGCGTTAGGAAAAATGATTTATCCATTTCATGTGAAAAAGATACATCATGAACCATTTACGATCTCTGACTTGTTTTCAAGCCATATTTTCACAATGTTAAAGAGCTTGTTACAGAGTGAAGTGTATGTATTAATTGGTATGACGATAATAGGAGTTGTGTTTGGGGTAATTTCATATTTTGTTGTGCATTATTTATATGAAAAGAACCGTAAGCTACGTTTGAAGAACAGAAAGAAACGAGTGAGAGAACCACTCGTGCAAATATAAAGAGTGTCACATTCATTTTCTCCTTGGAATATGTTTAAGAAAAAGGAGGAGAGAATGAATGTATTATTATTACGTACCGCAAGTATATCCATATGTAAATTATTATCCGGTAAATGATATGAGGCAGCAATTTGGAGTGTATCAGCAGCAGCAATTACCACAAATACCACAACAACAGCCTACGCAAGAACAAAAACCATATTTAACGACATGGCCATATTCAAATGTATACTATGGTAATTATTACGAATCATAAAGCTGCTTCTATGTAGAAGCAGCTTTATGCGTTTGTTTTCAAAATTAAATTTTGAATGGTTTGAAGAGAGTGAATGAGCTTTTCGCGCTCTTCCTCAGATAATGTTTGGAAATTTTCTTTTAATTTGTCTAAAATGAATTGTTGATACTGATTTACTAACAATTTCCCTTCAGCTGTTAGGGAAATTAAAATGACCCGTCGATCTTTTTCGCTATAATGACGCTCTATTAGTTCTTCTTGAATCAGTTTGTTTAATAGAGGTGTCATGTTAGGCCGTGAAATCGCTAGCCGCTTGCCGATTTCGGAAACTGCTAATGTACCATTTTCATGCAGAAGTAGCAATACTTGTGTATGTGATGGCGGCATATGTCTTTGAGAAGAAAATTCTCCAGGAAGCATAAATTTGCGATAAAAAAGAGGCACTAGCGAAAGAAGATGATCAACAATACGTTCCCACTCGCGTGATTCCATATAAAGGCCCCCTTCCACTATCATTGTAACAAAAAAGACATGTTATAAAAATAGAATTGTTTCATGGAAATTTTAATATTTGTAGGCCAACACTTTTTTTGTAAATGAATCGGCAATAATCGCGTAGCCATTATCATTTGGATGCACTTGGTCAAAGAGTAAATCTTTTTTATCATTTGATATTAATTTACGAATTGGTAAAACGATAGATGGTTGATTTGCTTTTGAAATGGAATAAACGGATTCATTCCATCCATCTAAAAACATATCTGCATAACTGGCGATGGAGTCATCGAGTTGTAACGGATTATAGAGTTCTGAGAGAATGAGTAAAGCGTTCGGATTTTGATCTCGAACTGTCTTTACAATATTTTTTATATCCGCTTCAAAATGAGCTTTTTCTTTATTTAACATTTTAATACCATCTATAACACCGACATCACGATTTAAACGGAATAAATTATTTCCTCCAATATTAATTGTAATGATATTTGCTGCTCTAATTTTTTGTTTTACATCTTCTGATTGCACTTTTTTAGCGAGACGATCTGTTGTAAGACCGTTTATCCCAAGGTTTTCTACTGTAATTGGCTTATGAATTTGTGCTTCTATTTGTCTAGAAGCTAATTCAGCAAATCCCCCTTGTGTCGATCCATATCCTTTGGCGAGTGAATCACCTAGTACGAGATGATAAAAGGAATCGTTTGTTTGCTTATCAATCCAACTTGGAGTAGATGTTTTTTCTGTGTTTTCTTCGGGTTCATTTTGTTTTGTCTCATCGTTCTTTTCAAAATAAGAATAAGAAATGATTAGAAGGAGGAGACAAACAATTGTTAAGATGACTTTTTTCATATATTCATCCTCCTTGTAATTGGTAATTGTATCATATTCAGCAGTATTAACAATGTAAGGGCATATTATATGTTTATGAAAAGTTTACAACAACTTTACAGAAAATTTGTAGAAGTATGTCAAAAAATATTGACGATATGAAAGTACATTATATATGATAATGTCAGATAAGGTGAAATTTTAATGAGTAGGGCTTTATTTCCCACTAATTAAAGTTTCACTAATCAGGCGTTTAAGGGGACTACTCATTAGCGCAGGATGAAATGAAAATCTTGTCTCTAATAGAAGAAAAAAGGTATGTGGTTAGAGGCAAATAGAAGTTTATTTCATTATTTTTGGTAATTGTATAAGGGGGATTTTTTGTGAAAAAGTCAAAAAAAATGCTAGCTGGAGCAACTCTTGCTATAGGTGTAATAGCGCCGCAAGTATTGCCAGCAACAGCTCATGCGGATGAGAACAATGGGGAGAGTACGGTTAAGTTACGAATTCTAGAAACATCAGATATTCACGTTAACTTAATGAATTACGATTATTATCAAACGAAAACAGATAATAAAGTAGGTCTCGTGCAAACGGCAACACTTGTTAATAAAGCACGTGAAGAAGCGAAGAACTCTGTCCTATTTGATGATGGGGATGCATTGCAAGGGACACCACTTGGAGATTATGTAGCGAATAAAATAAATGATCCGAAGAAGCCTGTGGATCCTAGTTATACACATCCATTATATCGTTTAATGAATTTAATGAAGTATGACGTCATCTCTCTTGGGAATCATGAATTTAACTACGGTTTAGACTATTTAAACAAAGTAATTAGTAAAACAGAGTTCCCGGTTATTAACTCCAACGTCTATAAAGATGATAAAGATACTAATGAAGAGAACGACCAAAATTACTTTAAACCATATCATGTTTTTGAAAAAGAAGTAGAAGATGAATCAGGACAAAAACAAAAAGTGAAAATTGGCGTAATGGGATTTGTTCCACCTCAAGTTATGAACTGGGATAAAGCAAATTTAGAAGGAAAAGTGAAAGCGAAAGATATAGTTGAAACAGCGAAGAAAATGGTGCCAAAAATGAAAGCAGAAGGTGCAGATGTTATCGTTGCACTAGCGCATTCGGGCGTTGATAAGAGTGGATACAACGTTGGCATGGAAAACGCTTCGTATTATTTAACAGAAGTTCCTGGTGTAGATGCAGTATTAATGGGACATTCACATACTGAAGTGAAGGATGTATTTAATGGTGTTCCAGTTGTAATGCCTGGTGTCTTTGGAAGTAACTTAGGTATTATTGATATGCAATTGAAAAAGGTAAACGGAAAATGGGAAATACAAAAAGAGCAATCGAAGCCGCAACTTCGTCCGATTGCTGATAGTAAAGGGAACCCATTAGTACAATCTGATCAAGAATTAGTTAATGAAATTAAAGATGATCATCAAGCGACAATTGATTATGTGAATACAGCTGTAGGAAAAACGACAGCGCCAATTAATAGTTATTTCTCATTAGTACAAGATGATCCTTCTGTACAACTTGTGACAAATGCACAAAAATGGTATGTAGAAAAGTTATTTGCTGAAAATGGACAGTATAGCAAATATAAAGGAATTCCAGTTTTATCTGCAGGCGCACCATTTAAAGCAGGTGGCCGAAACGGTGCTACATATTATACGGATATTCCAGCTGGAACGTTAGCGATTAAAAACGTTGCAGATTTATACGTATATCCAAATACGTTATATGCTGTAAAAGTAAATGGGGCACAAGTGAAAGAATGGCTTGAAATGTCTGCAGGTCAGTTTAACCAAATTGATCCAAAGAAAACAGAAGAACAGCCGTTAGTAAATATAAGCTATCCTACATATAACTTCGATATTTTAGATGGCTTAAAATACGAAATTGATGTAACACAACCAACGAAATACGATAAAGATGGAAAAGTTGTAAATGCAAATACGAATCGTATTATAAATATGACATATGAAGGTAAGCCAGTAGCTGACAATCAAGAGTTCATCGTCGCTACAAATAACTATCGCGGAAGTAGCCAAACGTTCCCAGGTGTAAGTAAAGGCGAAGTTGTATACCAATCACAAGATGAAACACGTCAAATCATTGTGAAGTATATGCAAGAAACACCAGTTATTAATCCAGCAGCAGATAAAAATTGGACGTTTAAACCGATTGTTGCAGATAAATTACATACAACATTCGATTCTTCACCAAATGCACAGAAGTATATAAAGAAAGATGGGAAAATATCATATGTTGGACCATCTGAAAATGAATTTGCTAAATATGCAATTGATATAACGAAGAAGAACGATGATGATAAGGAAACTGGTGGAGAG
>NZ_WIPE01000074.1:323641-417128 GCF_009760835.1 Bacillus sp. EE-W1 | reverse complement strand
AATGGAGAAAATCCAACGACACCACCAACAAATGAAGCAAATAATGCAGGATCTGGACAAACTACAACGGATAATCAAAACTCAAAAGAAACAACAACTGTAAGTGAAAATAAAGAAGACCGTGATTTACCGAAAACAGGTACAAGTGTTGCTTCTACAATTGGAGCAGGCTTGGCGTTTGTTGGAGCGGGATTACTTCTGTTATTTAGAAGAAAGAAAGCAAATAGATAGTGGAGAAATATAAAAAGGATTACCGATTCAGGTAATCCTTTTTAATATATTATGAAAGTGTTACAGCTTTTTCTTTCTTCCATGAAAGGCCAAATCCAGTGAAACCAACAATAATTGTTAAGACTGGGCAAGCTAAACAGAAAATTGCGAATGGAAGGTAATCAAATGTCGGAACGCCAAGGACGTTCGATAAGAATACACCACTTACTCCCCATGGTACGAGAGGGTTAATAACTGTACCTGCATCTTCTAGTACTCGTGATAAATTCCGACGTTCTAAACCGACTTCATCGTATTTATTAGCAAATGCTTGTCCTGTTAAAACGATGGATAAGTACTGCTCACCAAGTAAGAAGTTTACACCAATTGCAGTTGAAGCAGTAGAAATAATTAAACGTGTGCTATTTTTTACGAAGCTAGAGATGATATTCATGAGCTGCGTAATAATACCCATTCCTTGTAATAATCCTCCCATACAAAGAGCCAGGAAAATAAGTGCAATCGACATCATCATACTTTGTAGACCACCGCGAGATAGTAAGCTATCAATGTCTTTAATACCAGTTTTAGAAACGTATCCGTCTTGCATAATTTTCATTAAATCAGCTAAAGAAGTGCTAGGTTTAAAAATAAAGAGAATAATAATTCCTACCACAATTCCTGCAAGTAATGTTGGAACTGCTGGAATTTTTTTAAATGCGAATAGGAACAGTAATAAAATTGGAATTAGTGTAACGATAGAAATCGTCGTATTTTTCTCTAAAGTGCTAATAAAGTTTGTGAAGTCAACGTCTCCGCTAGTACCGCCTCCTAAAATGAAAAATGCGATAAAAGCAATAATGAAAGCTGGAACTGTTGTCCAAAGCATGTTACGAATATGCTCAAATAAATCTACACCCGTTACAGCAGGAGCTAAGTTCGTTGTATCAGATAAAGGAGACATTTTATCTCCAAAGAATGCACCAGAAATAATTGCACCAGCGATTAGAGCTGGATCGTATCCGAGAGCACTACCCATACCCATAAAGGCAAGTCCTACAGTTGCGGCAGTTGTAAAGGCACTACCGATACTTGTTCCAACAATTGCACAAACAACAAAAACAGTTGGAACGAAAATCTTTGGAGATACAAGCTGGAAGCCGTATACCATTAAAGTTGGAATTGTTCCAGCAGCGATCCAAACACTAATTAATACGCCTACAAGCAAGAAAATAAAAATAGATGGAATACCAGCTGAAATACTACTGATCATCCCTTTTTCCATAGTAGACCAAGAGATTTTTTTCATAAATCCAAATGCTAATAAAAGAACGATACCAAATAAAATTGGGATGTGTGGTGAAACTTCTAATTGAATAACACTAAAGCCAATACAGAAAAAGATAAATAATGTTAAAAGAACAGATTCAATTTTTGAAACCATTGTTTTCCCCTCCTAAGTAATTTAAAATAGCTCTTTTTTATATAAAATTCGCCAATATTGTGTATTTCCTTCTAAAATTTAGAATTTTATGACAAATTATCGGTAATTGTTGGTCCTTCAATATGATACGGAAATGATTGGATAAAAAAACGTCCCTGCATATAATTATGCAGGGACGAAGATATCGCGGTACCACCCTAGCTTGTGAAATGAATGTATCACAAAATAAAGGGTCGTATGATATGCGCTAATAAAATAAAAACGCCCCTGCAATATATGCAGGGACGAAAAATTCGCGGTACCACCCTAAATTGTGAAACAGTTTCGTTTCACCACTCTTTAGATATAACGGTCTATAACCGTCTTTCACTACTCCTTACGTTTCGCAAAAGAAGCTCCAGGGGGTAATTCATAATTCGCTCTGTACTGGTTCGCACCGACCACCAGCTCTCTGAAATCAGAAATCGAAATACTACTAAATCCTATCAATGCCGATTCATATGATGTTAGTTAAATTTTTATCACATTTTCATCTTATATGTCAATAAAAATGTTCAATATTTTTTTAGGGAAATAAAGGTTAAATGTTTTTAATGTTCTAAATTTGTACGTTATAATGAATTTGAAAGGGGAGGAAAGAGTGAAGAAAAAAATAATTCTTTTTACCACCTTACTAGTCATTGGCGGAAGTGCTGGAATTTACACAGCTTTTGCAGCTGAATCAGAGCAGGCGAAACAAAAGCAAATACAGCAGTTAGAAGTGAAGAAAGCGAAAGAAACGGAAGAGAAGAAGTCGATGGAAAAAGCAGCTGAGAAACTAGGAGTTTCTACTGAAGGGAAAACAAAAGAAGAGGTTACGAAAGAAGTAAATACCGCAAGATTTGAGAAGCGCCATGATTTATTAATTGAACATGCAAAACAACTTGGAATTGATACAGAAGGAAAAAAAGATGAAGAGATTATTTTAGAAATTGGAAAGGTACAACACGGAAAGTAGAACAACTTATCGTATGATAAGTTGTTCTTTTTTAAGAACTATTTGATTTAAAAATAATTGACAGTCATTTAAATTTAATGTTAACTTTATTTATAAATTAGTTAACATTAGGGGTGACAATTGTGACTGTTAATAGTAATACGACTGAAAAATCGTCTTATACATATGAAGAATTATCGGAGAAAAATAAAGCTTATGTATGGCATCCGTTTACACAAATGAAAGATTATTTAGAAGAAGACCCTGTCATTATTGAACGTGGAGAGGGAAGAAAGCTATACGATGTAAATGGAAATGAATATTGGGATGGTGTTTCATCTATTTGGTTAAATGTTCACGGACATCAAGTACCAGAATTAGATGAAGCAATTCGTGAGCAATTAAATAAAATTGCCCATTCTACTATGTTAGGACTTGCTAACGTTCCATCTATTTTATTAGCAGAAAAAATAATTGAAGTTGTGCCAGAAGGTTTGAAGAAAGTATTCTATTCAGACTCCGGTTCCAGCGCCGTTGAAATTGCAATTAAGATGGCCTTTCAATATTGGCAGCATAAAGGAAAACCGAAGAAACAAAGATTTGTTACATTAAAAGAAGCGTATCACGGTGATACAATTGGAGCTGTTTCAGTAGGAGCGATAGACTTGTTTCACCAAGTGTATAGTTCACTTTTATTTGAGGCAATTAAAATGCCGTATCCATATACATATCGTTCTCCTTATGGAAATAATAAGGAGGAAATTGTGAAAAAACATTTAGAAGAAATGGAAGAGCTGCTGAAAGAAAAGCATGAAGAAATTGCGGCGATTATTGTAGAGCCTTTAATGCAAGGTGCTGGCGGTATGATTACAATGCCAAAAGGATACTTAAGAGGGCTCCGTAATTTATGTACAAAATATAATGTTTTATTTATTACAGATGAGGTAGCGACTGGATTTGGGCGTACCGGGAAAATGTTTGCATGTGAACATGAAAATGTAACGCCGGACATTTTAACAGCCGGAAAAGGTTTAACAGGTGGATATTTACCAGTTGCAATCACCGTAACGACAGATGAAATTTATAATGCCTTTTTAGGAGACTATGAAGAACAAAAAACATTTTTCCACGGTCATAGTTATACAGGGAATCCGTTAGGGTGTGCGGTAGCCATTGCGAATCTAGAGCTATACGAGAAAACAAATTTAATAGAAGAAGTGGCAAGTAAGACAGAATATGTAGCGACGCAATTAGAATCGCTCTTTGCGTATAAACATGTAGGGGATATTCGTCAGTGCGGGTTAATGGTTGGAATTGAACTTGTGAAGAATAAAGTAACGAAAGAAGCGTTTGAATGGACAGAGAGAGTCGGTGTTCAAGTATGTAAACGTTCAAGAGAGCTGGGCATGATTTTGCGACCACTCGGTAATACGATTGTATTTATGCCTCCTCTTGCTTCTACAATTGATGAGATTGATGATATGTTACGTATTTTGTATAAAGCAATCTCGGATGTTACGGAGGGAGAATAATGGGCGGTTTTTTTGTTACAGCAACGGATACTGAAGTGGGGAAAACTGTAGTTGCGGGTGCATTAGCAGGTGTATTTAGAGAATTGGGATATAACATCGGGGTATATAAACCGTTGCAAAGTGGACATGTTGCATCAAATCCAGAGGGAGATGCAGCAAGGTTAAAAGCATTATCGGGTGTACCAACAAAAGAAGATGAAATTTGCCCTTATTCTATTGAAGAACCTCTTGCTCCGAGACTTGCCATGAAAAGAGCTGGAAGAGTAGTACATTTAAAAGACATTATGGATCATTATAATGAACGATTGAAAGAGTTTAATAGCCTATTTGTAGAAGGAGCAGGTGGACTGGCTGTTCCATATACAGAAGACGCTTTAGTAATTGATTTCGCAAAGGAATTACAGCTTCCTCTTATTATAGTCGCACGCCCTACATTAGGAACAGTAAATCATACAGTTTTAACAATTGCTTATGCAAAGGCACAGGGCTTAACAGTAGCAGGTGTAATTTTATCCGGCTGCAAAGAATGTGAAATGGAAAGAGTACAAGAAAATAAAGAAATGATTGAAGAGCTAAGTGGGGTACCGGTTTTAGGTTTATTACCATTCTTTGAAGGTGCGTTTACAAAAGAAGAAGTCTTGGAATCTGCAAAAGAGTATATAATGATTTCAAAATTAGAGGAGTTCATCCGAAATGAATCAAACGTGGCGCACACATCTTCAATCTAAATTGCAACAATTAAATGAACAAGGACAGTATCGCAATTTGCATGTAACAGAACAAGCAGAAGAGACATGGCTTATTCGAGATGAAAAAAGGATGCTAAATTTAGCGTCAAATAATTATTTAGGGTTAGCTGGAGATGAGAGGTTAAAAGAAGCTGCTATTGCATGCACAAGAAAATATGGAACTGGAGCGACAGCATCAAGGCTCGTTGTAGGAAATTATTCACTGTATGAAGAGGTTGAGAGAAGTATATGCGAATGGAAAGGCACTGAAAAAGCCTTAGTTGTAAATAGTGGATATACCGCAAATGTTGGAGTGATTTCTTCATTAGCCTGTCGTCACGATATTGTGTTTAGTGACAAATTAAATCACGCAAGCATCGTTGATGGGATTATATTAAGCGGAGCAGAGCATAAAAGGTATCGTCATAATGATTTAGATCATTTAGAGAAGCTGTTGCAAGCAGCGCCGCCCAAAAAGAAGAAATTAATCGTAACGGATACTGTTTTTAGTATGGATGGTGATACTGCGTATTTGAGAGAGTTAGTGGAGCTGAAAGAGAAATACGGGGCAATCATTATAGTCGATGAAGCACATGCGAGTGGAATATATGGAATTGATGGAGCAGGGTTGTCTCATATAGAAAAAGATATTGCTCAAAAAATTGATATACATATGGGGACGTTTAGCAAAGCTCTAGGGTGTTATGGCGCGTATTTGACAGGTGATGCAATGTATATAGAGTATTTACAAAATATGATGAGAAGCTTTATTTTTACAACAGCTTTACCACCAGGAACGTTAGGAGCAGTGCAAAAAGCAATTGAAATTGTGAAAGAAGATAATGAAAGAAGAGAGAGGCTTATAGAGAATGGAGCATATTTTAGGACACATTTGCAAGAAGCTGGTTTTGATATTGGGAATAGCTCAACTCATATTGTACCGATTGTAGTCGGTTCAAATGAAGCAGCTTTACGGTTTAGTAGAAGGCTGCAAGAGGTAGGTATTGCAGCAATTGCAATTCGTCCACCAACGGTTCCAGTTAATAGTTCACGGGTCCGTTTTGCAGTTACGTCCCAACATACAATAGCTGATTTGAAATGGGCTATTCAGCATATTATACGCATTGGTAAAGAAGAGGGGTTTTTCGTATGAAAGAGCTAAAGGTTATTTTTATTCCTGGATGGGGAATGGAAGAAGGTGTTTGGACTTTAGTTCTGCCGTATTTTAAAGGATATTCTGTTCAATGTATCAATTGGCGTAATGTGAAAGAACAAAGTGAATTTGCGGGGCGAATAATAGATGTAGCAAAAGATGAAAATGTAATTTTAGTTGGATGGTCACTAGGAGCGTTAGCAGCAGTTCAAGCTCATAAAAAGGTTAAGGCAAAAGGTATCGTACTAATTGGTGGTACTGCCAAATTTACAAATACGAGCGATTATACGAGTGGATGGAATACTCTGCATGTAGAACGGCTGAAAAAGAATTTAGCGAGAAAGAAAGAAGATACGCTCAAGCGGTTTTATGAAAATATGTTTACAAAAGATGAGCTGAAAGAGAATAAAAGGTTTGAAGATATGATAAAACGCTTTAAAGGTGATTCTATTCAGTCTTTGCAATTAGGTTTGGAGTATTTAATAGAAGCAGATATGAGAGAAGAACTGAAAGAAATTAAAGTCCCTATACTACTTATTCACGGAGAGCAGGATGTAATTTGTCCATTGTCTGCAGCGCGTAGTATGGCTGAGAATGAGACTGCCACGCTCAAGGTAGTAAGTGAGGCTGGACACGCATTATGCGTAACGAATTTCGAATATTGCGGAAATGAGATAATTCAATTTGTAGAGGGGATACGACATGATCAACAAAACGTTACTTCAAAAACGGTTTAACGCGGCATCTGTATCCTACGATCAATATGCAAATGTACAAAAAAAGATGGCACATTCATTACTTTCTACATTGAATCGGCGATATAGTGCAAATTCATCGATACGTATTTTAGAACTTGGATGCGGAACAGGATATGTTACAGAGCAATTATCAAACTTATTTCCGAAAGCACATATTACAGCCATTGATTTTGCTGAAAGTATGATTGCAGTTGCGAAAACTAGACAAAATGTGAAAAATGTAACGTTTTACTGTGAGGATATCGAAAGATTACGACTAGAAGAAACATATGATGTCATTATTTCAAATGCCACATTTCAATGGCTAAATGATTTAAAACAAGTGATAAGAAATTTATTTCATCATTTGTCTATAGATGGGATATTACTCTTTTCAACGTTTGGACATGAAACATTTCAAGAATTGCATGCTTCGTTCCAGCGGGCGAAAGAAGAAAAAAATATACAAAATGAAACATCGATTGGGCAACTTTTTTATTCGAAAAATCAGTTGCGCCATATGTGTGAAATAGAAACAGGGGATGTGCATGTTTCTGAAACATGTTACATAGAGAGATTTACAGAAGTTAGGGAGTTTCTACACTCTATTCGAAAAGTAGGAGCGACCAATAGTAATGAAGAATCATATTGTCAAAGTCCCTCACTCTTTCGTGCGATGCTTCGCATATACGAAAGAGACTTCACGGAAAATGAAGGGATAATGGCGACGTATCATGCTTTATTTATGCATATAACAAAAGAGGGGAAGAGATGAAATGAAACAAGTACAAACAAAAAGGGATTGGAAAAAACTTGCACATGACGTAGTAGAAGAGAAAATGATTACGAAAGAGGATGCAATTGCAATATTAGAAGCTGATGATACAGAAGTGTTAGAAATTATGAATGCAGCTTACATCATTCGCCATCATCACTTTGGTAAGAAAGTAAAATTGAATATGATTATTAATACGAAATCTGGATTATGTCCTGAAGATTGCGGATATTGTTCACAGTCTATTATTTCAGAGGCGCCGATTGATAAATATGCATGGCTAACGCAGGAAAAGATTGTAGAAGGAGCACACGAAGCAATTCGCCGTAAAGCGGGTACATATTGTATTGTAGCATCTGGTCGTCGCCCGACGGATAAAGAGGTGAATCACGTAATTGGAGCAGTTAAGGAGATTCGTGAAACGACAGATTTGAAGATTTGTTGTTGTTTAGGTTTCTTAAACGAAGATCAAGCAGGACGTTTAGCAGAAGCGGGTGTACATCGTTATAATCACAACTTAAATACACATGCAAATAATTACGAAAGTATTTGCTCCACTCATACGTATGACGATCGTGTTGATACAGTTCAAAAAGCGAAACAAGCAGGCATTTCACCATGCTCTGGGGCAATTTTTGGAATGGGGGAGACAATAGAAGAACGTGCTGAAATTGCATTTGAATTACAACGTATAGATGCAGATTCAATTCCATGTAATTTCCTTGTTGCTGTAAAGGGTACGCCGCTGGAAGGACAAAAAGAATTAACGCCGATAGAATGTTTAAAAGTACTGGCGATGATGCGTTTTGTAAACCCAACGAAAGAAATTCGTATTTCAGGAGGACGTGAAATCAATTTACGCTCTGTGCAGCCAATCGGTTTATTTGCAGCAAATTCTATTTTTGTTGGAGATTACTTAACGACAGCTGGACAAGAACCGACTGCAGACTGGGGTATGATTGAAGATTTAGGGTTTGAGATTGAAGAATGTGCATTATAAGATAGATAAAAAGCAAACTTGTAAAAGGGTTTGCTTTTTTTGTAAATAAAATGTAATAAATAGTTGTGAAAGCTTGATACTATTGGTTTTTGAGCGGAAAAAAGAATTTTGGTGGACGAATTTTCCAAGCCCCAATTGTACATAGTAAATATGTAATTTATATTGGGTTGGAGGATTTTACATGCACAAATATATATTAGCGATTATGACTTGTCTAATTTTACTAAAAGCAATAAGTGCTGATCCAGTTAAGGCTGCCGAAAATCCTGAACAAAAAGAAATGCAACAACGAATTGAACAACATTTTCGAACGAAAGCTGAACATTTTGGATTGAAAACAGAAGGGAAAGATTTAAAGGAAGTGCGAAAAGAAATTACTATTATAGAAGAAGCGAAGAAAAGAGAGAATGTATGGAGAACAGCACAAACGCTTCGTATACAAACAGAAGGAAAAACAATGGATGAATTAATAAAAGATGTACGGAAAAAAGTAAAAAAATAAAAAAGAGGCCGCAGCCTCTTTTTTATTTTTTATGCCCATTGTTTTGATAAATGAGCCATTTCAATCGCAGCAACGGCGGATTCATAGCCTTTATTACCTGCTTTCGTGCCCGCGCGTTCAATCGCTTGCTCGATCGTTTCAGTCGTTAATACACCGAAAATAACTGGGATGTCTGTTTGTAGTGATAAAGATGCAACTCCTTTTGCTACTTCATTACAAACGTAATCGTAATGTGTTGTAGCACCACGAATTACAGTACCTAACGTAATTACAGCATCATACTTTCCGCTATTAGCCATCTTTTTAGCGATTAAAGGAATTTCGAATGCGCCAGGAACCCAAGCAACATCGATATCAGTTTCTTCTACACCGTGACGCTTTAATCCATCTAAAGCTCCGCCGAGTAACTTACTTGTAATAAATTCATTAAAACGTCCAACAACAACCCCAACTTTTAATCCTGTACCAACTAAATGACCTTCGAATACCATAATAAACCTCTCCCTTAATTATAAGTTTAGTAAATGTCCTAATTTGTTTACTTTCGTTTGTAAATACGTTTTATTCTCTTCTTTTGTTGGCATTTGCAATGGTACACGCTCGATTACTTCTAAATCGTAACCTTGTAAGCCAGCAATTTTTCGTGGATTATTCGTTAATAATCGTAAATGTTGTAAACCTAAATCTTTTAAAATTTGAGCACCAATACCGTAATCACGCAAATCAGCTGGGAACCCAAGTTTTTCGTTTGCTTCTACAGTATCGAATCCTTCTTCTTGTAACTTATAAGCGCGAAGCTTATTAAGAAGGCCAATGCCTCGTCCTTCTTGTCTCATATAGAGAAGAACGCCTTTTCCTTCACGCTCAATTTGAGCAAGTGCAGCATGGAGTTGTGGTCCGCAATCACAGCGGCACGAGCCAAATACATCTCCTGTTAAGCACTCTGAATGAACGCGTACAAGTACAGGCTCTCCTGTTGAAATATCACCTTTTACGAGTGCGATATGTTCTTTTGTATCTAATGAATTAGAATAGCCAATTGCATGGAAAGTACCGAAATCTGTAGGTAATGTAATTTCCACTTCTCGCGTCACTAGTGTTTCATGGTGGCGGCGGTAAGCAATTAAATCTTCTATTGTAATCATTTTTATATCAAATTGTTTTGCACACTGTAGTAAATCAGGTACGCGTGCCATCGTACCGTCCTCATTAATAATCTCGCAAATGACTCCAGCTGGTTCTGCTCCGCAAAGTCTGGCTAAATCGACAGCAGCTTCTGTATGACCAGCTCGGCGTAGGACACCGCCTTCTTTCGCGATTAATGGAAAGATATGTCCAGGACGATTGAAATCAGTACCTTTTGATGCAGGGTTTAATAATTCTTGTATCGTAGTTGCCCGTTCGTGAGCGCTAATCCCTGTTGTTGTAGAAACATGATCAATACTCACTGTAAATGCAGTATGATGCGAATCTGTATTATGAGCTACCATTGGTTCTAATTGTAGACGTTCTGCGTATTCTTCCGTAATCGGTACACAAACGAGACCACGCCCATGTGTAATCATAAAGTTAATCGTTTCTGGTGTAATATACTCTGCTAAAGCGATAAAGTCGCCTTCATTTTCACGGTTTTCATCATCGCATACGATAACGACTTTTCCTTGTTTTAAATCTTCTAGAGCTTCTTCAATACGATGAAACATAATGCTTCCCCCTTATAGAAATCCGTTTTCTTGTAAAAAGCTTTCGCTCATTGAACCTGTTCGTTTTACAGGTTTAGAAATAAAGCGTTCGATATATTTACCGATCATGTCACACTCAATGTTTACGATGTCACCGGCATTCTTTGCTCCGATAACAGATTCACTTACTGTGTGCGGGATGAGTGAGATTGTGATGGAAGATTCGTCTATATCAAATATTGTTAAACTCGTTCCATCAACAGCAACGGAACCTTTATGCAAACAATAGCGCAGCAATTCATCAGCAATAGCTATTTTGTAATAGACGGCATTATAGTGCTGTTTTTTGTTTAATATCGTTCCGATGCCATCAATATGTCCTGAAACGAAATGCCCACCGAATCGTCCGTTTGCAGCTATCGCCCGCTCTAAATTTACTTTAGAGTGTTGTGTAAGCATGCGAAGTGATGTTGATTGCATCGTTTCAGGCATTGCGTCCACTGTGAATGAAGCTGTTGTGAAACTCGTTACAGTTAAGCAAATACCGTTAACCGCGATACTATCACCTAAGTGAACATCTGATAAAATTTTATTCGCATGGATCGTTAACTTCATCGCTTCTCCGCTTTGTTGCATGTTTGCAATCGTTCCTAATTCTTCTACAATTCCTGTAAACATTCCGTCACCTCACTTCGGGCATTCGCAACGATTTTTATATCATCACCAACTTGTTTCATCTCTTGAATTTCCAAGGAAAGTGCATCATGTAATGCTGCGAAACCATTTCCCCCAAATAAAGTAGGGGCATCTTTCCCGCCAATTAATTTGGGGCTTATATAAGTTACAATTTCATTGAGATGCTTTGTTTGTAAGAAGCTTGCGTGAACTGTTTGACCACCTTCAACGAATAGAGAAAGAATTTGCTTCTCTCCAAGCAAGGAAAGGAGGTCCTCAATTTCAATTTGCTTCGTTTTCATTTGGAATATCACTATATTTTCAGATTCATAAGAAGCTATTTTCTCTCTATTTACACCCTTACCGACAAAAATCCATGTTGGTGCTAAACCATCTGTTATGACATGAGAAGATGGTGGTGTTCGTAAATGGGTATCTAAAATAACGCGTATAGGATGTTTACCCCCGTTAGGAATTCTTGTTGTTAAATGCGGATTATCAGCTATAACTGTATTCACTCCAACGAGAATTGCATCATGTGTATGGCGATATTGGTGAACATCTGCTCGTGCTGCTTCACCTGTAATCCACTTACTTTCACCAGTGACAGTCGCTGTTTTTCCGTCTAAGCTCATTGCTGTTTTTATTGTTACAAATGGACGTTTCGTTTTCATGTAGTGAAAAAAGTAGCGATTTAGTAAAACTGCTTCCGCTTCAAGAACACCAGTCGTTACTTCGATTCCAGCTTCTTCTAATCTCCTTTTTCCATTACCAGAAACGAGCGGATTACAATCAAGAGTAGCGATTACAACGCGCTTAACTTCTTTTTTGATGAGTAATTCACAGCAAGGTGGTGTTTTTCCAAAATGGCTACACGGTTCAAGTGTTACATACACGGTAGCTCCTTTTGCTTTTTCACCAGCCATATGAAGAGCGTGAACTTCTGCGTGTTCTTCACCAGCACGTAAATGAGCGCCAATACCGACGATGTTTCCTTCTTTTACAACAACAGCACCAACCATAGGGTTTGGACTTGTTTGTCCAGATGTCCCTTCTGCTAACTGTAGGGCAATCCTCATATATTCTTGATCTGTCATTCTCTTCACCTCTCCTGAAAAAATCAAAAAACCCCAAGGATTTTATATCCTTGGGGTTTGGGAGACGTGATTTCTAGAAATATAGTTCGAATACGAAAGTACAGGAAAGAAACCTAACGTTGATTGGTATTTTTGCATAAGGAAAAAACCTAGCAAAAATATCGAATTTTTCAAACGCTAGTCGTATCTTTTTATTTCAGTATAGAAACATAAGTATACAAAATAAAACATATATAAAGATTCAAAACGAAACTTTAAAAATATGCATACTGAAATAAAAGTGTATTCGCTATATAAAATTACTAGAAAACATATCCTTCTCCCATCCAGACTATACTGTCGGCCCTAGAGTTTCACTAGATCCACCGTTTTCGAGTTGAAAACGGGTCACGGACTTAGAAGTTTGCACTTCATCACCGCCGGTTGGGAATTTCACCCGACCCCGAAGGATGTTGTTTGCTCAAATTATAGCACAAAAAAAATAAAAGGCTAGAAAAAAATATTCGAATGTGAAGAATTGTGTGAAAATATATGTAAGTTGGAATGAGGACAAAAGTACGAGGAATGTTGTAAGGAAAAGGGGGACGAGAGTTAATGAAAAGAAAAAACATGCACAAAAAAATGTGCATGTCACATGTAAAATTATTCTGCCTCTGGTGCTCTAACGACAGACTCGAATTTCCCTTTATGCGAAGCATCGCAATAAGGCATATTTTTTGATAAACCACAACGGCATAAAGAAAATGCCGGTTTTGCTGGGAATACATTCCCTTGTGAATCGACTAATTCCACGTCCCCTGTAACGCGAAAAGAGCCATTATCATTTACTTTAATTTGTACTTTCGCCAACGCTATCCCTCCTTCCCAAACGCTTAATTTCATCATATAATTAAGAGAAGTACTTGACAATATAAAATGAGCACTTTCTTTGGGAGAGAAGAGAGTGTTATAATGTTTTTTATAACTGACTAGAGTAAGGTGACGAGAGATGGATAAACAATTACATACATTACGAAACATTGCAAATGAGCGCACGTGGGCATCATTTTTGAATGATAATCATCCATATAGTTTGTTACATTGGTCCATTGCAGGTGTAGGGCAAGAGGCAAAGGATGTTTGGTTACTTCAAGATGAAGTAACATTTCAAACGACAGAATTTCCAACGTTAGATGATGCAATGCAATGGATTTCTGTAAATATGGAACAAGTTACAGACGTTTTAGCGCAATAAAAAAACAGGCTTATGCAAGCCTGTTTTTTGTTTCTTTTACATATGAGTTTAAAAATTGATCAACGGCTGCTTCATACTCTTCTTTATTTTCGTTATAAGAGCAAGCGTGTGCACCGCGTTCTGCAATATAAAGTTGTTTATTGTTTTCTTTTGCTTCATATAGTGATTTCGTCATATCAGCTAAAATATAATCATCATCTTTACTATGAATAAAGAGGACGGGATTATTAATATTTTTTATACAATCGATTGGTGAAACTTCGCGAATCGTATAACCGTCACGTACTTTTAAAAAAGCATTTGCTAAAGGTAATAAAGGCCATTTAGGTAAATGGAATTCAACCTTTAAACGGTGTTGTAATTGCCCGTAGAAATCAGAAAAAGGACAATCTGCAATATAGAAATCAGCACCATCTTCTACAAGTCCTGCGTATTGAAGAAGTGTTGCAGCTCCCATAGATTCACCATGAATACCGAGTGTTATATTTGTTCCAAAGCGACTTTTTAGCCAGTCAACTACAGATTTTAAATCATGTTTTTCATAGTATCCATAGCTTGTTGTTTTTCCGCCAGTTTTACCATGACGACGATGGTCATAAATAACGACATTATACCCTCTGTTTAAAAATAACCTTGCATATTTTACAGAGTTCATTTTATTTACAGTTACGCCGTGACAAAAAATCATAAACTTATTGGAATGACCAGCAGGAATGTAATATCCGTGAAGATCATATCCGAATTGCGAAGGAATATGAATTTCTTCTTTATGAAGAGCATCAAAATCCTCTAAACGAAAATGTTTTTTCGTTTCTCTTTCGAGTACTTCTTCCTCTGTTTTTTTCTTTAAGTACATCACTTTATTTGTAAAGAAAATCCCAAGGGCAGTTATCGCACCTAGTATAGTAAACAATGCTACAAAAAAACGTTTCATACTTTACCTCATCCTCCAAATACCGTTACATGTGATACACTTACATTGTATCACAATGATAGAAAAGGGGAGAAATAGGAAATGGTGTATATACAAAAAATTACGCCAGCGATGAAAGAAACAATCCGAATGTTCATGTGTGAGAACTGGGGGAGTTCATTGATGGTTTCACGTGGTAAGGGGCATCAGTTAGAAGAGTTGCCAGGATTTGTTGCGCTCTTGGATGACAGAATAATCGGAATTATAACGTATGAAGTGACCGGAAATATTTGTGAAATTGTATCGTTAGATAGCTTTGAAGAAAGAAAAGGAATAGGGACGAAACTTGTAGATTGTGTATTACAATTTGCAGAAGAAGAACGGTGCGGGCGGGTTTGGCTCATAACAACAAATGATAATATGAATGCGTTACGTTTTTATCAAAAACGTAATTTTGTGATGACTAATTTATATGTGAATGCAGTGGAAGAGGCACGAAAAATAAAGAAAGAAATTCCGCGTATCGGATATGATAACATCCCAATTTTACATGAAATACAGTTGGAGTATCGTTTAATAAATTGATGTAACAATTTTCAGAAATATAAGTTATTAACCTTGACGAATATTGTAATTTAGGTTACCGTAAAATTGTAATCTATTACCATATTAAGGGGTGACGATGTGGCAACTATACGTGATGTTGCAAAATTGGCAGGTGTTTCAGTCGCAACCGTTTCACGAGTTATTAATGAAAAAGGATACGTTCATGAGGACACAGTAAAACAAGTAAAGGAAGCAATTGGGGAATTACGTTATAGGCCAAATAATGCAGCAAAGCCATTATTTAAAGAGAATTCAACGATAATTGCATTACTTGTAGATAATCTATATGACCTATCAAACATCCCTTTGCTACATTGTATTGAGGAAATAGCATATAAAGAAGGATATCAAATCATTGTTTGTAATATAGAGAATAAAGATAGATACATATATATGTTGAAGGAAAATAACGTTGCAGGTGTTATTTTAACAAGATCCGTTTTTAAAAGTATAGGAGAAATTCCACTTCCGTTTGTTGTGATTGATGAACAAAAATCCCATGCAAATTATTATGAAAGTGGACAAAGAACGGTTTCTTTATTAAAAGAAAAAGGCTGTCAATTTCTTGCTTATTTCGATGAGGGAGAAGATAGTGAAGAAATGGAAGAGCGCATATCAGGATTTTTAGACGCTGTTTGGGAGGAAGGGATCTCTTATCGAGAAGTATGTGTACAAGGGTATACGAATAAACAGTTTATTACATTCTTACAAACTTACCCGTATATAGATGGAATTGTAACTTCAAGTGAAAAGGTTACTTTTGAGTTAATTCAAGCAGCGAAAAATTTCAATATCCGTATACCGGATAAGTTGAAAATTATTGGACCGAACGGGAGCATAGACAGTGAATGGATAGGCTCGTCACTCATGAAAATTGAAAGTTGCGCCGAAGAAAATGGGAAAATAGCTTTACAACAATTAAAAGAAAAAATAAAAAAGTAAAAGGTGCGTATAAAACGCACCTTTTATAATGTAATTGCGGCAATAAAGCCGAATATAAGTAACGGTATATTATAATGCAGAAAAGTTGGTACACATGTATCCCATATATGATGGTGTTGACCATCAGCATTTAAACCGGATGTTGGCCCAAGTGTACTATCTGATGCTGGAGATCCCGCATCGCCTAGCGCTCCAGCTGTACCGATAATTGCAATTGTGGCCATTGGACTAAATCCAAGCTGCATGCAAAGAGGCACAAAAATTGTTGTTAAAATAGGGATGGTTGAAAAGGATGAACCAATTCCCATCGTAACGAGAAGTCCAATCACAAGCATAAGAAATGCAGCGAGTGGTTTGTTATTTCCAATTATATGTGCACTCGTTTGCACAAGAGATTCAACATGTCCTGTTTTTCGAAGAACAGCGCCAAATCCAGCGGCAGCGATCATAACAAAACCGATAAAGGACATCATGCGCATTCCGCTTGTTAATATCGCATCTGCTTCTTTAAGAGGTAGACTACCACTTACTGATAAGACGATAATCCCCGCTAAAGCACCGAAAATCATTGATTCTGTTGCTAATTGAACAGTTAATGTGGCTATGATAGATAACAATCCGAAAGTAATGCTACGTTTTGTATAGGGAACGATTTCATTTGAGGTAGTATGAACTTGTTCTGTTTCATACGTACGAGGTTTCCGGTACGTAATGAATACCGCTACACATAATCCAATAATCATACCGATTGCTGGAATAGTCATTGCTTTTGGAATAAGTGCGACATCAAATGTAAGACCACTTTGCGCAGCATTTGTTTGCAATACGTCATGATAAATTTTTCCGAACCCTGCTGGAATCCACATATAAGGAGTAATCAATCCGAATGTAATAATACATGTAACAAGTCGGCGATCCACTTTCAGCTCATTTAATACTTTTAAAAGTGCTGGAATTAAGATAGGGATGAAAGCGATATGAACAGGAATCACATTTTGTGAGAAACAAGCCATCGTTAAAATGATGAATAAAATAAGTATTTTAGAATAAACTTGTTTTTTCGTGTCTTGTTCATTGCCAATCCATTTTAGTGCAGTTTGAATCATGGCATCTGGAAGTCCTGTTTTGGAAAGGGAAATAGCGAAACCGCCAAGCATTGCATAACTTAAAGCGATTGGAGCACTGTTTCCAAGGCCAGTTGTAAAAGTGTTAATAGTTTCTGAAATACCGAGTCCACCGATAATTCCGCCTGTTAAAGCTCCAACAATGATGGCGACAATGACCTGGACACGTAACAAACTAAGCAATAGCATAACTGCTACTGCGACGAGTACAGCATTCATAATAAATGTAATCTCCCTAAAATTTTATTGTGTTAAGGCAAGTAAATATGAAGCACTTTGCTAGATTTATACATAGTTGCGACATATTATTATAAATTGTTTTCTATGAAATGTAAAAGAGCCTTTTGTTACTAATGTTGAAAAGCTAGCTCTTGTTTAATTGATTGTAAAGAATTGGCGAATAATTCTGGTTCTTCTAAATCAGGAGAATGTGCTGAATTTGGGAACCAAATCATTTTTTTTATGGGGGCTTCTATCACATCACAATATTCCTGAACGAGAGCATAAGGAGTTTGATAATCATAGCGACCAGAACAAAAATAAACCGGAATAGATAAGCTTGAAATAGAAGAAAAGAAATCGATTGTCAACATTTCTTCCCATAAAACGCCAGATTTTAAATTTCCTGCGAGAAACTTGAACCAATCTAATAGCGTATATTCAGGGGAAAAGAAGCCTTTTCGTATGAAAGAAAAGGAAGATCCGTTTTGGATTGCTCCGCCGAATGTGCCAAGCCACTTTCTTTGAATAATAAGGCGTCTTGTATCTAAAAATGGTGGTTTGCCTAATTTCAAAAGGGACGCTAATGCTTTTTTATGATCATGTTTTTTTGCAGAACGAATTAAATGCTGATATAGCAATTCTTCGTTTTGTTTCATATGTACAATCTGCCCAATACCGATGTAAGCCTCGATATACTGTGGATATTGATGTGCTATGTTAAGCCCAATAATGCTTCCCCAAGAATGACCAGCGAGAAATAGTTTCTGTTTATTGAACTTTTTAAGTACATATTGAATCACTTCTTTTGCATCGGAAACGAATTGTTCGATTGTAAAATTTGCTCCGAAATCTTTCATTGAAAAGGATTTACCTGCCCCGCGCTGATCCCAATTAATAACGATGAAGTGTTTCTCCAATTCTTTTTGAAAATGACGAATAAATCCAATTTGTGCCATGCCAGGTCCGCCATGACAGCATAATAAAATTGGCTGCTCTATGTTTTGCCCGCGCATAAGGAGAGTTTGTTTTCGATTATGGATCATAACGCTTTCCATCGTAGCAATACTATTAGGAATGAGTTGTTTATTTTCATTATAAAACTGTGGGGTATAGCTACGAAAAAGCATATGGAAATCCTCCTTTTCTGAAATCGTATGAATCGCACAGGCTATTCGTTTTGCATATACTGTTAGAAAATCATTGTAACATACCATACTAGTGTCATTTCAACACGGGAGGAGGGAAATTGTGACGATTGGAGAAATTATAGATTGCTTAAATAGACGTGAATCCATCGCTATTATAGCAAAACGTCTTGAAATAAGCCCATATACATTATCAAAGAAATTAAGATTGATTGGATACGAATATGATGGAGAACAGAAGAAACGTATTTTTGTAGGAGATGGAGAAGAACCGCGTCACTTACAACTCCAAGAAGCGACAGCCCTTCAATATGCGACAACGGATTATCAATTATTAATTTATGAGCAATTACAAAGTATTTATGAGTTATTAAGAAAGAGAGAAGAAGTAATTGTGCCCATTATGAGTATAAGTACAGAAAAAAAGAAACGTACCTTTTCTATTAATAAAGAAATATTAGCAAAACTAGACATTATATCAGAAGCGAAAGGAATTCAAAAATCTAAACTTGTAGAAGAGGCGTTACAACAATTTTTACAACAATATGATTTTAACCAAACATCACATTTTGATAACTAAAGAAAAGGATACTATGTTCATTGTAAGAACGAGTATCCTTTTTAGGTTTTACTAATGTTGTGGATTAAGTATAAGTGCGTATCCTTTACAATAAAAATCTGGGTCGCATATTAGGGAAATACTTAATTTATCTTTTGAATTCTTCCATCAATAACTGGCTGAATTGGTTCTTTTAATTGTTTTACATAATCGACTAGCGCTTCAAAGTCGTTTGGACCAGTTTCTGAATTCTTCCCATTTTTAAATGATACGAATCCGTCACCGCCAGAAGCTAAGAAAGCATTCGCAACTACGCTATACGTTTTAGATGGAGATAACTCTTCGCCATTTGTTAAGCGTATATTCGTAACCTTTTCACCGCTTGGTTTATTTGCATCCCACGTATATTGAATACCTGAAATTTGAAGCATTCTTGTTGTTCCTTTTTGCCATTGTTGATTTAAAATGTCGCGAATATCTTGACCTGTTAAATCTACTTTAATCAATTGGTTTCCAAAAGGCTGAATGCCATATAATTCGCCCCAAGTAATATCGCCAGCATCTAAGTCATTACGAATGCCACCAGGATTCATAAGTGCGATTTGAGCTTGCATCGTTTGACGCTGTGCGTCGGCAATTACATTCCCAAGAGTAGATTCACCAGCATCATTTTGTTTACGGTCGATAGGTGCTGTAGATTTTCCTACAACTTCATTTACAAGTGGTGCGATTGTTTCTTTATATTGATCTATTTTTTGTTTTACTTGTTTATCAGGTTCCACACCTTCATGATATGTTGTAATCACTTCAGCTTTTTTCTTTACAATATCTTTTGTTTTACGATCAATTGTTACATCTACGTCTGAGAAAGCTGTTCCATAAGAGTTCGCTTGGACGATTAGTTTATTATTTACAGTACCATTTACATACGTGTGACTATGTCCACCGAAAATAACATCAACTTCCGAGTCTGTTTCATTTGCAATTCGAGTAAGGTCTCCATTTGTCACGCCAGACTCATCAGTTGTTCCGCCGACATGGGCAAGGACGACGATGGATTTAACACCGAGACGCTTTAATTGTTGCGTTGTTTTATTAATTGCTTCTACTTCGTCAGTGATCTGTACATTTTTAAGCATAGTAGGCATCACGACATTTGGCGTATCAGTTGTAACAACGCCAATGAATCCTACAGGAACACCATCTACCATTTTTACAGTAAATGGTGGTAAAAATAAGCGACCAGTTGATTTGTTATAGAAGTTAGCAGCGACATAAGGGAAGTTAGCACCTTTGAAATTACCTGTTTTCTCGTGATATCCACCGTAAATGAGGCGTTTCATTTCATCGATACCTTCATCAAATTCATGGTTTCCGATTGTACCAACATCGAATTTTAAGTCATTTAAAAATTCAATTGTTGGTTCATCTTGTAACAACGCTGAAACTGGTGGACTAGCTCCGACAATATCGCCAGCATGTACGAGAAGTGTATTAGGGTTTTGTTTTTTACGTTCTTTTAAATAAGTAGCTAAGTACTCAGCGCCACCAGCTTCTTTGTTATTAATTTTTTTAACAGTATCTAGTTGTCCATGGAAATCATTAATACCAAGCATTTGTACGTCTACGTAGCGGTTTTGTTCAGCTGGAGTCTGGGATGGGGGAGCGGCAAATACGCTTGAAAAAGTAATGGTGCTTAAAACGGCAACAGCAGGAATGATTTTTTTCCACATAATTTAATTCTCCTTTTTTATAATCTGACATCATACGACATAATTTTAATAGATTCATAGGATTATATCTATATAAAAATTTAGTTTTTTCGAAAAATTAACATATTTACAAAAAGTGAATGATAGAGTAACGAACCTTTTTTATTGTCGAGTTCATTGTATATCTACTATAATGGAGAAAAAAGTAAAAGGTGAGTAGCATGAAGAAAAAGAAACAAAGACAAATGCAAAGACAATCGCAAGTGAATAGACCAGAGAAAGAGTCGCTTACATTAGGTGATCAATTAAATGATTCACTCATGCAGCAATTAAAGAATAAGAAGAAAGAATTGCAAGTGAGAGAAGAAGAAAAAGAGGCAGCTGAACTGGAAAGAAAGCGCCGAGAACAAAAAGAACGTGAAAAAAATAAATCATTTGAAGAACTGTTAAGTGAAAGTAGCCTTACTTGGAAAAACTTTAAATAATATAAAAAATGATCAGTGCATACCGCTGATCATTTTTTTGACGAGCTTGTAAGAAAAGGGGAGTTTTAATGAGAAAAATTGTAGTCGTTCCGCATGAAAATCATTGGAATGAAAAATTTCAAATAGAGGCCGAACGATTAAAATCGGCGATGCCAGAAAGGGTGAAAGTCCATCATATTGGAAGTACATCAGTGCCAGGACTGGCAGCTAAACCAATTATAGATATGATTATGGAAGTAGAGTGTATCGACAGAGTAGATCATTGGAATGAACGTTTTGAAGAGCTTGGTTATATCGTAAAAGGGGAAAATGGTATTTCAAGACGTCGTTATTTTATTCATGGAACTGAGGAAAAACGCTCGTATCACTTACACGTTTTTGAAAAAGGAAATCCTGAGATAGTAAGGCATTTAGCGTTTCGTGATTATATGATGGCTCATTGTGAAGAAGCAGAGGCATATGCAACCTTAAAGAAAGAATTAGCCGAAAAATATACATATGATGGCACGTTATATACGGAAGGAAAAAATGAGTTTGTGCGTAGTGTTGATGAAAAAGCGAAAGAATGGAGAGAAGGAAATATGAATAATTGAGTTTGCGTTTTAGTGTATAAAATTATTATGTAAACTGTACATATGTTTTGACTTTTTGGTTGAATCTTGTTGAAATAAAGTGGTAGCTTATAAAAAATGTAAGAATGAAAGGGAGACGACTGTGCACATTCCAACAACTACACTTCATAATGGCGTAAAAATGCCGATGATTGGTCTAGGCGTTTATAAAGCGAAAGAAGGCGATGAAGTAAAACCAAGCAGTAAAAACAGCGTTAGAAGTTGGATATCGTTCGATTGATACAGCAACTGTATATGAAAATGAAAGCGGTGTCGGAGAAGCGGTTCGTGAATCAGGGATTCCGAGAGAAGACATATTTATTACAACAAAAATTTGGAACGACGATCAAGGATACGAGGAAACACTTGAGGCGTTTGAAAAAAGCTTAAAGAAATTACAAATGGACTATGTAGATTTATATTTAATACATTGGCCAATAAGAGGGAAGTATGTCGATACGTACCGAGCGCTAGAAAAACTGTATGAAGAAGGTAAAGTGCGCGCAATTGGTGTTTCAAATTTTCATAAACATCATTTAGAACTGTTATTACCAAATTGTAAAGTGAAGCCGATGGTCAACCAAGTGGAACTTCATCCGATGTTAGCGCAATTTGAATTGCGTAATTTCTGTCAAGGTGAGCAAATTCAAATGGAAGCATGGAGCCCATTAATGAGAGGCGGGGAAGTATTCGAGAACCCGATTATTCAGGCCATTGCTACGAAATATGAAAAAACACCTGCGCAAGTTATATTAAGATGGGATATTCAGAGCGGGGTAGTGACGATTCCTAAATCTGTTACACCATCTCGCATTAAGGAGAATTTTTCTATCTTTGATTTTTCATTAACGGAAGAAGAGATGACTCAAATTAATACGTTAAATCGTAATTTACATGTAGGAACGAATCCGGATAAATATGATACGCTATAAAAAGACGCTACCAGTATGGTAGCGTCTTTTTAACGATGTAAAGCGTAAGTATCACATTTAGCAATTTGCTGAAGTTGTATATATTGAGCTGTTGTTAACTGTGTTTGTTTACTAGCCTGGCCATTTTCTTTCAATTGCCCAATAGAGCTTGCACCAGGTATAACAGCTGCAACAGTTTCGTTATGTAAGCAATATTGAATAGCTGTTCCTGTTAAAGAGCTTTCTCCGATTATTTCTTTTACATTCGCAAGTGTCGCATATAATTCATCGTAAGAATAAGAAAGATAATTCTTTTCTTTTACTCTTTCTATCTTTCTTGCATTATTATCAGTTAAAATTCCTTTTGCAAGTGGCCCACGAGCAATAATGCTAATTTGATGTTCACTTAGAAGTGGGAACCATTCTTCAGGGCGACGATTTAAAAGGCTATATTCCATTAGCACACTAACGATATTGGAACGTTTAGCATATTCACGGATAACATTTGGACGTATAGAAGAAATACCGTAATGACGAATAATACCTTCTTTTTTTAATTCTTCAAAGGCTTCAATTGTTTCATCTATTGGATCTTCAATCGTCCCGCCGTGAAGTTGATAAAGATCAATATAATCAGTTTGAAGTCTACGTAAACTTTCTTTCACTTCAGCCTTTATGTAACTTTTAGAAGGATCCCAAGACCACCCGTTTTTTTCTTCTGTCCATCGATTTCCAACTTTTGTTGTAAGAACAATTTGGTCTCGTTTCCCTTTTAAGGCTTTTCCAACAAATTCTTCGTTTAATCCATAATCATATAAATCCGCTGTATCAAAAAAATTGATTCCTAAATCGATTGCTTCATCGATAATACGCATAGCTTCTGTTTCAGATGTACCGAGAGACATACAGCCAAGTCCCATTTCTGTCACAAACAAATCTGAGTTTCCTAATTGACGTTTTTTCATAGGTCAACCTCCTTACCTTTATTGTACGCAAGGGAAAAGAGGTTGACAAACGTTTACTTTTTATTTGCTGTAATCCACTCTTGTACAGTTGTATACTCTTTTCCATATTGTTTTAGCTTATGGCGAATTTGCCATGCTTTTCCGACTAAAGTGACGCGATTTGGTAAAATATAAACTTTCATTTCTATCACGCTCCTTTCAATGTGGTAAAATGTATGAGGAAAGAATAGGAAATAGAACAGGGAGATGAAGTAGTATGAGTAATCTTGCAGAGAGAACAGTAAAAACTGAACCGATTTTTGATGGTAGAGTTATAAAAGTTCGTGTTGATGATGTAGTATTACCAAATGGAGCAATGAGTAAACGTGAAATTGTAAATCACCCTGGTGCAGTTGCTATTATTGCTATTACTGATGAGGGGAAAATTGTGCTTGTCGAGCAGTATCGTAAAGCGCTTGAAAAGGCGATTATAGAAATTCCGGCCGGCAAGTTAGAACCTGGTGAAAAACCTGAGGTGACAGCAGTTCGTGAATTAGAAGAGGAAACAGGATATGTATGTGAAAATATGGAGCTTATTACTTCTTTCTATACATCTCCAGGATTTGCAGATGAAATTTTATATGTATATAAAGCGACAGGTTTGACGAAAAAAGAAAATAAAGCCGAGTTAGATGAAGATGAATTCGTAGAATTGATGGAAGTATCGTTAGAAGAAGCGATTATTCTTATGAAAGATCTTCGTATTCATGATGCGAAGACGATGTTTGCAGTACAATATTTACAACTACAAAAATAAACACTCGCCAAAGGCGAGTGTTTTTTAATTGATTTTTGCGTATACGCGTGCATCACGTAAGCTACCATCTGGTGCTATAAAATCATTTTCCATTGTACCTTCTAGAATAAATTCTAAACGTTCTGCTAGGTTACATGCATTTGCATTTGTTGCATCAGTACGAATTTCAATTCTTCTAGCACTTAGCTTATCAAAGGCAAATTGAATGGCACCTTTAATGGCTTCAGTCATATAGCCTTGTTTTGTATAAGCACTATGCAGCCAGAAGTGAAGTGAAAACTTTGGAATATCCCAGTTTTCAGGCTTGAGCGTTATAGCTCCGATGAATGTACCAGATACTTTATCGTATAAGTGAAAATCAAGTGTTTCACGAAGTAAAAACTGCCCGTGAGCGTTACGAACGATTTCTTCAGCACTTTCTTCTGTTTCAGCGTTAATTGGCATCCACGGTACTAAGTCTTCTAGAGAAGCTTGGATTGCTTCATACACTTCTGCACCATCACCTGGAAATGGCTTACGAACTTGTAAGCGTTCAGTTTGAAATAATGTTGGAAAATCTAATAATAATGGTTTCAAGAGAAATCCCTCCTATTCTCTACTTTTTAGTTTAGCAAAGTAGAGCGGAATTTCAATGTTAATTCGTCATACTTTTTTCTTTCTTTCATACATTTTTAATAAGAGTGTGAACGGAGGGAAGAAAAATGTGGAGAAAAACTTGGCAAGACCGTGTAATGTCTCACATACAGGAAAACTCTTCATTATATATATTTAACGCTGTTTTATTATTGATGGGAGTAATATTTGGGGCCATTCTTGTAAATAGTTTACAATTAAATCAAAAACAAGATTTATCATTTTATTTACAACGTTTTTTTGGACAAGTTTCTAAAGGAGAATTTGCTGTTGCGAGCGAAATGTTTCGAGAAAGTTACTTTTCGCAATTAAAATACATTGGATTTATTTGGATTTTGGGGATTTCAATTATTGGATTGCCACTTATTTTTATTTTATTATTTGTAAAAGGAGTAGTTGTCGGATTTACAGTAGGTTTTTTAGTAAGTCAGCATGGATGGAATGGATTATTATTAGCATTCGTTTCTGTATTGCCACAAAATCTCATTATTATTCCAGTATTTCTCGTTATGACAACAATTGCTGCAAGCTTTTCCTTACGCATGATTAGACATCAATTTATTCGGAAAATAACCGAACCGCTATTACCATTATTAATTCGTTATACATGCTTCTTTCTTGTAATCGGAGTAGTGTTAGCTCTTGCTTCTAGTGTAGAAGCTTATGCATCACCAGTTTTAATGAAAGAAGTCGTTGAGGCTATTAATAAACAATAAATACTTTTTGAGAATAATTATCAATTTGTTTTTATTGTTTTTCTTTTGACAGAAGCCCTTCTTCTGATATAATGGTGTAAGAGTGGCGAGGAGGGAGTAGTACCGAATGGAAGAAAGAATTGAACGAATTAAGAAGCAATTACATGCAGCGAGCTACAAATTAACACCGCAACGTGAAGCAACAGTTCGTGTGCTGCTAGAAAATGAAGAAGATCATTTAAGCGCAGAAGATGTTTACCTCCTTGTAAAAGAAAAGTCGCCAGAGATCGGATTAGCAACCGTCTATCGAACTTTAGAACTATTATCTGAGTTAAAAGTTGTCGATAAGATTAACTTCGGAGACGGTGTTTCACGCTATGACTTACGCCAAGAAGGTGCGCAGCGTTTCCACCATCATTTGATTTGTACACAATGTGGTGCTGTACAAGAAATACAAGAAGATTTACTTGGTGAAGTGGAAAGGAAAGTAGAACATGACTGGAGCTTTAAGGTGAAGGATCATCGTTTAACATTCCATGGGATTTGTAAAAATTGTCAAGAAAATGAAACGGATGAAAAATAACCTTTTCCTATTTAACTAGGAAGAGGTTTTTTATTTGAATAAGGTATAAATTGGTGAAAGCTTGGCATATGTTGTAATAACTTATATTTTGGAGGAATTTACAATGCGCCGAGCTTTAAAATTAACTTTTGATGGGATAAAAGTATTTTTATTATTTACAAGTTGTACGATTTTGTTTTATTTCGCTATACTATGGATAAATGAAGAATATGAAAGCTATCATCGTTATGAAAAGCCAAAAGAAGAGACTGTAGAAAAAGTATCAGGGAATGAAGAGCCGGCAAAGGATGCTTTCGTAAATAGAATGATGTTTTTCTATGAAAATGGGGAGTAGTGTAGATTGGAAGATCAATTAAAAGATTTTATTCATTATATGGTTGTCGAAAAAGGGCTAGCGAAAAATACAGTAGTATCTTATGAACGTGATTTAAAAAGTTATGTAAAGTATTTGCAAAATGTAGAACAGGCGAAAAGCTTTCATGAAGTAACACGCTTGCACATTGTTAATTTTCTGCAGCACTTAAAAGAAAACGGAAAATCTTCGAAAACATTAGCACGTCATATTGCATCGATTCGTTCGTTTCACCAATTTTTACTTCGTGAACGGGCGGTAGAGCACGACCCATCCGTACATATTGAAACGCCGCAAGGAGAACGGAAATTACCGAAAGTACTATCAATCGATGAAGTAGAGGCGTTACTTCAGACACCGAAAATGACGAGTGCTTTTGGGGTTCGTGACAAGGCGATGCTAGAGTTATTGTATGCAACAGGACTTCGTGTTTCGGAATTAATTGCCTTAAATTTAGAAGATGTACATTTAACGATGGGATTTGTTCGTTGCATAGGGAAAGGGAATAAAGAAAGAATTATTCCACTAGGAAGTTTAGCGACGGAAGCGATTCAAAAGTATATTGAAAAGGGAAGAAGAGAATTGATGGGGAAAAAAGTAGTAGATGCACTCTTTTTAAACCATCATGGGAATCGATTATCAAGACAAGGATTTTGGAAAATTTTAAAACGATTGGCGAAAGAAGCAAATATTGAAAAAGAGCTTACACCGCATACGTTGCGCCATTCTTTTGCTACGCATTTATTAGAAAATGGAGCAGACTTGCGTGCTGTGCAAGAAATGCTTGGACATGCAGATATTTCAACGACGCAAATTTATACGCATGTTTCAAAAGCTAGATTAAAAGATGTATATAAACAGTTTCATCCGAGAGCATAGTTACTATGCTCTTTTTTCATAGATTCAAAAGGCTACAGTACTTCACAAAAACTTCACAAACATTTCGTACATTGTTTTCAGCAGAAGACTAGAATATTACAATGTATTTCCTCTATACTAAATAAGGTATGAAGGAGGAAATGATGATGAAAAAACTTATTATGACTTTATTTATCGCGATGCTAGCATTGGCTGGCTGTAATACAAACAAAGAAGAACCGAAAAAAGAACAGAAACTAGAAGCTGTAAAAGTAGCAGTTCAAACAAATCCGAAAGAAATTAAACCTGGTGAAAAAACAGAAGTACAAGCACTTGTTACACAAGGAAAAGAAAAAGTAACAGATGCTGATGATGTAAAGTTTGAAATTTGGAAAGCTGGCGACGAAAAGCACGAGATGTTAGATGGTAAGCATAAAGGAAAAGGTGTTTATGCAGTAGAGAAAACGTTCGAGACGGATGGAGTATACCATATTATCGCTCACACAAATGCACGTGAAATGCATGTTATGCCAGAAGTAAAAGTGGCTGTAGGAAATGCGAAAGTAGAAGATGCGAAAAAAGAAAATAGTCATCACGGTGCAGGGCATGGCGATCATAAAAGCGATACAATGATCCATCTTATGGCTGGTGATATAAAAGCAAATGCTGAATCGACTATGAAAGTTCATTTAAAACAAAAAGAAGAAGCGTTAACTGGTGCTGAAGTACAACTTGAGATTTGGAAAGATGGTGTTGAAAAACACGAATTTATTCCAGCGAAAGAAGGAAATAAAGGAGAGTATGAAACGAAACATACTTTCAAAGAAAATGGTTCTTACAAAGTGAAAGTTCATGTTAAAAAAGGCGAACTACATGAACATAAAGAAGAAACAGTAGAAGTAAAATAAAAAGCAGCTCTTTAGAGCTGCTTTTTATTTTTATTCCGTAAACGTCCAATTGATGAGGGCTTATAATCAGTGGAGAAGAACTAAACTCCTACTAATCAAAGTTTCACTTTATATGAAGAAATAAATCATAAAATAATTAGCACTTATTTGCATAATGGATTACAATAGAAGTGTGAAGAAAATGAGAAATTCTACGAAAATGTATTAAAAAGAAAGCGTAAACATGTTATGATATCTGTATCAGATGTCTGACATCTGACTTAGAAAAAACTAGAAATGTTTTTGAGTCGTTTCGAAGTAAACGAAATAGGTTAGAGAATCAATTAAAGAAGTACTGTTTGACAATGAGAACGAAAGAGAATTCTTATGGAGAACAGTTTCACTTTATAGCGTTTTGAACATACTACAAGAAGTAGAACTGAACTTATAGGAGGTCGCAGTTATGAATAAATATAAACGTATATTCCTAGTCGTAATGGATTCTGTTGGAATCGGTGAAGCACCAGATGCTGAGCAATTTGGTGATTTAGGATCTGACACAATTGGTCACATTGCTGAACATATGAATGGGTTACAAATGCCTAACATGGTGAAATTAGGTCTTGGTAACATTCGTGAAATGAAAGGTATCTCTAAAGTAGAAAAACCACTTGGATATTATACAAAAATGGAAGAGAAATCTACTGGTAAAGATACAATGACAGGTCACTGGGAAATTATGGGTCTTTACATTGATACACCATTCCAAGTTTTCCCTGAAGGCTTCCCGAAAGAATTACTTGATGAATTAGAAGAAAAAACAGGTCGTAAAATCATCGGTAATAAACCAGCTTCTGGAACTGAGATTCTTGATGAGCTTGGTCAAGAGCAAATGGAAACAGGATCTTTAATCGTTTACACTTCTGCTGATAGCGTATTACAAATCGCAGCACACGAAGAAGTAGTGCCGCTTGATGAGTTATATAAAATTTGTAAAATTGCACGTGAATTAACATTAGATGAGAAATACATGGTAGGTCGCGTTATCGCTCGTCCATTCGTTGGTGAGCCTGGAAACTTTACACGTACACCAAACCGTCATGATTATGCATTAAAACCATTCGGCCGTACGGTAATGAATGAATTAAAAGATAGTGACTACGATGTTATTGCTATCGGTAAAATCTCTGACATATATGATGGTGAAGGTGTAACTGAGTCACTTCGTACGAAGTCTAATATGGATGGAATGGATAAGCTTGTAGATACATTAAATATGGACTTTACAGGTCTTAGCTTCTTGAACTTAGTTGACTTTGATGCATTATTTGGACACCGCCGTGATCCACAAGGGTACGGAGAAGCTCTGCAAGAGTATGATGCTCGTCTTCCAGAAGTATTCGAAAAACTAAAAGAAGATGATTTATTATTAATTACAGCAGACCACGGTAATGATCCAGTTCACCACGGTACTGATCATACACGTGAATATGTACCGTTATTAGCATATAGCCCAAGCATGAAAGATGGCGGACAAGAATTATCAATTCGCCAAACATTTGCTGATATTGGTGCAACGGTAGCAGAAAACTTCGGCGTGAAAATGCCAGAACACGGAACAAGCTTCTTAAACGAGCTAAAGAAATAGGGGGATAAACAAATGAATCGTGAACTTATTACAAAATCAGCTTCATACTTAAAAGAGAAATTTCAAGAAACGCCACAAGTAGGACTAATCCTTGGATCTGGACTAGGTGTATTAGCAGATGAAATCGAGAACGCAGTAACAGTACCTTACAGTGAAATCCCTGAATTCCCAGTATCAACTGTAGAAGGTCATGCAGGTCAACTAGTATTCGGTACACTTCAAGGTGTAACAGTAGTAGCAATGCAAGGACGTTTCCACTTCTATGAAGGATACGACATGCAAAAAGTAACATTCCCAGTTCGTGTTATGAAAGAACTAGGTGTAGAAACAGTTGTTGTAACAAATGCAGCTGGTGGTGTAAATACATCATTTGAGCCAGGCGATCTTATGTTAATTTCAGACCACATTAACTTCATGGGTACAAATCCATTAATCGGACCGAATGATTCTGAAATGGGCGTACGTTTCCCTGATATGTCTACATCATATACGACAGAACTTCGTGAAATGGCGAAACAAGTTGCAGCGGACTTAAATATTAAAGTACAAGAAGGTGTATACGTTGGAATGACAGGTCCTGTATATGAAACACCTGCTGAAATTCGTATGCTTCGTACACTTGGCGGAGATGCAGTTGGTATGTCAACAGTACCTGAAGTAATTGTAGCGCGTCATGCTGGTATGAAAGTACTTGGTATTTCTTGTATTTCAAATATGGCAGCTGGTATTTTAGATCAGCCACTTCATCACGATGAAGTAATCGAAACGACAGAACGTGTTAAAGCTAACTTCTTAGCATTAGTAAAAGCAATCGTAAAACAAATGAAGGGGTGACCTCACAATGAGAATGGTGGACCTAATTGCAAAAAAACGTGACGGACATGCACTAACGACAGAAGAAATTAACTTTATTGTTGAAGGATATACGAATGGTGATATTCCTGATTACCAAGTAAGTTCACTTGCAATGGCAATTTTCTTCCAAGATATGAACGATCAAGAACGTGCTGATTTAACTATGGCAATGGTAAATAGCGGTGATACAATCGACTTATCAGCTATTGAAGGGGTAAAAGTAGATAAGCACTCAACAGGTGGTGTTGGTGATACAACAACACTTGTGTTAGGTCCATTAGTAGCCGCTTTAGGTGTACCGGTTGCAAAAATGTCTGGACGTGGGTTAGGACATACTGGTGGTACAATTGATAAATTAGAAGCAGTTCCAGGATTCCATGTTGAAATCGAAAATGATGAATTCATGCGACTTGTAAATGAAAACAAAATCGCAGTTATTGGTCAAAGTGGAAACTTAACACCTGCGGATAAAAAGTTATATGCACTTCGTGATGTAACGGCAACAGTAAACTCAATTCCGCTTATTGCAAGTTCGATTATGAGTAAAAAAATTGCTGCTGGTGCAGATGCAATTGTTCTTGATGTAAAAACTGGAGCAGGTGCATTTATGAAAACAGATGAAGATGCAAAACGTTTAGCAGAAGCAATGGTGCGCATTGGTAATAACGTTGGTCGTAATACGATGGCTGTTATTTCTGATATGAGTCAACCACTTGGTGAGGCGATTGGTAACGCACTTGAAGTACAAGAAGCAATTGATACATTACAAGGTAAAGGACCGAAAGATTTAGAAGAGTTATGTTTAACGCTTGGAAGTCAAATGGTATACCTTGCTGGACAAGCTTCATCTTTAGAAGATGCACGTGAGAAATTAATTGAAGTAATGAACAACGGTAAAGCGCTAGAATCATTTAAAACGTTCTTATCAGCGCAAGGCGGCGATGCTTCTGTTGTTGATGATCCTTCTAAATTACCACAAGCACAATTTAAAATTGAAGTAGAAGCGAAGGAAGACGGTTATGTATCAGAAATCGTTGCAGATGAAATCGGAACAGCAGCAATGCTTTTAGGAGCAGGACGTGCGACGAAGGAATCTGAAATTGATTTAGCAGTTGGCTTAATGCTTCGCAAAAAAGTAGGGGACAGCGTGAAAAAAGGTGAATCCCTCGTTACAATTTACGCAAACCGTGAAAATGTGGACGATGTAAAAGCAAAAATTTATGAGAACATGAAGATTGCTAACGAACATGTAGATGCACCAACGTTAGTGCACGGCATCGTTACCGAATAATAAAAAAGGGCCAAGGAGTATTTCTCCTTGGCTTTTTTTGCTATTTTTTGTTTATAATAATAATGGGTGAAATTATGATTAGAATTTGTGCAATAACAAAAACAGATGAAGTATTATATGATGTTTCGCTAGAAGAAACAACGAAAGACCATATTGTATGGTATTGGCTAGATTTATATAAGCCAACGAAAGAAGAGTATACATACATTTTGCAAGATCATTTTAAGTTCCATCCCCTTGCAATTGAAGACTGTATAGAATATGTACAGAGACCAAAAGTTGATTTTTATGATGGATATAACTTTTTAGTTCTTCATGCATTTGGTGAGGATGGATTAGAACCGCACGAGATTGATTTATTTATTAGTGATCGTTTTATTGTTTCTTTCCACTTTTCTCATAACAATGCAATCGAAAGAGTGTGGAAAACACTTGGGGAAAAGAAGCGTATTAAAAATAGTCCTTTACACGTAGCGCATACAATTATCGACCAAATTGTAGATGACTATTTTGCGCCTGTATATTACATTGAGGATCATTTAAATGCAATTGATGATAATTTAACGGGTGAGACAGCAGGAAGTGTATTAGAAGAAGTATTTGATATACGTACAGATTTATCGAAGCTAAGGCGCACAATCATTCCGATGCGTGATTTATTGTATCGTATTTTAAATTCGACTCGTTTTTACGGTATAAGTGATCATGAGATTTATTTTAAAGATATACATGACCATTTGCTTAAACTGACAGAAATGATTGAAGCAAGCCGCGAGTTAACGGCAGATATTCGGGATAGCTATTTTTCATTAAACTCACATCATATGAATAACATTATGAAAACATTAACTGTATTCTCGACTATTTTCATGCCATTAACATTTATTGCGGGAGTATACGGAATGAACTTTACGCATATGCCAGAGCTTGGTGGACAATATAGTTATTTTATTTGTCTACTTCTAATGGCGCTAATTGGCGGTGGGATGATGGCTTGGTTTTATAAAAAAGGATGGTTTAAGTAAAAAAACACCGAGGAAAATTCCTCGGTGTTTTTACTTAACCAATAGCATGTAATACGAACATGGCTAAGAATAAGCATGTAACGATATACATAGACGGTGCGACTTCTTTACGCTTTCCAAGAGCAACTTTTAAGATAGGATAAGCAATAAATCCGAACGCAATGCCATCAGCGATACTATATGTGAGCGGGATCATGACGATAATTAAGAACGCTGGAAATCCTTCTGAAAAATCGTTCAGAGGAATTTGCTGAATGCTTGTAATCATCAGGCCGCCAATAATAATTAAGATTGGTGCAATGGCACTATCAGGAATTAGTTTCACAAACGGAAGTGCAAACAGTGATGCGAAGAATAACAACCCTGTAACGATAGACGTCAGACCTGTCTTTCCGCCTGCAGTAATACCTGCAGCACTCTCTACTGTTGATACGGTAGGGCTTGTGCCAAATAGACCACATGTCATTGCTGAAATTGCATTGGCTTGGTAAGCACGTGGGAATTTACGGTCATCTTCTAATAAACCGTGCAGAAGTCCCATGTTCTCAAAAATAAGCACCATGCTTAAGGAGAATGTTGCAATCCAAAACGGTAAGGAAGAAAGTTTGCCAAATGACATAGCTCCAAACACATCGCCGTAATTAGCGAATGAGAATGAACTATTTCCGATTTGACTTGTATCAACAAGACCAAATAGCCATGCAATACCAGTTCCTATTGCAATCGTCCATAAAAAGCTTCCACGTACGTTACGAATAAATAGTACAAGTGCAACGATAAGAGTAAGTAGTGTCGCAAGAACGACAGGGTTACTTAATTTACCCATTGCAACAGCAGTATTTGGATTCGAAACGACTAAACCACCTTTTTGCAATCCGATAAATGCTAAAAATAATCCGATGCCGACAGTAATAGCTTCCTTTAATGACTTTGGAATCGATACTGAAAGCAAGCGAGCGATTGGTGTAAACGCAGCAATTGCAAAAATAATACCAGAGATGAAGACAGCTGCTAATGCTTCCTGCCAAGCTAATCCGAGCGTATGCACAGCAGTGTACGTGAAGAATGCATTTACGCCCATACCAGGGACAAGAATAGCAGGTGCATTTGCCCAAAATGCCATGAGCAGACATCCGACAAATGAACTGAAAACAGTTGCTAAAATTCCAGCTTCAAGAGGAATGCCAGCATCCGATAAAATTGATGCATTTACAATCATAATATATACGATTGTGAAAAATGACGTAACTCCAGCTAAAACTTCTTGTTTTGGTGATGTTTCGTGTAAACCTAATTTAAATGTTCTTTCAAGTATTCCTTTCATGTTAAACCTTCTTTTTCATATCCCTCTCCCACCCGTGATATCTCTTTTGTAAGAGCTCACCGTCCTTTATTATATCAGAACATCATGTTTTTACAACAAGGAAAATGATAACGTTTACTTATAAAAGAAATTATTTATAAATACGTAAAAATGGCTCGTATTGTTGAAATGATTTCTAATTCTCCTGATTGAATGGGCGGAGCTGCTTGCGCATGTAAAGTAGCATAGGACGTCACTTCCCGTGGTAATTGGGCGGATTCTTCAACGAATGAGAGTGGAACTGGATTAATGTTTAAATTGTATGTACTCGCAATAGCACGAGCTTTTTCTACCGCTTGTTGCAGAGCTTGAATAAGAGCTTGCTCATAATATTTATTTGGATGAGATATTCGAAAACGTAACCCTTTTGCTAAGTTTGCTCCATTTGAAACGGCTATATCATATACTTCCCCTGCTTTTTGTACATTTAAAACGGTAATTTCATACAAATGTTCCACACGATATCCTTGTAGTAATGCTTTATCATTTACATATTCGTACTGGGGCGTAATCGTATATGAAATGGTTTCTATATTTTTTTCGGCAATACCTAGTTGTTTTAGTGCATCCAATAATTGTTTTGATTGCACTGCATTCTCTTCTTGTGCCTGTTTTACATTTTTATGATCTGTACGAATACCAATCGTTAATATAACAACATTTGGTTTTGCTTTTACAACGCCTTCACCTTGCACCGTAATGGTAGCTTCTTTACCAGTATTAGCTGTACGTACGTTGTGTAAATAAGGATTCATTCCACCTTGCATCTTCCATCACCATCCTTATTTATATGTATATGTGTGAACAAAAAAGAAATTTGTATGAAAAAGTTACATAAATGAGAATGTTAAAGAAAGAAAGCATATACAATAAGGGTATTTATAGATTATAATATGTGTAAATATGATAAAAAAGGGACGAGGCTAGTGAACGAAAAAAGAGAAACACTGATTTTAGAGTTATCCGGATCATTTCGAAAGATGATACGTTTATTACAAAATGATATTAATACACGTTTTGCAGAACATATGCCATACAATGAATTTTCTGTATTACGCGCGTTATTTTTAAAGAGTCCACAGATGGCTTCGCAAATTGCGAGTGAAGTAAACGTAACCTCTAGTCATATTACAGCTGTTACTGATCGTCTCGTACGAAAAGGGTTTGTAGAAAGAAAGCGTTCAAATTCAGACCGTCGTATCGTGTACCTAGAAATTACAGAACACGGAAGAGAAGTAACTGAAAAACTTGAAGCTGTGCGTAAAGAATATTATAAAGAGAAATTTAAAGGTTGGAGCGACCAAGAAATCGAAATGGTGTTAGAGCTATTTGGCCGCGTATTATAATAAATGAGGATAGGAAGCGAAAGCTTTCCTATCCTTTTTCTTTTGAATAAAAACATTTTGAAACTCCAATACTTTAATTAAAAAGAATCGGAGTGAAAAATTATGAAACGTATTTGTATGCTTTTCATTATGATTGGAAGTTTTTTCTGCTTTAATCAATTCGTGGACGCTGCAACGCCTCTTCAAGTCGTTCAGAAAGAATTACAACATATTTCAAATAAGCAACCTGTTTTATATTCAAAACTATGGATTCGTTCTATGCAGAATGCTATTTTATTTCATCATAGTGATAACATTCGGCATGAAGATACGATAAGCAATGTGACAAAGTCTTCTCTTATAAAAGTAAAACAACTTCCACTTCAGAAAGCATCACAGTACATCCCGAGATTATCGCAATATATTTCTAAGTTTGAAGCTGAGAATGTGCAAGTGTATTATGTTGCAGCTCGTTATGAAGTGAAAAAAGAAAATCCGTATCAGTTAAATGGCATGAATTATTTTATGCAAGTGTTTATTCAACAAGGAGGAGAATGGAGAATTGCTGAAAGCATAGTTGCTCCAACAGATCAAATCGTGGCAAATGGTGACGGCTTTGGAACGAAGCAAGAAAAAGAGTATGGGAAAAGAAGAGAGAATGTGAAATAACCTCCTTTTGAAGGAGGTTATTTCGTGCGAAGTAAAAATTTTTTATTTATGAAATAGTTAAGTACTACATAGCTAAATACTCCTATTATTATGAATCCAGCGTAATAACTTAATATTGGATCGTTTTTTTCACCTGTTAACCAGCCTCCTAATAGTGCGAAACATATCGTGACACACGGTATAAATAGACGTTGTAGTTTAGTGAATAATAATAGTTTACCGTTATTTTCATTTTTTGTCCGATTATAGAAAAATACTCCTAATGGTAAAAGAAAAAGAATATATAGAATCGGAGTGATAAGTTTCCAGGTGGGCTGGAATTGGTGTTGCACCGTAACGGATTCTTTTAGATTATTAATGTTTACTTCTTTTACTTTTGGATTAAATGTATAAGATATATAAGTATTATTAGTAGGTGCAAAAACTTCAATGTTCTCTACATATGATGTGTAATTCGCTTTCTTAAGGAAAAATTCAGTTGTAGATATATTTGTGTGAATCCAAGTGAAATGAAACAGCAACATGCTTAGTCCAGATGGTAATATAATAAAAACTAAGCTTAATATACTATGTGAAATGACATTACCAGCAATTGTTCCTATAAAAATTGCTATTGTAAAAATCGCAATCCATGTAATGGTAACATAACATAATAATGTAAGTATTGGCCCGAAGGATTGATATTGGTTAAACAGATTAACCGTTAGGATAAAATACATTAAGATGATATTAAGGCTCATTATGAATATAATTACAATTGTCCCGAACAGCCATTTAGAAAGAAAAAGTTCTTTTCTCGTGAATGGCATTGCGAATAACAGATGATCTGTTTGATTTCGTTTTTCCCAACTTATTAATGAACAAGCGAGTAATATGAAAGTTGGAATGAAGGGGATGATAAGAGTATCCCCATTTAAACTATAGCTGAAATAGTTATCTTGGTTTGCTGAAAGACTTGTTAGTTGAATCTGTAAATCATTAAAATAGCTAATAGGTAAAAACCAAAAACTACTACAAGCAAAGAGTAAAAGAATGTACTTACTTTGCTTGTAATGATGTAACCATAAAGCCTTATAAAACATGTTATTCCTCCAATGCCCAACATGTGATTATGTTGAATTTAGTTAATATTCCAAGTAAACTTCCATTTTAATATTTTTGGCAGGAAGAAATATATAATTAAACTAGTAACTAAAAATCCGATGTAAAAGCTGGACAATGAATGCGCGCGACTTAGCATTAAGCCTCCAACGATTCCACCAAAGAAAATCGCACAAGCCATAACTACTTTTTGTAGTTTCGGATACAATAAGTAGTTACCATTTCGCTCATTGACTGAACGGGCATATAAATATATACCGAGTGATAATAAAATAATAATATGTGCAATAGGTGCAATCAATGTTTTTGCCGGCGGGATTGTTGTAAAGTTTGGTTCATTATGACGTACTCCATCCTTATCAGTATAAGCGTTTTGAGGATCGTAATTAAAGCTAATAGTAAACTCTTCTGCTGGACCAGAAATACGTATGTTTTCCATAATATCATGTATACTGCCATTGTTCTCATGAAAGTCGGCATTCGAGTGAACAGCAATGACTCCTGATATTAGAGATGGAAGTAACACTGGGAAGATTAATATAGCTGCAGTAAGAAATCCTTGCGATATAATATTCCCTGCAATTGTACCTACACATAAGGTAAGTGTATAAATAGCGATTAATACAATTAACATGTATATAAAGTAACTATGAAAAGGGGAAAATACTTGATATTTATTATGAAAAGTTAACTTTTTCATAATAGCAAATAGCCCCCAGTTTAAAACGACAACAGCGGCGATATTACAGATTCCAAACAACCACTTTGTTATATAAAGGTGTGAACGTTTAAATGGCATAGACCATAACAAGTTGCTAGCGTTATTTTGTCTTTCCCATCCAATTAACGTACAAGCTAGAACGATTAGCACACTACCTAACAGCATGATAGAATCTAGAAGTGTTAAATCAAAACTGTAATGATATATAACTTTCCATTTTTTATTCATATTTAGAAAATATTGCTGTTGAATAGAAGTCATATAGTATTTATATGACAAAGTATAGAAGCTGACGAGCCAAAATAACCATACAACATATTTACTTTGTTGATATGTTCTTAGCCATAGTGCTTTTTGAAACATAGGATCTCTCCTTTAAAAAACTTTATAATTTGTTAGGCGTGATAATACAACATAAGTAATGATTCCAGCGAGAAACAAACTGATATAGTAGTTAGGTAAGAAATAAAATTGATTTATTTTATAGCCACCTAGTAATGCAAAGTAAATGGTTGTCCCCCATATCCATATTTTTAAATGTTTTTGGAAAATAAATATCTTTTGAGTGTTTTCATTTGGTGATCTTGTATATAAATATGCGCCAAGTAGTAAGTAAAATATTGTATAAAAAATCGGGATCAATATGGATTTAGCTGAATAATATCTATAAGATGCTGGATCTCTTAAAGTGTTTGGATCGTTTTCTTTTTTACGTGATTTTGGATCATAATCGTAATAAATAGAAAAATTATATATTGGTGCAACAATATTTGTTTTATTATTTATTTCAGAAAGACTTTCATATAAGTGAGAGTTTCTATTATTTTGAACATTTAAATGATTTATTGTAAAATTGTACAGCAATGAAATAAATGTAAGACCCATTAGTAACCAAGGAATACAAAAAACAACTTGTGAAACAACGCTTCCAGTAAAGGCACCGATACATAATGCAGCTGTATATACTGCAACATATGAAACAATTGCATAAAGAAAGTATCGATGAAATGGCCCGAATGATTGATAATCAAAATGAATCGTTGTTCTATAAATAAAGTACATAAGAATCCAGTTTACAAGGAGAGACCCAATAATCCAAAATGAACCGAAAGCCCATTTAGATAAGAAAACATCTTTTCTTTTAAATGGCATTGTTAAAAGTAGTGCATTAGACTGGCTGCTACGTTCCCACCCTATTAATAGACAAGCAATAGAAATAATAAGGATAGTTATCCAAAAACTATTACCTGTATTTGACCAAAAAGCATAATCATAATAGAACGTTCCCTTTTCATGTAATTTATAATAATTAGCAAGTTGTTGCTGAGCTGCTTTATAGTATCCGAAAGATAGAAGATAAAGTGTATAAAAGAAGAACAGTAGTACAGCATATTTCCCGCGTTTCCAATTCCACGTCCACAACGCCTTATGAAACATAACCATCCTCCTCTAGTGTCGTAACGAAGACATCTTCAAGTGACATTGTTAATTCTTCAATGAGTATAGGTTGTTCTTTATAAAACTTCTCCAATGTTGCAGCCACATTTCCCTCAATTAAGATTGTATATACTTTTCCTGTTTGATTTAATATTTTAATATTGCTTAAGTTTTCTAGTTTTTGAGGTAATGAACGTTCGTAAGCTACTTGTATTTTTGCAAATCGTGATTTGGCATCGTCTAGTGATGTAATAGACGAGATAGTATGGCCTTTTAATATAATAATTGTATCTGCAATTTGTTCCACTTCATCTAAATGGTGAGTTGAGATGAAAATGGTAATCTCTTTTTCTGCCACTTCTCCAACGAGAAACTGTAAAATCTGCCTTTTAACGATAGGATCAAGTCCGTTTGTCGGTTCATCCAAAATGATATATTCTGCTTTTGTAGAAACGGCTAAAATGATGGCAAGCAATGCTTTCATCCCTTTTGAATAACTACGAATTCGTTTGTTTGGTAAGTTAAAACGTTCTAACAGTTCATAGAAATATGCTTCATCAAATGCGTTATAAACTTCTTTATAAAACTTTACAATTTCTTTTACCGTATATCCGTTCAATATGTTAGTAGAATCCGGAACATATACGAATTTTTGCTTTATTTCAGGACAATGATGAATGTTTGTATCCTCATATGTAACAGTCCCTGCATCAGGGTCTAAAATGCCGACCATCGTTCGTAATAAAGTTGTTTTGCCCGCACCGTTTCTTCCAAGTAATCCGATGATACTTCCTTTTTGTAATGTGAAAGAAACATCGTCTAAAATTGTTTGATTATCAATTGTTTTCTTGAGGCTTGTCACTTTCAGCATCCGTATTTCCTCCAATCTCTTTATAGTATGAATCTATCCAATCATGAATTTTATCTTTCGTAATACCAAGATAAGAGGCTTCTAATAGTAATTGATGAAATTGCTTTTCAACCATAGCGATTTTCCTTTCGTCTAATGTTGGGGTAATCGATTGGGATACAAATGTTCCTTTTCCTCGTAATGTTTCAATAATCCCTTGTCGCTCTAACTCTTGATACGCTTTACTTACTGTATTTGGATTTATAACGAGTAAAGAAGCGAGTTCGCGTACAGAAGGAAGTTTATCACTTGGAGCTAACATGTTTTTCAATACGAGTTCTTTTATATTTTGAACAATTTGTTCCCATATCGGAGTGTTGCTTCTTGGATCAAGTTGAATATGCAAGAGCAATGTCTCCTTTCTGACTTGTATTAAGTGTACTACTGTATGTAATACACTTAATACAATATAGGTGATGAATATATTTGTCAACTGAAAATATTAGAAAAATATGGTATTAAAAAATAATAAATTGGAAAAAATAGGTTTGATATAGAATGGAGGGTTAGTCATGAAGCGAGTTTTTGGAATACTTGTTTGTTTCATGTTATTGCTTTCTGGTACTTCAGTTAGTTTCGCACAATCTGAGAAGACGAAGCAGGAAAAAACAGAAGAAACAACACCGAAGTTAGCGGAACAAGCGTCATCAGCAATTGTAATTGAACAAGATACAGGTAAAGTTTTGTTTGATAAAAATCCAAATGAGAAGTTACCACCTGCTAGTATGACGAAGATTATGACAATGCTATTAATTATGGAACAAGTTGAAAAAGGAAAACTAAAACTGACCGATAAAGTTAGAGCAAGTGAGCATGCAGCTTCAATGGGTGGGTCACAAATCTTTTTAGAGCCTGGAGAAGAGATGACTGTAAATGAAATGCTAAAGGGTATTGCTATTGCATCTGGAAATGATGCGTCAGTTGCAGTAGCGGAGCATATCGCAGGTTCAGAAGAAGGTTTTGTAAATATGATGAACAAAAAAGCGAAAGATTTAGGACTGAAAAATACTCATTTTCAAAACCCAACAGGTCTTCCGGCTAAAGACCATTATTCCACAGCAAATGATATGGCTATAATGGCAAAAGAATTGATGAAGTACCCACTTATTCGCAAATATACAGGTAAATACGAAGACTATTTACGAGAAGATACGGATAAGAAGTTTTGGCTCGTGAATACGAATAAGTTAGTACGTTTTTATCCTGGAGTAGATGGTGTGAAAACGGGCTTTACGACAGAAGCAAAATATTGTTTAACAGCATCGGCTGAAAAAAATGGCATGCGTGTTATTTCAGTTGTTATGGGAGCACCTACATCGAAAGAACGGAATAATCAAGTAACAAAGCTTCTTGACTATGCATTTGGACAATATATGACAAAGAAATTGTATACACGTGGCGAAAAAATTAAGACTGTACAAGTAGGAAAAGGGAAAAAAGAAAAAGTAGATTTAGTTGCGTCAGACAATGTGTCTCTTCTTATGAAGAAGGGCGAAAATATGGACAAAGTAAAGCAAGAAGTAATTGCTGAAAAGAAAGTGAAAGCGCCGATTAAAAAAGGTGACGCGCTGGGTACACTTGTTATTAAAAAAGATAAAGATGTTTTATTAAAACAAACAATTGTAGCAAAAGAAGATGTTGCTGCAGCGAGCTGGTGGGAGTTATTTAAAAGAAGTTTTGGGATGTTTTCAACATCAAAATAGCGGCAAACATTTTGCCGCTTTTCTATTCGTATGAAAGTAAATAATTGCCGAATGTTTTCACTTTATGGCGAAATAGTTCTTCTTTTGTCAGCAGGAAGGATTCTTATGTTGTATCACGAAAATCTTTATGTATGTAAATGAGTAAAGTTTGAGCATAAGGAGGAAATCGTGTGAGTCTTTCCATGCAATTAGAAGTAAAGCGTGACGTCCTATGTGTGAGACTAGCGGGTGAATTAGATCATCATACTGCTGAAGAGTTGCGAACGAAAGTAACAGATATGATTGAGACACATGGTGTTCATCATATTGTTTTGAGCCTAGAGAACTTATCGTTTATGGATAGTTCTGGTTTAGGTGTTATATTAGGCCGATATAAGCATGTAAAGGGATTAGGTGGAGAAATGGTTGTTTGTGCAATTTCACCGCCTGTTAAGCGTTTATTTGAAATGTCGGGCTTATTTAAAATTGTTCGCTTAGAAGAAAGTGAAGCGCATGCGCTCGCGACGTTGGGGGTGGCATAAATGAGAAATGAAATGAACCTTCAATTTTCAGCATTAAGTCAAAATGAATCATTCGCTCGCGTTACAGTAGCTGCTTTCATTGCGCAACTAGATCCAACGATGGAAGAACTTACGGAGATTAAAACAGTTGTGTCAGAAGCAGTTACGAATGCAATTATTCATGGATACGATGGAAATGCAGAAGGTGTTGTTTATATTTCTGTAATTTTGGAAGAAGCAATGGTGAAACTCACGATTCGAGATGAAGGGATTGGCATCTTTGATTTAGATGAAGCAAGACAACCCCTTTTTACAACTAAACCTGAATTAGAGCGTTCCGGAATGGGATTTACTATCATGGAAAATTTTATGGATGAAGTAGAAGTTATTTCAAACGAATCTTTCGGGACAACAATCCATTTGACAAAATACTTATCAAATAGTAACGCTCTATGCAATTAAGGAGAATAGCCTATGGACATAGAGGTCAAAAATGAGAAGAAGAAACCTCAGTTAAAGGACCACGAGCTAAAAGCGTTAATTCAACAAAGTCAAGATGGAGATCAACAAGCGAGAGATACAATCGTTCAAAGTAATATGCGTCTCGTATGGTCGGTTGTGCAGCGTTTTCTTAATCGAGGATACGAACCAGACGATTTATTTCAAATTGGATGTATTGGGCTCTTAAAATCGGTAGATAAATTTGATTTATCTTTCGACGTGAAATTTTCAACATATGCAGTTCCAATGATTATTGGAGAAATACAACGATTTTTACGTGATGATGGATCAGTGAAAGTAAGTAGATCTTTAAAAGAAACAGGAAATAAAATTCGAAAGATGAGAGACGAGCTTTCGAAAGAATTCGGAAGGGCACCAACGATTAACGAAGTAGCCGAAGCGTTAGAACTAACGCCAGAAGAAGTGGTTCTGGCGCAAGAAGCGAGTCGTGCTCCTTCATCCATACATGAAACGGTGTATGAAAACGATGGAGATCCAATCACTATTTTAGATCAAATTGCTGATCAATCTGAAACGAAATGGTTTGATAAAATTGCTTTAAAAGAAGCAATTAGAGAATTAGATGATCGAGAACGTTTAATTGTATATTTACGCTACTATAAAGACCAAACCCAATCAGAAGTAGCGGAGCGCATAGGTATTTCGCAAGTACAAGTTTCAAGACTTGAAAAGAAAATATTAAAACAGATGAAAGATCGAATAGATGAGTAGCTATCTATTCGATTTTTTTTATAACTTTAATTTAGTAGGGATTGTAAACTTTCGTAAAAATTAACAGAATTTATTGATAATTTAGTAAATTTAAAATATAATCCAAGTATGAACTTGTCACAAAGGGGGAAGGAAATATGGAAACGAGGCAACAATGGGGAACGAGGGCCGGATTCATTTTCGCAGCGGTCGGCTCTGCCGTTGGATTAGGAAACATATGGCGTTTTCCTTATACAGCGTATGAAAATGGGGGAGGCGCATTCTTTTTACCGTACTTATTCGCATTATTAACGACTGGTATTTCATTATTGGCGTTTGAATTTGCTCTTGGGCATCGTCATCGTGGTTCGGCGCCACTTACATTCTTCCGTATTAGTCCGCGTGCTGAATTTATCGGATGGTGGCAAATGTGTGTAACGTTTATCGTTTCAACATATTATGCAGTAATTATTGCTTGGTCTATTTCCTATACGTACTTTGCAATTACTGGAGCATGGGGGAAAGACACGCAATCATTTTTATTTAAAGAGTATTTGCATGTTGCAGATAAGCCTGGACAGTTTGGAGGGCTCGTACCGGAAGTATTAATTCCATTAGCTCTCGTTTGGATTATCGTGCTCGGTGTAGCATTTAAAGGAGTTAAAAAAGGAATCGAAGTTGTTAATCGTATTTTCATCCCTTTATTAGTTGTTATGTTCCTTATTATCGTAGTTCGTGCAGTGACGATGGAAGGTGCAATGCAAGGGTTGGATGCATTCTTCAAACCAGATTGGAGTCGTATTTTTGATGGGAAAGTATGGCTTGCTGCTTATGGTCAAATTTTCTTTAGCTTATCTTTAGCATTTGGAATTATGATTACGTATTCTAGTTATTTACCGAAAAACTCAGATACAACAAATAATGCCTTTATTACTGGCTTTGCAAACTCAGGATTTGAATTGTTAGCTGGGATTGGGGTCTTTGCAGCTCTTGGATTTATGGCAAATAATATGGGAGTACCAGTTGATAAAGTAGCAAGTGCTGGTGTAGGACTTGCGTTCGTAGTATTCCCGCAAATCATTAATGAGTTACCGATGTCACCGTTATTTGGCGTATTATTTTTCTTATCATTAACGGTTGCTGGAATTACATCCCTCATTTCACTTGCGGAAGTATGTTTTGCTGCCGTATCTGAAAAGTTCAGCTTAAGTCGCCAAAAAACAATTGGAATTATGGGGACGCTTCTCGTACTAGTTTCTCTTGTTTTTGCAACACGTGGCGGGCTTATGTTCCTAGATGTTGTTGATTATTTCGCTAATAACTTCGGATTAATTTCAATTGCATTAGCGGAAGTGGTTACGATAGGGCTCATTCTACGCCGTTTACCAGTTTACCAAAATCATGCAAACTTCGTATCTGATATTAAGTTAGGGACGTTTTGGAGAGTAAGTTTACTCGTTATTACCCCGCTTATGTTAGGGTACATGTTAATTGATGGCACAATCCAAAATATTAAAAAGAACTACGGAGATTATCCAACGGAGTTTGTCGTAACATATGGTTGGTCAATTGCAGCAGCCTTCCTTATCGTTGCACTAATCATTAGTATAAAGAAATGGAATGCACAAATACATTCAGATTCTGCTAAGCTTGAAAAAGAATGGAAAGATCGGGGTGTTTCATAATGAGCGGATCAGCGATTATGATGATGGTGATTGGTATGGTAGTCATTTGGGGAGGACTCGCATTAAGTATTGCAAATTTATTTAAGAAAAAGGCATAAACTAAAAAACATCTGTATCGAAACGGTACAGATGTTTTTTTATGAAAAAATTGTATTAGAAAAAATTCAATAACCATACTACAACTACGAGGAAGAGTGAAGAGGTGAATAGAAATTGGAACAAACAATTTATATTAAAATGCGTAATCGATTAAAAGTTTCTCCTACGTATGAAGTGAAACTACGTGATGTCGCTCAACTTGCCGGAGATACTGAGGTAGTTGAGTCGTTACAGGATGAGGTAGTTTACAAAATAACAGCGCATGATAAGACACATGTTGTAATTGATGTTATGAAAATTATTGAGATTATTAGGCGAAAAGCGGCTCATATACAAATTAATTTACTCGGTTCTGGACAAACTCTTGTTGAAATTATATATGAAAAAAAGAAAGTACATCCGGTTTTCTTCGGACTTGTATGGTTGTTACTTTTTATTGGAGCGGCTCTTGCGATCATTTATTTCCATGAAGATGTAAGCATGCAACAAGTGCACCAGCGGTTATATTACATGATTACGGGAGAATTTAAGGCGCAGCCACTGCTATTTCAAATTCCTTATTCAGTAGGTCTTGGGTTAGGTATGGTCTTATTTTTTAATCATGTATTTCAAAAGCGAATTAATGAAGAGCCGAGTCCGTTAGAAGTGGAGATGTTCCAATATCAGCAGTCACTTGACCAATATGTAATTGTTCATGAAAACAAGGACAATATGAAACAACTTGCCGATGATTGAGTCTGGGCTTGTTATTTTAATTGGTTTAGCGGGAGGAATTGCAGTGGGTAGCGGATATGTCGCATTTTTAGCTGTACTTGGTATAATCCCCCGTCTAGCTCAATTAACGAGAAGTGGAAAGCACATTCAATATTTTGAGTGGGCGGTTATTGCAGGTACGTTAACAGGAGCTTGGTGTAGTTTGAAAAACATTACATTTCAAACGTCGCAATATTGGCTTGTTATATTAGGAATATTTTGTGGCACATTCATTGGAATGCTTGCAGCCGCATTAACAGAAGTGTTAAATGTTTTACCTATTTTAGCGAAACGAGTAGGGGTAGAAGGGAAAATCGTTGTTTTACTCGTTGCTCTTGTACTTGGCAAAGTAATAGGCTCATTGTTTCACTGGATTTATTTCGTAAAGTAGGAGGCAGTATATAAATGACAGGGCGAAAACTAAAGGATGATTACATAAATAAAGTGAAGGAGTACCATCCAAAACCAAACTATTTCCTAAATTGTGTCAAGGCATTTCTTGTAGGTGGATTCATTTGTACTGTCGGAGAAGTATTGATGAAATTTTATATACATTATTTTCATTTCAGTGAACAAGAGGCAGGAAATCCGACAGTTGCAACGCTTGTATTATTATCGGCGATTTTAACAGGTTGTGGTGTATATGATAAAATCGGTCAATTTGCTGGAGCGGGATCGGCCGTACCTGTTACGGGATTTGCGAATTCTATGGCGAGCGCTGCGCTAGAACATAAGAGTGAAGGAATTGTGCTTGGGGTTGCTACAAATATGTTTAAGCTAGCGGGAAGTGTTATCGTTTTTGGGGTCGTTGGTGCATACGTTATTGGATTAATAAGATATACTTTTAACATTTTTATGTCTTAAAGGAGGGGCTAGTATGAGGTTGACCGGAAAACAAACGTGGGTATTTCAAAATGATATTTATGTGAATGCAACCGGTACTGCTGTCGGTCCAAAAGAAGCTGAGGGCCCTCTTGGGAAGGATTTTGATATTTCATATGATGATTTACATTGCGGAGAGGAAAACTGGGAACTTGCTGAACGAAGGTTAATGTCAGATTCAATTCAACAAGTCTTGCAAAAAGGAAATGTAAAAACATCACAAATTGATTTCTTTTTAGCGGGTGATTTATTAAATCAAACAGTGACAGCAAATTATGTTGCGCGTAGGTGGGGGATTCCCTTTTTAGGGATGTTTAGCGCTTGTGCAACCTCGATGGAGACTTTAGCGGTTGGATCAGCCTTTATAGATGGTGGATTCGCAAATCGTGTTTTAGCGACGGTAAGTAGTCATAATGCAACGGCTGAAAGACAGTTCCGTTATCCAACAGAGTATGGGGGACAAAAACCAGGAACAGCAAATTCCACTGTTACAGGTGCGGGATCCATATTAATTAGTAAAGAAAAAAGTGCTATTAAAATTACGGCAGCTACGATTGGAAAAGTGCAAGATTTAGGGATTGCGAATCCTTTAGATATGGGGTCGGCGATGGCACCTGCTGCTGCTCATACAATTCAACAACACTTTGAAGATTTGAAGAGAAGTGCAGCAGATTATGATTTGATTGTTACTGGTGATTTATCAGCTATTGGGACACCAATAGCAAAACAACTGTTACTGGAAGAAGGTTATGATCTTGGGCATATATATAATGATTGCGGATTAATGATTTATAATCCCGGTCAAGAAGAAGTATTTGCCGGTGGTAGTGGTTGTGCTTGTTCAGCTGTTGTCACATATGGTCATTTATTAAGCGAGATGCAAAAAGGGAATTTACAACGAATTTTTGTCGTTGCTACTGGTGCGTTATTAAGTCCGATGATGATGCAGCAGAAAGAAACCATTCCAACAATTGCACATGGTGTCGTATTTGAGAGAGTGAAGGGAGAGTGAATTGTGGATTTTATATATGCATTTCTTGTAGGAGGCGCCATTTGTGTAATTGGACAGGTATTGTTAGATTTCGCAAAGTTAACACCAGCCCATTTAATGGCTACCTTTGTAGTTATAGGAGCAGTTTTAGATGGATTTGGATTGTACGATAAGCTTATAAAGTTTGCTGGTGCTGGGGCGACAGTTCCTATTACAAGTTTTGGACATTCACTATTACATGGGGCAATGCATGCGGCAGAAAAACACGGATATATTGGGATTGGTATGGGTATGTTTAGTTTAACGTCTGCAGGCATTTCTGCAGCGATATTATTTTCATTTTTTGTAGCACTTATATGTAAACCGAAAGGATAAATCAAATGAGACGAAGGGTTGTTTTGGTCACAGATGGAGATGAATATGCAAAGCGAACAATTGAGCTTTTAACGAAGGAATTTGGGGGAAGGTGTATTTCAGCATCACAAAGTAATCCAACCAAATTGACAGGGAAGAAAGTTGTTGAGCTTATTATGCAAACGCCATATGACCCTGTATTTGTCATGTTTGATGACAGTGGATTTATTGGAGAAGGATCTGGTGAAAAGGCTTTAAAATATGTAGCCACACATAAACAAATTGATGTACTGGGGATTTTGGCAGTAGCGTCTAATACACATCATTGGGAATGGGCACGTGTAGATGTCAGTGTAGATCGAAACGGGAATTTAACCGAATACGGTGTTGATAAATTTGGACTTCCAGATGGTGAAATTGGCAGAATTAGCGGAGATACAATTTATTGTTTAGATGATCTGAATGTTCCTGTCATTGTGGGAGTTGGTGATATTGGTAAGATGTGTGGAAACGATGAATGGGAGAGAGGATCACCTATTACTAGAAAAGCGATTCAATTAATTTTGGAAAGGAGTGGTTTTTATGACGAAGCCTAAAAAAGTGGATATCCCTATTTCATCTTTCATAAGTGATAATGAAAATTACTTAAAGCAAACAGCTGGACTGGGTGTTACATACGACGTTGGCATTCGTAAATTTCAAATTTTAAATAAAGAAATTGGTGTGTTATTTGTAAACGGACTTTGTGATACAAATTATATTATCCCTATTTTAGAAGAAGCGGTGGATACAAATGAGATAAGGGATGTAGAAGAAGATACAGTGAAGCTTTTAGAGAATCGTTTAATCCATCAACAAGTAAGCAAAGTGAAAACGATGGATGAGGTAATGCTCCAAGTATTATCAGGACTTATCGTTATATTTGTGGAAGGTGAAACGGAAGCGTTCGCAATAGATGTTCGCAGCTATCCAGGACGAACACCGACAGAACCTGATACTGAAAAAGTAGTACGCGGTGCGAGGGATGGATTTGTTGAAAATATCGTTGTAAATACAGCGTTAATTCGTAGGAGAATTCGAGATCCACGTCTTCGAAATGAAATGATTCGAGTAGGAGATAGATCCCAAACTGATATTTGTATTACATATGTTCAAGATGTTGCAAATCCAGATTTAGTAAAGATTATAAAGCAAGAATTAAATAACATTGATGTCGATGGAATTACGATGGCGGATAAAACAGTGGAAGAATTTGTTGTAAAGCAAAGCTATAATCCATTCCCGCTTATTCGATATACAGAAAGACCGGATGTAGCGGCGAATCATTTATTAGAAGGACATGTGTTAGTACTAGTTGATACATCACCGAGTGCTATGATTACTCCAACAACATATTTCCACCATTTACAGCATGCGGAAGAGTTTAGACAAAATCCAGCTGTCGGTACATTTTTACGTTGGGTACGCTTTTTAGGTGTCTTATTCTCCTTATTTTTACTACCATTTTGGTTAGTGTTTGTATTTGATCCAACTCTTTTACCAGAAAAACTTGCTTTCATTGGACCGACTAAGATGACACATTTACCAATTCTATTACAGGTGTTGATGGCCGAAATCGGACTTGAGTTTTTAAGGATGGCAGCCATTCATACGCCAACGCCGTTATCTTCTGCTGCAGGGTTAATTTCCGCCATATTAATTGGTCAAATAGCAATCGATGTAGGTTTGTTTGTACCAGAAGTTATTTTGTATGTAGCAGTTTCTATGATCGGTGCATATGCAACACCGAGTTATGAATTAGGATTAGGAAATAAAGTTGGAAAATTGTTTGTTATTATTTTAACAGGTCTCTTCCATGAGATGGGATTTGTAATTGGTATGACGATATTGATTTTATTTTTAACGTCTATAAAAAGTTTACAAACGCCTTATTTATGGCCGTTTTTACCATTTGATTGGGGTGCATTAACAAAAATTCTACTTCGCCCGACGATGTCTAGTTTAAAAGTACGACCAAGTATTGTAAGACCTCAAAATGTAAAAAGACAAAAATAAACGGGATTATACACCCGTTTATTTTTTTAGCAAAAATTTATTGTTTTTTAACAAAAATCAAACATTTTTTGTGTACACTTAGAGTAGATATTGTGTATGGAAGGGGAAGAGGACATGATTAAATTATTTGTAAGTGATTTAGATGATACGCTCGTTTACAATGTGAATCATATGCAAAAAGAAGATGAACGTGCACTTTGTTGGTTAGCTGAAAAAGGGACAAATATTTGTTTTGCCTCTGGCCGCTTTACTCATCGAATTGATGAAGTCGTAAATAGGTTTGCATTCCCGTATTACACAACTAGTTTAAATGGAGCAACGATGTTACTGCCGGATGGAAAAATATTTCATGAATCAAGTTTTGAAGATGGGATTGCCCAGGAAATATATCGATATATCCATAAAAAGGGACTAGCAGATATTGTTTGTGCAAATGAGCAACGGTATACAAAAAGAAAAAATGAACATCATCATACTTTTGAAACGTATATGGGCGTGCATATTGCTGAGATAGAAGCATTAGAAGAGGAATTTGGTAAGACTGTACATCCTGCGAAATTGTTTGTTTTTGGGGAAGAAGAGACAATTGCAGCATTAGATCAAGAGTTACGAGATACATTTCAGAGCGAAGCGGAAGTTTTTATGTCTGGTAAACGCTATGTTGACATTATGCCAAGGGGAGTAAGTAAAGGGAGTGCTTTAAGGCGACTAATGGAACATTTACAAATTGAAGCAAATGAAGTTGCATGCATTGGAGATTCTTTCAATGATATTTCTATGTTTGAAGTAACTCCGCATTCATTTACTCTACATCATGCTCATCCATATGTGAAGAATAAGGCAAATCATATTGTTCGTTCGGTCGAAGAAGCTGTTATGAAATTGCCATTACTTGTATAAAAAAAGAAGCTCGTCACTGACGAGCTTCTTTTTACTTGAATAACGATTTAACAAAATCAATGATACTTGAGAAGAAATCTTTAACTTTATCTAGGAAACCTTGCCCTTCTTCAGATCCTAAAAAGGCAGAAACGTGTTCTTTTGCTTTATTTAACTGACTGCCAACTTGATTCCAATCGATATTAAGATTTTTCATTTTATCAAATAGCGCAACTAAGTTATCTAACTGTTCATCCGTTAATGTAATACCAAGTTGATCCGCAATTTTTTTAATTAATGAACGTAAATCTTCAGTCGTTTTTGGCTGTTCTTTGGCAATTTCTTCTTTAATTTTTGCAACAAGTTGAACTGCTTTTTCTTCACCAATTTTATCGCCGAGCTGGGCTGTTTGCACCATTTCTTCATTGGCTACTTTTTTTACTTCCTCAGGAATTGCTTTGTTCGATGTTGTTTCATAGGCTTTCATTAAACCGGTTAAAGCAGCAGTTCCTGAAACTTTAAATGGTGCAGTAATTTGAATTTCTGCATCTTTCACACCTGCTGTAATAAGTGCGTTTGTGTACATTGCATCTGTTATCGAATTAATGTTTTTTGAACGTACAATGAGACCAGAACCTGGCTTTGTGTATGTAATCATAGAAGAGGAAATTGCTCTCGTACCAATTTGGGCTTTTGGAACAATCCCTTCTAGAAATTTATGTTCTTCCGCATTAGACACAGTAATGATTGTAGCATCTTTTGGTGCTTTCATTTCTTTTAACAGATCTTGTTTTTGTTGTTCAGACAAGTTTTCTCCTAGTGTAACAATTGATTCTCCTTCGATGATGTCTGCAAACGAAGCTGTTGGCATCATAAATACCGTTACAGCCAATAGCAGAGCTAGTAATTTCGTTTTCACGAAAAATCGCTCCCTTTCTCTTTCTAAAATTTTCGGGCAACACAGTTATTATAGTATATATTTCTTATTTGTCACCTAGCTTTTTCCACATTTCGAAAAAGAAGTATCTAGATTGTCGGATTCTTTTTGTTTCTAGTCATGAATGTGGTAATATAGTGCTGAGATAGTTGAAAGGAGACATATACGTATGAAAACTTTAGGATACATATTAATGGAAAATGGTGAAAAAATCGAGTTAGAATTTTTCCCAGAAGAGGCACCAAAAACAGTAGAAAACTTTAAAAAACTAGCAGAGCAAGGATTTTATGATGGTGTGACATTCCACCGCGTTATTCCTGGCTTCGTAAGCCAAGGTGGAGATCCAACAGGAACAGGTGCAGGTGGCCCAGGTTACTCTATCCCATGTGAAACTGATGGAAATCCTCATAGACACCTTGTAGGTTCACTTTCTATGGCTCATGCTGGCCGTAATACAGGCGGTAGCCAATTCTTTGTTGTTCATGAGCCACAACCGCATTTAGATGGTGTACATACTGTATTCGGTAAAGCAACAAGCGGTATTGAAACAGTATTAAACATGCGTCAAGGCGATGTAATGAAAGAAGTTAAAGTTTGGGAAGAATAAGTTAATGGGAAAAGAGAGCTATGGCTCTCTTTTTTGTTTTTTAATAGGAACGGGTATTTCGTTTGCAGTACATGATACAAGTAGTACTGTTATTGTAGCGAAAATATGGCGCTTATAAGAACAAAATTTTAACAAATTACATAGAATACATTAGATTTCATGTTTCAATAAATATTTTTATTACATTAATTTTGCTAGAATTCATTTGCTCTCAGGTGATGAATATTGGAGTGGTAATGAGCGGTGGATGTTTCTTTTTACTTTCATATAACAGCGTTTCTTTGTTAATCTACTTAGAAAAAATAGTACTGAAACATATATTTGACTTTCTTCTTTTCGCTTTGTATGATTATCAAGTTGTTTTAGGCCCTTCTCACTCTGTTGAAAATATTGTAAAATGAATGTGATATGAAAAGAGTGGTTGAGGGGATTAATAGTTTGTAACTTTTGTAAGAAGGGATAAGGGTTATGTTAATTCGTTTTAAAAAAAGTTATGAAAAGATTGCAATGGGGCTTCTTTCATTTATGCCAACTGAAAAAGATGTGAAAACATTACAATTGACTATGAAAGATTATGAGGCAAAGGATGATTGGCAATTGTATTTGTGGAAACAAAACGAAGATTTTGTTGGGATAATGGGGATTGTAAAAAAAGAGAATCAAGTGTTGGAAATTCAGCATTTGAGTGTGAACCCGTCTCATCGTCATATGGGTATTGGAACGAAGATGGTTCAAGAGTTAAAGAGTAAATTTCTTGAGTTTACAATTTGCGGAAATGAGCAAACAGCAAGTTTTTGCAAAAAGTGTAAAGGGCTAGAACAAAATATACATTCGTAAAAGCAGAGATAAGTGGTTTATTATCTCTGCTTTCTTTTTTGTAATTGTTCGTTTCGTTCAGCGATAACCTCTGTTCGATCACGTAATGTGTGCTTATGTATTATATATTCATTAGAAGTAGCATTCACGTCTTTCCAAGGAAGGTTTTGTTTCTGGCATAATTCCATGCAGTGCTTTTCTAATGCTGTATCCGATAACGGTAAAAATAACGGTGTAAAACTCTCTTCTTTCTGTATAGATTGCAATCTATCCTGGAGTAAGCATAGAAGTTGTGTCTGATTTATTCCTAAACGTAGTAAAGGTGCACTGTTTTTTTCTAAAATCGTTATGGCGCTTTTCATCATCTTTTCTGAGCCATTCCAGTTAGAGCGTCTTTGATGGTATAAAGAAACTGCAATTTGAATAAGACCGACTAAATAATTATCACGATTTCCTCTCGGTTTTGTTTTCCAAAATTCTTCCAGTGTTTCGTGGCATTCAAAATAATCATAATCTCCGTGAAAATGAATTAAAAATTGTATGTATTCGGTAGGATACATTTTCTTCACCCCTGTTTAACGGTTATAAATACAAGTGTATCATAGAAATATAAACAATAAACGACTAGGGAATTGTCCCTAGTCGTTATTGTTCATATTAGCAGAAGCAAGCTGCCCCTACAATAATTAGTAAAATAAACAATACAACAAGTAATGCGAACCCACCGCTAAAACCGCAATCAACGTGACCCATAGTTTTTTGACCTCCTACATTGTTCTTACTACACTGTTATCATATGAAGCGGTGGGCATGATGATATAGGCATAGGTCTATTTTTAATTAAATTTCTTAAAAAGGTTGGATAGAACATGAGTATGCTCTATACTTATGTTGTTATAGAAAAAATGTGGTGGGATGCTTTGTGCAGTATAATTTTAAAGTAGAGGCTTTTGAAGGGCCTTTAGATTTATTGTTACATTTAATACATCGTTATGAAATTGACATATATAATATTCCTGTAGCGGAAATTACAGAGCAATATTTATCTTATGTTCATACGATGAAAGAACTACAATTAGATGTTGCAAGTGAGTATTTAGTAATGGCTGCGACTTTATTACAAATTAAAAGTAAAATGTTGTTGCCGAAACATGAAGAAGATGTACTTGATAACGGTGATGACTTTATAGATGATCCTCGTCAAGAATTGATGGAGAGGTTAATTGAATATAAGAAATATAAGCAAGTTGCTACTGAGCTAAAAGAAAGAGAACAAGAAAGAGCACAGCTATATACACGTCCGCCAATTGATTTTACATCGTTACAACAAGAAGAGGAGACAAACTTGCCTCTTGATGTTACGTTATATGATATGCTAGCGGCATTTCAAAAATTAATGCGCCGTAAAAAAGCAAAGAAACCTGTAACAACACGTATTACTCGTCAAGAAATACCAATTGAAAAGCGCATGATTGATATTTTAAAACAGTTAGAAATACAAGGTGGTCGTCAAAGTTTTTATGATTTGTTTGTTGATGATGAACGGGAAATAATGGTTGTAACATTTTTAGCGGTTCTTGAGCTTATGAAAAATCAACAAATCATAATTGAACAAGAACATAATTTTGATGAAATTTTCGTATCAAGCTCTACTAAATCTGCATAGATTTAGTATGGAAAATGGGATGGGAATAATATATCTCATGCTAGGTTTGAATGTATCGTTTGGAACAAGAGAAAAAATATTGAACCGAACGCATTGATTGTGATTCGGTTTTTTGATGTGTATTTTTATGGAGAAAATTGGAGGAAGGAGCTCGTAAAATGGATAGAAAAGAACAGAAATCAATCATTGAAGGGCTTTTATTTGTTTCTGGTGATGAAGGGATTTATCCAGAACAAATAGCGAAAGTGCTTGAGATTGAAGGAAATGAAGTAATCGATATTTTAGAAGAAATGCAAAAAGAATGTGAAGGTGCACACCGCGGTTTGCAAATTGTACAGTATGCAAAAGTATATCGTTTTGCTACAAAGAAAGAACATGCTTCGTACTATCAAAAATTAATAGATATCCCAACAGCTGCTTCACTTTCTCAGGCTGCTTTAGAAACGTTAGCGATTGTGGCATATCGTCAACCTATTACAAGGACTGAAATGGAAGAGATTAGAGGGGTGAAAACCGATAAGGCGTTACAAACGTTAGTTTCACACTTACTTATAAAAGAAATGGGAAGAGCAGAAGGGCCAGGGCGTCCTATTTTATATGGAACAACGAAAGAATTTTTGGATACATTTGGATTGAAAACATTAGATGATTTACCGGCACTTTCTGAAGAGAATGAACAAATGAATGAAGCAGATTTATTCTTTGGTTCTTTACAGGAGATATCGAAATAAAAGCTTAGCATTTTGCTAAGCTTTTTTTGTATATCAATTATATACCGTGCCATACTAATTGAAAAAAGGAGACGAGTTATGAGAAGTATGCGAGGTATTTTATTGTTAGTTTCTGTTTTGTTATGCTTTTCTTTAAATAGTGCATCGGCTAAAAGATATATGATGTCTATTCATACCGCGTCTCCTTTACATATGCAGCGGCAACATTTTGGTAAAATGAAAGTGAGTTTTTTAAAAGTTGGACAAGGTGATGCGACACTTATCACATTGCCAAATGGACAAACGATGTTAATTGACGGGGGACCTTATGAAGCCGGAGAGGTTATCATTCAAAAACTAATCGAAAAAGGGATTAACCATTTAGATGCTATCGTCAGTACGCATCCTGATATGGATCACATTGGAGGACTTATTCCGATTGTAGAGCAAATGCCGGTATCGCTTATATTAGATAGTGGAAAAACATATAGTTCTTTTACGTATCACACATACCGGAATCATATTAAAAAAAGAGGAATTCCTTTCGTTTCAGTAAAAGAGGGACAATACATACCGCTAGATCCGCATGTTTCCATACAAGTATTAAACAATGGGAAATCAAAAGATGAAAATAATGAATCTTCAATTGTGTTGAAGGTACGATACGGAAAAGCGGATTTTTTACTAATGGGTGATGCTGATGTGCGGACGGAAACTGAAATATTAAAGCAATTTGATGTACATGCAGATGTGTTAAAGGTGGGACATCATGGCTCCTATACTTCAACAAGTGAAATGTTTATAAAAAAAGTAGAACCACAGTTTGCGATTCTTTCATATGGAAGCAGAAATCCGTATGGACATCCGCATCAAAGTGTAGTGAGACGCTTAAAACAGCATGGCATAATGATATATGGAACAAATAAACGTACAGTAGAAATGGAAACAGACGGCGAGCATATTACAATAGGCTCTAGTGGATTAATGCCATTACTTAAGTGAGTAATATGATAGGGGATATTCTCCCTTTTTGGAAAACTGAATAACATATATTATAATTGCAAGAGACGTACTAAGTTTCCTTTTTGTTAAACAAAGAGGAAATTTCATCCGAATGTCTAGACAACTACTCGTGCATATATTAAGATGGAATTAGGCGAATAAGGTAATAATAACAAGTAGGTATTTCATGGGAAAGGATCGATGAAAATGAAAACGCAAGTTGTCATCAATGCCAAAATTTATACAGGTCAAGAAGTAGTGGAAAACGGATTTATTCGTTACGCAGAAACAATTAAAGAAATTGGTTTGATGGCTCAATATGTATCACAAGAAAATGAAGCGGTTTTAGATGCAGCAGGGAAGATTGTGATTCCAGGTATGATTGATGTTCATATTCATGGTGGATACGATATTGATGCGATGGATGCAAATAGCGATGGATTAGTAACTCTAGGTAAAGAAATGTTAAAAGAAGGAGTTACAACTTACTTTCCAACAACAATGACACAAGCTCCAGAAGCAATCGAAGCGGCACTACATGCTGCGAAGGAAGCAAAAGAAAAAGGAGCACATTTCGAATATATTCACTTAGAAGGACCGTATGTTTCAAAAAAACGTGCAGGTGCACAACCACTTGAACATATTGTTCCTGCGAATATTGAACAATTTAAACAATGGCAGGAAGCAAGCGGGAATCTAATTAAATTAGTAACATATGCACCTGAAGAAGAAGGTGCGTTAGAGTTTGAGCAGTATCTTGCTGAAACTGGTGTTGTTGGCACAATGGGGCATACAGATGCAATTGATGCGCAACTAAAAAATAGAAACATTACACATGCAACGCATTTATACAATCAAATGCGTGGATTACATCACCGAGAACCAGGAGTTGTTGGTCATGTGTTATTAAATCCAGATGTAATGGTTGAAGTAATTACAGATGGTATTCATATTCACCCTGATATGGTGAAATTAGCATATAAATTAAAAGGACCGAAAAAAGTAAGTGTTATTACTGACGCAATGCGTGCAAAAGGTCTTGAAGATGGATTATATGAGCTTGGCGGACAGCCAGTACATGTAAAAGATGGTAGTGCTCGATTAGAAGATGGAACGTTAGCTGGTAGTATTCTAAAAATGGATCAAGCTTTCCGAAATGTAATTGAATTTACAGGTTGTTCAATCGAAGATGCAGTACTGATGACATCAGTTAACCAAGCAGAAGAGTTTGGATTAAATCATAAAGGTGCATTAGCGGTAGGAAAAGATGCAGACTTTGTTGTGATGAATGAAGATTTACATGTATATGATACGGTTCGTTTAGGAATTCATATGAAGGAAGGGAAGTAATTAAATGAATATTCTTGTTGTAAAAACTCCAGAAGAACTAGCAGAAGCAGGGTATAAATTAATTGAAGAAGTTGTAAAAACAAAAGAAAATCCAACATTAGGAATGGCTACAGGAAGCTCTCCATTAGGTATTTATGCAGAAATGCGAAAAAATAAACTTGATACAAGCCGTGTAACCACTGTAAACTTAGATGAGTACGTAAATTTACCACATGAAGATAAAAACAGCTATCACTATTTCATGCAAGAACAGTTGTTTGATCATCTTCCATTTAAACAAACTTATGTACCAAACGGGATGGCAAGTGATTTAGAGGAAGAGTGCAAACGTTACGAGGGCATTCTAGCTGCTAACCCAGTTGACCTACAGATTCTTGGAATCGGTGAAAACGGTCACATCGGATTTAACGAACCAGGAACACTGTTTAATTCTCCAACAAACATTGTTGAATTAACAGAATCTACACGCCAAGCAAACCTTCGCTTCTTCGAAAAAGAAGAAGATGTGCCAACGCATGCGATTACAATGGGAATTGGAAGCATTATGAAAGCGAAACAAATTCTACTTGTTGCTATGGGTTCTAAAAAGGCAGAAGCTGTGAAAGAATTATTGCAAGGTGAATATAGCGAAGCGTGTCCTGCTACAGTTTTACAACGTCATCCGAATGTAACCGTAATCGCTGATCAAGAAGCTCTATCTTTATGCAGTGAGGCGATTGCTGATGAACATCGACAAGTATTCACCATTTCCGATCTATTATCAGATTCAAGAGTGGGTGAAACAGCTAATTGAGGACGGCGAATGGAAGCCGGGAGATAAAATCCCATCTGAGAATGAACTTTGCGATAAGTTCGAAGTGAGTCGTATGACAATCAGACAGGCGATTAATAATTTAGTGGAACAAGGTTATTTATATCGGAAACGTGGAATCGGTACGTTTGTCCAACTTCCGAAAGTGGAACAAAAATTGCAAGGAATGACGGGATTCACAGAAGATATGATTTCTCGTGGGATGAACCCAAGTAGTCAATTACTTAGTTTCCGCCTAGTTCCAGCTACTGCGAAAATAGCAGACCGGTTGAGAATACAGGAGGGAGAGTCGGTTTATGAAGTGAGGCGTATACGTTTAGCTGATGATGAACCGATTGCTTTTGAGACGACATATTTGTCGCCAGCTCTTGTAAAAGATATTAACGAAGAAATATTGCAACAATCTTTATATGAACATTTAGAGAAAAAACTGGGCTTTAAACTTGTTAGCGCTACTCAATCAATTGAAGCTTCAATTGCAACGGATAATGAAGCTGAACATCTGCATATTCCTAAAAAGGCGCCAGTGCTTGTAATGCGTCAATGGTCATATTCAGAAGGTGAAGTACCGTTAGAGTATGTGAAATGTATTTATCGTGGGGATCGTTATAAGTTTATTACAAACATCGCACGTAACAAATAATATATTTCAGTTCGTGAAGTACAGTTAATGTCAAATTGTTTAACATGTAAAGAAAAAATACGACTCATCCTTACAAGGAGTGAGTCGTATTTTTATTATGAGTAATTACGTGGTTAACAGCATCTTTAACTGTATTTACTACATAGTGAGCGTGTTCTTTTACTGCTTCATCTGCTTGAGACATAGCAAAACTGTGAGGAGTTAAAGAAAACATCGGGATATCATTATAAGAATCCCCTATGCAAGCAACTTCCTCTGGTTGTAGTTGAAACTCTTTTAATAAAACAGAAATAGCAGCCCCTTTACTAATATTAGGTGGCATTACATCTAAACATTGTTCTGCTGAAATGAATGTACTAACTTTTCCGTGGAATTTTTCATCAATTTTTTTCTGAAGGAGTTGTAAGCTTTCCTTTGTTCCACCGACAGAGATTTTATTTGGGAAAATTGTATCATCAATTTTCTGTAATAGATGCGGTTCTTCAACAGAAGTCATCGTTACTTGTTGTTCAAGCTCATGAATGAACGGTGTTTTCTCTTCAATGTAATAATTATGCTCATCACTTACATAACGAAAATAAGGATCTTCATTTGTCATTGCTAACAGATCAGGTAGAATACTCGAATCAAATGTTGCGGATAATAGTTGCTTGTTTTCATGTGTGTACACGAAAACACCATTTACACTAATACGATGGAAATTTGTATTTACAGCTTTCATTAAGTCTGCAATTTCATTATCCAATCGGCCAGAAGCGAAACAAAGAATAACATTTTGCTCAGCAAGACTACGAAGTGCTACAATATCTTGTTCGTCAATTAGCCCTCCGTGTTGCATCATTGTACCATCGATATCACTTACAAACATTTTAATCATGTTGTTATCTCCTTTCTATGTACAGTTGCTCTTACATTATACGCATCATATATAAACATGTCTAAAAAATGAATTTTTATGAAATGGTAGATGTTTTACATTGACGACAAAGAAGAATGTTCTGTAACATAAAAGCAGGCTATTTAAGTACGAGGGTGGTGTTATATGAATAATTATCTAGAAATTAAAAAAGTTTTAAATAATAATGTCATCATTGCTAGCCATCCTGAACATGAGGAAGTAGTAGTGATTGGTAAAGGGATTGGATTTGGGAAAAAAGCGAAAGATGTATTGGAGCAAGAACAAATTGAAAAAATGTTTGTTTTAAAAAATGAACGTGATCGTGAACAATACAAACTGTTAGTGCCGCATGTGAGTGAAAAACTAATTGAATTAATGAATGATATTATGTTCTACATTCAAGAAAAAGCAAAATCACCATTGAATGAACATATTCATATCGCTTTAACAGATCATATTTCTTTTGCGATTAAGCGGTTAAAACAAGGACTTACAATTGATAATCCTTTTTTAGTTGAAACGAAAATGCTCTATCCAGAGGAATATGAAATTGCTGAAGGTGTTGTAGACCTTTTAAATTCTCGTTTACAAATTACATTGCCAGAAGGAGAAATTGGTTTTATTGCACTCCATATTTACAGTTCGCTTACAAATTCAGATTTATCTTCAGTTAATCAAAACTCTCGTCTCATTGCACAGCTCGTATCTTTAATTGAGACAAACTTACAAATTACATTAGACCAAGAAAGTATCCACTATTTACGCCTTATCCGTCATTTACAATACGCAATTGAACGGGTAAAAAAAGGGGAAAAAGTAGAGGAATCACAAAGTTTTGCTGATTTATTAAAGGCAGAATATCCTGTCTGTTATAATTTAGCTTGGAAGCTAGTTAAGGTCATGCAAAAAGAATTGCAACTTCCTGTGTATGAAGCAGAGAGCATATATTTAACGATGCACCTGCAGCGCTTAGTGAAAGCAGAGCATGTGTAAAAAGACATATATTTTTGTCTAAAATGAAAACGTTAAAAAAAATCATTGAATCGCTTACAATAGTTATGTATAATAACTATTGCAAAGTTATACAAATTTCGACAAACACATTAAGGTAAGTAACGAAAACGTTTGCCTTAATTATAGTGAACTTATACGTAAACCTATTTTTGACACGTGTTACTGATTCGATCAGGCATGAGTGGAGAAAAGCAAGGAATGTAAGCTTGAGAAAGGGATATACTACCCTTTGTATAGCTATCGTTCTATCTTTTTTTCCTCATGTCTTTTTGGCGTTTGTCGGAAGGTATCAATATAGATAAGAGAGGAAGGGTTTCCATGTTTAAGAAGATCTTTGGTGTTCTTCAAAAAGTCGGAAAAGCGTTAATGCTTCCAGTAGCGATTTTACCGGCAGCAGGTATTTTACTTGGATTTGGTAATGCATTTCAAAATCCACAGTTAACAAATGTTATTCCTGCTTTAAAAGCAGATTGGTTCGTAATGGTAGCAAAAATTATGGAACAATCTGGTGATATTATTTTCGCTAACCTTGCATTATTATTCGCAGTTGGGGTAGCAATTGGTTTAGCTGGTGGAGACGGAGTAGCTGGATTAGCAGCGTTCGTCGGCTACTTAATTATGAACAAAACGATGAGTGTGTTCTTAGAAGTAGATAAGCTAGTAAAAGTAACAAGTTCTGGAGCAGACCCAGTAAAAATTGGATTTACAGATCCAGCATATGCAAACGTATTAGGAATTCCAACGCTACAAACGGGAGTGTTTGGTGGTATTATCGTCGGTATAGTAGCGGCATATTGCTACAATAAATACTTCAACATTGAATTACCATCATACTTAGGTTTCTTCGCAGGTAAGCGTTTCGTACCGATCGCAACTGCAACATTCTCTTTAGTAGTAGGTATAATCATGTGTTTCATTTGGCCATATATTCAAGGTGGCTTAAATACGTTCTCACATCAAATGATTGATGCAAATAGAACATTAGCAGCATTCATATTCGGTTTAATTGAACGTTCATTAATTCCATTTGGATTACATCATATTTTCTATTCACCGTTCTGGTTCGAATTCGGTCAGTATACAAATGCAGCTGGCGAATTAATCCGTGGTGACCAAAAAATCTTTATGGCACAGTTAAAAGACGGTGTAGAATTAACAGCAGGTACATTTACAACTGGTAAGTATCCGTTCATGATGTTCGGTCTTCCAGCAGCAGCATTAGCAATGTACCATGAAGCACGTCCAGAAAATAAAAAATTAGCAGCTGGTATTTTAGGTTCTGCTGCATTAACATCTTTCTTAACAGGTATTACAGAACCACTTGAATTTTCATTCTTATTCGTAGCACCAGTACTATTCGGAATTCACGCAGTATTCGCTGGTCTATCATTTATGACAATGCAAATTTTAGGTGTTAAAATTGGTATGACATTCTCTGGTGGTTTAATCGACTTTATGTTATTCGGTGTACTGCCAGGCCGTACAGCATGGTGGTGGGTAATTATTGTTGGTCTTGTACTAGCAGTTATTTACTACTTCGGATTCCGCTTTGCAATCCGTAAATGGGATTTAAAAACACCTGGTCGTGAAGTAGCAAATGCAAATGACGGCGCAGGTAAAACAGAAGCAGGAGAACTTCCACGTGAAGTATTAGTAGCACTTGGTGGTAAAGAAAACATTGCTTCTTTAGACGCTTGTATTACTCGTTTACGTGTTCAAGTTAACGAACAAAAGAATGTAAACAAAGATCGCTTAAAAGAGCTTGGAGCAGCTGGTGTACTTGAAGTTGGAAATAACATTCAAGCTATTTTTGGACCGAAATCTGACACATTAAAATCACAAATTCATGATATTATGTCAGGTCGTACACCTCATGTTGAAAAAGAAGAGCCTGTAAAGGTAGAAGAAACTCCTAAACAAGTTGATGAAAACGAAACAATCGTATCACCAATTGAAGGGAAAATCTTACCGATTACAGAAGTACCTGATCAAGTATTCTCAGGAAAAATGATGGGAGACGGATTTGCAATCGAGCCAACAGAAGGAACAGTAGTTTCTCCAGTTAACGGTGAGATCGTCAACGTATTCCCTACAAAGCATGCGATTGGTATTCAATCTGAAGGCGGAAAAGAAATTTTAATCCACTTCGGTATTGATACTGTAAAATTAAATGGTGAGGGTTTTGAAGCACTTGTAGCACAAGGCGACAAAGTGAAACAAGGACAACCATTATTAAAAGTAGATCTTGCATTTGTAAAAGAAAATGCACCATCTATCATTACACCAATTGTCTTTACGAATTTACAACAAGGACAACAAGTCGAATTGAAAAAAGATGGAAATGTTAAGAAGGGCGAAAACGCTATTATTGACATTCAGTAGGAATTTGACGCAAAATGTTTATAATTATAATAGGCGATGTGGTTGACCGAACATCGCCTATTATATACAATAGATGATGTAGTACTCACGTCTATACAACTAAAAAAATACTGTAATTTAAAGGAGATAAATTATCATGGAAAAAATCTTTAAAGTAACTAGCGACTCAGGAATTCATGCTCGTCCAGCAACTCTACTTGTAAACACTGCAAGCAAATTTGGTTCTGACATTAACTTAGAGTATAACGGAAAAAACGTTAACTTAAAATCAATCATGGGCGTTATGTCTTTAGGCATTCAACAAAACGCAGAAATTAAAATCACTGCAAATGGTGATGATGCAGCTCAAGCACTAGCAGCTATCGAAGAAACTATGAAAAACGAAGGATTAGGAGAATAATGACTCTTAACATTCAAGGGATCGCTGCATCAAGTGGGATTGCTATTGCAAAGGCTTTCAGACTTGAGAATCCTGAATTTAACATCGAAAAGAAATCAATTACAAACGAAGCTGCTGAAATTGCACGCTTAGACGCTGCGCTTGAGAAAGCAAAAACTGAATTAGAAGCAATTAAGGACCATGCTTTTGCTGAGCTGGGTGCCGATAAAGCTGCGATCTTTGAAGCACATTTATTAGTGTTAAATGATCCAGAACTAGTAAACCCAGTAAAAGATAAAGTAAATAGTGAAAAAGTAAATGCTGAATTTGCAATGGATGAAGTTGCATCAATGTTTATTTCTATGTTTGAAAATATGGATAACGAATATATGAAAGAACGTGCTGCGGACATTCGTGACGTAACAAAACGCGTTCTTGCACATTTACTAGGAATTAACTTCTCAAACCCTGGTACAATTTCTGAAGAAGTAATCATCATTGCTGAAGATTTAACACCATCTGATACAGCTCAGTTAAACCGTAAGTATGCAAAAGGTTTTACAACTGATATCGGTGGACGTACATCTCACTCTGCAATTATGGCTCGTTCTATGGAAATTCCTGCAGTTGTTGGTACGAAAGTTGTTATGGAGAAAATCCAAAACGGCGATATCGTAATCATCGACGGTTTAGATGGAGAAGTAATTGTAAATCCATCAGAAGAAACTCTTCGTTCTTTTGAAGAAAAGAAAGCGAAATTTGAAGAGCAAAAAACTGAATGGGCAAAATTAAAAGACCAAGCTACTGTAACAAGTGATGGACATCACGTTGAGCTTGTTGCAAATATCGGAACACCAAATGATGTACAAGGTATTATCGATAATGGCGGAGAAGGCGTTGGTTTATACCGTACAGAATTCTTATACATGGGCCGTGACAATCTTCCAACAGAAGAAGAGCAGTTCGAAGCGTATAAAGCAGTTCTTGAAGGTGTAAAAGAAGGTCAACCTGTTGTTGTTCGTACACTTGACATCGGTGGAGATAAAGAGCTTCCATACTTACATTTACCAAAAGAAATGAACCCATTCTTAGGATACCGTGCAATTCGCTTATGTCTTGATGAGCAAGATGTGTTCCGTACACAACTTCGTGCATTACTTCGTGCTAGCGTATACGGTAACTTAAAAATTATGTTCCCAATGATTGCAACTCTTGATGAGTTCCGTCAAGCGAAAGCAATCTTATTAGAAGAGAAAGCGAAACTTGTAGAAGCGGGGACAACTGTTTCTGATTCAATTGAAGTCGGTATGATGGTTGAAATCCCAGCTTCAGCAGTATTAGCAGATCAATTCGCAAAAGAAGTTGATTTCTTCTCTATCGGAACAAATGACTTAATCCAATACACAATGGCTGCAGACCGTATGAACGAACAAGTAGCTTACTTATACCAACCATATAACCCATCTATTTTACGTCTTGTAAAAATGGTTATCGATGCGGCTCATAAAGAAGGCAAATGGGCTGGTATGTGTGGTGAGATGGCGGGCGATTCACTTGCTATCCCATTATTATTAGGATTAGGTTTAGATGAGTTCAGTATGAGTGCAACATCTATTCTTCCTGCAAGAACACAACTAAGCAAGTTGTCAAAAGCAGAAATGGAAACATTAGCAGAAAAAGCATTAATGATGTCAACTGCTGAAGAAGTTGTTGAACTAGTTAAAAGCATATAATCAATAAAAAAACCTGAGTCGATTTGAAATCGGTCTCAGGTTTTTTCTATGAGAAAAGTAAATCTTATTTTCTTACTATAGAGGATAAGGAACGGAATTAGATAGCGATAGCAACGATATCAGTTGGGCATACACGTAAAATACCAGTAAAAGTATTTCGATTTTGATTGTTCTTATCGTCTTTATTATTATCTTTATCGTCTTTGTTATTACGAGCTAAAGCAGAGAAAAGAGCAACGCCGTTAGCGAAACCTTCAAAAATTACATTGTTGAATGTTCCGTTACCTCTAATGCTTAAAAGAGAAAGTTCTGTTCCAACTGAAATGCTAGCAAGTACGTTACATACAGCTGGTTGTTGTGGTTTTACCTCTCTCTCTTTCTCGCGATGGTCACGATGGTCGCACTCTCTTTCACGATGATGACAGTCTCTAAAGTTATCACAGCATCCAAATGATCCAAACATAATCCTCATCACCCCCTTCACACTTATAATCTATGTAAGTTCGGTAGTGAGTGACTGGACAGAGAGTGGAATTTTTTCTGGGGGATTTTCTCATTTTAAAAGACTAGCTGGGTGTTTAGTACGGAATGATGTTTAAAATAGGGGAAATATCACAAAAAAGTGTAAAGACCACCGAAATGAATGAAATAGGTAGGCTTTACACTTTTTTACTTTTATATAAAACGATGATATATACAGGGAGAGCTAAGAGTAGTGGTGCAATGGATCTTGCAGTATGTTTTTCCGCGTCTAATTTGAACGCTTCTTCTTTTGGGAATTGTAACACTGATATGTTTGTAGCATCGCCAATAAAATATAACAGCAGTACAGTTACTATGTAACTTAAAAGTGCGATAAAGCTTCCGTATGAACTCAATGAAAATCCCTCTCTTGTTATCTATTTGTTATCATTGTATCATAATTGTAACAAAAACACACGGTTATATTTCGATACTTTAACAAAATTCGACACGAAACGCCATTTATGTGTATGGGAATAGCATGAAGTTTACTGTTTTTTTATGTATAGATGTCGAATAATACATTGTAATATTACGGGTGTGTGACAGAATAAAAAAGAAACGAAGGTAATTTCATTACCTTCGTTTCTTTTTTATTCTGTATTAAAGAGCAGTAACCCCCCCACCTCAAAATTCAGCGAAAGCAAAGAAGTTAGGCGGAGGATTAACTGTCCATAAAAACCGATTATATTTTCACTTTATTATTTTGCCCATTCACTCACTTGTTCTACGCTCATTCGTGGTGCAGGATGACCTTTTAAAGTTGATTCACCAATTGTAATAAGCATAATTGGTACGTAACGAGATGAAACATTGAATTCTTCTGTAAGTGCTTGTGGGTTGAAACCACCAATAGCACAAGTATCCCAGCCAGTTGCTTTAGCCGCAAGCATAAGTTGCATTGCTGCTAAAGATGCATTTGAAAAGGCTGCATCTCTTGGGAATTGCTCACGAGCATATGCAGACTCAATATTTTTAGCTAAGCGCTCTTTTGCTTCTTCTTTCATAAATCCTTGTTCTACAATTGGACCATAAACTGGTTCAACGTTTTTATAAGCTTCTAAATCACCTAAAATAGCGACTACAGCAGAAGCATCAAGTATTTGTTGCTGGTTATAAGCAATTGGATGCAATCGTTTCTGTACATCTTCACCTTGGAATACAAGGAATTTCCAGTGCTGCAAGTTCCAAGCAGAAGGTGCTTGAGCAGCTCCCTTTAAAATCTCGTGTAACTCTGTAGATGAAATTTCTTTCTCTGGGTTGAATGCACGTGTAGATGTGCGTTCGTATAGAACATTAAAAAAGTTGTCGTTTGTCATTATATATCCTCCAAGTAACATATCAAATTATAAAAAAATACATGTAATATATTCTACTTACATTTTGTAAGTTGTCGAATTTAAGAATATAATATCTTTATTTTAATTGTCAAGTTTTAAAGAGGAAGCTAGGGCATTCATACAAACGATACAATTCCTATAATCATACACTAGAAAAGGAATTTATAGAGAAAAAGCGAAGAGAGCATTCTCAATTAGCTTGTTAATATGTATCCCTCACTCATTAAAGTATTTAGAGAACAGTCTTTTTATAAAATGTTTGTGAGGAATGCAGTAGAACAAGATATATGAAGTGAGTGAAGACTAGTGATGAACATACTACATTTTTTATTAGAGAATACGGTTTTCCAAAATGTATTACAAGATCTTCAGTTAAATGTCCTTTATATAGAAAATGGATGTACACATCAACAAACGATAGAAAATATTCATCCAAAATGTATGTTTATAGCAAATAGTTTTGAAGAAGGAGAATTATTGTTTCAGAGAACAAAACCACATATTGTAATTATGTATGTAACAGATTTTTCTCAAATAAAATATATAAAGAATATGTATAATCCACAGAGTACATTTATTGTCATTTGGGATCAACAGATAACAAGCGAGTTTGCAGAGGTGCTTACGTTAGGAATACGTAATATTGTGATAGCTCCTGTGACTCCACAAATGGTGTTAGAGGAAGTGAATAAGAGTTTGTATCAGCTTTCTTTAGTGCGGCAAGTAAGTTTGCAACAAGAATTACTTCAAACGATGTTTGATTTTCAAAATGATCTATTATTTATAGTAGAAGACGATGAGATTGTTGATTGTAATACAAATTTTTTAGAGTTTTTCGGATATGAAAATTTATTTGCCTATCGTGAGCAACATTTAGTATTTGCTGAACATTTTATTAGAGAAAACGGATACTATTCAACAACTCACGATATAACATGGTTAGATGATACATTATCATATGATAGAAGAATTAAGATGTCCAATTATGAAGGGGAAGTGTCAACTTTTTTATTGCGCGCGACACCACTGCCAGAAGATTTATCAAGATTTATTGTGAAGTGTACAGAGATTACAGAATTAGATGAAATCTATCAAGAACAAGAAAGGCTTGCTATGATAGATTCGTTAACAGAGATTTATAATCGTTTGAAGTTCCAACAAATACTAGAGGCAGAATGGGATAATGCAATGCGTAACGATGAAAAAATAGCACTTATTTTATTTGACATAGATAATTTTAAAATAGTAAATGACACGTATGGCCATGATTTTGGTGACTTAGCATTAATTCAGCTTGCAGAGCTTATGAAATCTAAAGTGGAGCAGCAACATGTATTTGCAAGGTGGGGAGGAGAAGAATTTATTATATTAGTAACTAACACAGTAGAAAAAGAAGCATTTCAGGTTGCGGAATCATTACGATTTTTCATTGAAACAAAGCAGTTCTCCGGAATTTCGAAATTAACAGCGAGTTTTGGAGTTGCGTTATATGAACAAGGGATTACAAGAGAAGAATTAATGCAACGAGCGGATATTGCATTATATGAAGCGCGAAAAAAAATGGAAAAAATCAAGTGTGTGTATATAGAAAAGAAAAAATGTAATTTTTCGCAACAAATTGTTGCGATTTTTTTTTATTGTTTGATAATAGAATAGGGGGACAATTTTTAGCGAAGGAATTATGGAGGATTAATATGATAAAAAAAGTAATGGTCATGGCTTCACTGTCTGCTATAGTTGGCGGCGGAGTATACTATTTTCTTGTTAACCCCAATATAAAGGAAAACACTGTATTAACAACTAAAGTGAATCCTACTATTGAAACGGAAGTACAAGGGAATATAGAAGAAAAAGAAGAGCAACAAATTGATTATGTTAGCATATCTCAAAAATTAGATCAATATTTAGTCGGAAAGCAATTCAATGGAACAGTTTTGGTAACAGATAAAGAGCATGTTATATTGAATAAAGGATATGGGTATGCTGATGTTCAAAATAAAATAGAAAATACGCCTCACACAAAATATCGTATCGGTTCTATTACGAAAACAGTTGTTGCCACATCTATTTTACAGCTGCAAGAACAAGGGAAATTGAATATTCAAGATAATGTAAATAAATATATTCCTTCATTTCCGGAGAATAAAAATATTACGCTGTATCATTTATTAACGCATACCTCTGGTTTACCTGAACATGCAAAAGGCAATGTTAATGCTGCTTCCCGTTTACAGTTAATTAATTGGATTGGACGTCAAAATTTAGAATTTCCTGCAGGAACAGGTTGGAGATATACAGATTATAATTATATGGTGCTTGCTTATATAATAGAACATATATCGAAAAAACCTTTAGGAGATTACATAAAAGAAAACATATTTGTAAAAGCAGATATGTATGAATCTGGTATGGGAAATATGGTACCTGGAGATAAAAATTTTACAAAGGGTTATGTGAAAAAAAATCAAGAGCTTGTACCAGCGCAGAAGTTAGGCATGGATTGGCTATATGGTTGTGGTGAGATGTATACGACAGTTGGAGATATGAAGAAATTAGACGAAGCAATTATAAATGGAAAACTTCTTTCTGAACAAAGTATACAAGCAATGTTTTCACCTTCAGCAGAACGGAAATATGCATTTAGTTTTTATATATATCCAGATTATTTTCATAATCATGGTGTATTATCTGGTTGGAACACTTTCAATAATTTTAATAAAGAAAAAGGAACTTTTGTTATGTTATTTTCAAATGTGAAAAATAGTATGGATGATGACTTTAATAAAGAGTTCCGAAAGATGGTAAATGATTTATTAGAACAAAGGGGATGAGAAAATGGAACATAAAACTTTATCAATAGGTTTCATTGGTATTGGCGTAATGGGAAAAAGTATGGTTTATCACTTAATGCAAGATGGTCATAAAGTATATGTATATAATAGAACGAAAGCAAAAACAGATTCTTTAGTGCAAGATGGTGCACATTGGTGTGATACACCGAAAGAGTTAGTGAAGCAAGTTGATGTTGTAATGACGATGGTTGGGTATCCACATGATGTAGAAGAAGTATACTTTGGGATAGATGGAATTTTGGAGAATGCAAATGAAGGCACGATAGCAATTGATTTCACGACATCTACACCAACATTGGCAAAACGTATTAACGAAACCGGTAAAAGTAAGAATGTATATACGTTAGATGCGCCTGTATCTGGAGGAGACGTTGGTGCGAAAGAAGCAAGGCTCGCAATTATGGTCGGTGGCGAAAAAGAAATATATGAAAAATGTTTACCGTTATTTGAAAAACTAGGGACAAATATTCAGTTGCAAGGACCAGCTGGAAGTGGACAACATACAAAAATGTGCAATCAAATTGCGATTGCTTCTAACATGATTGGAGTATGTGAAGCTGTTGCTTATGCGAAAAAAGCTGGACTAGACCCAGATAAAGTATTAGAGAGTATTTCAACGGGAGCAGCAGGTAGCTGGTCATTGAGTAACTTAGCTCCCCGAATGTTAAAGGGAGATTTTGAACCAGGGTTTTATGTAAAGCATTTTATGAAAGATATGAAGATAGCTTTAGATGAGGCTGAAAAATTGCAATTGCCAGTGCCAGGTTTAAGTTTGGCGAAGGAATTGTATGAGGAGTTAATGAAAGATGGGGAAGAGAATAGCGGAACACAAGTTTTATACAAAAAATACATAAGGGGGTAAATGAGATGGATCTTCAAAAATTTGATGAGATGATTGATACTGTTCAGCGAACAACTTGTATACAAATTAGTGCAAAACAAAAAGAAGCTTTTAAACAAAAATATGATTTTGAGCCGGAATTCGAATATGGAAGAGATGAGAAGGGGCATTATGTTATTCGAGCTTCAAAAAAGATGTTAGAAGAAATGGATTTTTATTTGGCATTGAAATATGATCGAGATGGGGTTGATCTTTATATGCAAGCAGAGATTGACGGTATATGTCACGTATCTGTTAGCTATAGTGAAGATGTCCTACATTTACAAGAATTGTTTCAATTTCTAGAAGAAAATAAATAAAAGTCCTCATTTGAGGACTTTTATTTATTTAGGTATATTTAATTTTTATAATTATAAGCTAGAAGCTCGGCGGCATCGTTCAATTGGGAATGGAATAACTTGCGCGATGTGATTAGGACCAAATTGTTTTGCACGAGCATGGCGTACTATATAAAATGCACACAGAATTGAAACAGGAATAGCGCCGAATAAACCGAAAAATAAAGCGCTTACACAAGATGCGACAAAACCTAAAACACCAACTTCTAACTCTTCCATAATAGCTCCTAGAATAACAGGAAGTGCTCCACACGTAACCCCTAGTATAAGTGCGATAAGTAAACTCATGATTATCCCCCTCTGTTTGCGATATTCTTTTCCTTTTTATTTAATAGTAGTATACCATACGTAAAACAGAATTTTCAGAAAAAATTCAAAAAAAGTTCAATAAATGTTCAAAAAGTGTTCAGAAATACACTTAAAAAATAGAAGGGGGAGGTTGTTTTTTTGAACGAAAGGAATCGTATGGTTAGGTACATAAAAAATCAGGCTTATTTCATTTTTTGAAATAAGCCTGTTCCATAGGAGGATGTATATATGTAGAGTGAATAAAAGGTTGGAAAAGGGGATCCAAGTCCTTTTATTCAACTAACTACCTTAATAAATTGGAACCCAGCCTTCAGTTGTAACAAAAATACGAATAGCTACAACTTGACGATCATCTTGCAAGGTAAAATAGTGTCTTGCATTTTCTGGAACAGATATGAGATCGCCTGGCTCAAGTTCAACGTCAAAGAATTTGCCATCTTTTCCTTCAATGGCAAAGATGCCATGTCCACTAACAATAAAGCGAACTTCATCATCGGTATGATGGTGTTCTTTTTGGAAATTAATTAATAATTCGTCAAGGTTAGGTGTGCTATTTGAAAGTGAAATTACATCATGTGCTTTATAACCTCGGCGCGCTGAAACATCAGCGATTTCTTTTGAAAACACAGCTAATATTTCAGCCTTGTTTTCATCTGTTAACGAATAATTTTCATTTAAATAAGTAGGAAGTTTAGAGATGTTCCATTTCTCATATAAAACGCCTTCCTCTTGTAGAAATTTAGATACTTCTACTTCATTTTCTATGCGAGTATTTACTTCATGAATACGAATTTGCGCCATTAGAAACGCCTCCTTGAATTGATAATAGTTTTATATGAAATTGGAATAAAAACTCATAAGCTTCTAATCTTTTCTTTGCATCAAAGCTATCTCGGCCCCATACGGTAATACCGTGGTTACGAATTAATACTGCTCCCGAATCTCCTTGTATGTGCTTTCGGAAGTTTTCTCCAAGCGTTGGGATATGGGCATGGTTTTCGATAATAGGAATGTGAATTGTTGCACCTTCTTCCCAAATATCGAGAGCTTTAATAATTTCTTGATTTTGAAGGGTGACTGCATCACTATATAAATTTGTGATGACATTATTATCAGTTGTATGAACATGAAGTACGCACCCAGCATTCGTATTGTTATAAATATGTGTATGCAATATTGTTTCTGCTGAAGGGCGTAATTCAGTCTCTAATACGGGAACCCCTAGATGATCTACTAATAGAAAATCATCTGGAGTAGTTTTTGTTTTATCTTTACCACTTGCTGTAATAAGAAAAGTAAGTGGCTCATGACTAACCTTTATAGAAATATTACCACTCGTTGCTGGAAACCAATTTCGTGTTGTTAATTCTTTTTTTATCTCGCTTAAGTCATACCATTGACGAAAAAGTTGTTTCATGATTTCACCTCCAACAAATGTTTTAATTGGGTTTGAACATCGTGAAATGTTTCAAACGGTGTATAAGCAATATAATTCTCTTCACACTTTGTAATAAGGAAGTCGCGAGCGAATACTTTATCTGCTTGTTTCGCAGCTTGTAAATCAGTAATTGAATCTCCAATCACAATATGGAAGTCATTCGTATCACTTAATTTACGGATTAAAGATGATTTGCATAATCCGCAATGATTTTGACAATGATGATCACAAGGATGAGGCCACTTAACTGTAATGAATTCACTTGAAAAGTCTGTTTCATTACAGTAAATTTGCTCTTTTGGAATGATTCCTTGTAAGAGTGGATAGACGAAGAAATCCATTCCACCTGATATAACGTAAAAAGAAATGTTATTTTCATTTACAAATTGTATAAATTCATGAAAACCACTACGGATTTCAGCAGTTTTTATTAAAAATTGAATCATATCATCGTGTAGACTAGTAGGTATTAATTGAAATAATTGAGAAACACCTTCTTGAATAGACAGCTCTTGTGATAAAATTCTATTCTTTACTTCTTCGGCTTCTGGTGGTGCGAATTTTTCCATAATGGACATAATGTTATCATTATTTGTAATCGTGCCATCGAAATCACAAAATACTTGAATACTCATAATTTCACCCCATGAGAGGGATTTCCCCATATTTGTAGTGCACTATGCAAATTTATGTCATCTACTTCATGGAGTGGTGTATTTTGCAAAGTAGCATTAATTGCAGTACGGAAAGCTTTACCGCCCCCTTGCGCCCCACTTGGATGTCCATGTATCCCGCCGCCAGCATTAATAACAACATCTTTACCGAAATCTCGTACAATAAAGGGAACGAAACCAGGGTGAATACCAGCAGACGGAACAGAAAAACTCTTCTTGAAAAATGCATCGTCTTCAGTTAAATGTTTTGAGATGGCAAGAGCCTCCTCTTTTTCTAGTGCAACACTTCCGTATGGAGATGGGAATAATGAAAAGTCAGCCCCAGCATAACGTAGTAGCTTTCCTAGTAATAATGGAGAGGAAACTCCATATAACTTGGATGATGAATAAGCACCACTTACAGCAGGGTGTGCCATAATAGGAACTGGGATTTCATCATCTTCTGCAAGTGATTGTAGTACATCTAGTCCGTAAGCAAATACATTAAATAATAGAATATCTGCCCCAGCTTGCACTGCGCGTTTCGCATTTTCTTTTAAATCAAAAGTTCGTCCTGTTAAATTTACGGCATATAACGTTTTATGTCCGTATGTTTCATATACGGATTGTAAAACTTCTTTTCCAGATACAATGCGTTTCGTAAGTGGTGTTAATGTATTCTCAAATAATATTTCATCATCTTTTACTATATCTACACCACCAATTGCTTGATCGCGTAATTGTGTTTTTAAATACCCAATATTTCGTCCAATCATTCCTTTAAAAATACTCATTAAAAGGGGACGCTCATGCACTTGTAAAAGATTTCGAATACCATCTATCCCGAATTTTGGACCAGGGAAATATTGTTTTAACTCGTCTGAAAATGTTAAGTCGATTAATTTCACTTCACCATCAAGTGATAGCTTTCCGAATGTAGTTGTTAAAATTGCTGGTAAGTCCGGACTGAAGTTTAATAACGGATATTCGATTTTAATAATCCCGCGTTTAACTTTTTTACGTAAATACGAATTGGTATGTTCTTGTTCAGCTAGTTCCTCAACATGAATGACGTTGCCTTTATGCTGTTTTAATTGTTCTTGCAATAAGTGTGGCAAATGAGTCCAAGAGCCAATTGTTAAACCGAGTGCAATTTGCTCGGCTTTTTTTTCTAAGTTATGTGAATCATCATGGATTAAATACGTTGCTATAATTCCGCTCATTGTTAAAACCTCCTAGTTAAATAAAAAAACCTCTCAGCTAAGGAGAGGTTTTTTTACAACCAGCTCCTTATCTGTCAGCATAATGCTGCGAGAATTAGCACCGTGTCTACAATTGTAGATCGGTTGCCGGGTTTCGTCGGGCTCGTCCCTCCACCTGCTCTTGATAAGAAGTATTTAGAAATGTTTAAATTTTTAAGATAACTGAATTTTGTCAGATATTTTTCATGTTGTCAATTACTTTTTGAAAAAATTTAATTTATCAATTCGATTAATGGCTTCTCTTAATCTATCTTCTGTATGCAAGAGACCAACACGGACATACCCTTCGCCATGTTCACCAAATCCAACACCAGGAGCAACTGCAACGTGTGCTTTTTCTAGTAAAATATTAGAAAATTGCTCAGATGTATATCCTTTCGGAACAGGAAGCCATGCAAAGAATGAGCCTGTTGGAATGTCTACATTCCAACCAATTGAGTGACAAGCTGAAACAAGAGCGTTTCTTCGAGATTCGTAACTATTTACAAGGTCTATTACGCAAGACTGTGAACTTAATAGTGCTTCGCGGGCAGCATCTTGAACTGCACCAAAAATACTAACATACATATGATCTTGTAATAAGTTAATTGTCTCAATCACACTTTCATTCCCCACAGCAAAAGCGATGCGCCATCCAGCCATATTGAAAGTTTTCGATAGAGTGTAAATTTCAATACCTGTATTTTTAGCACCGTCTGCTTGCAAGAAACTAACAGGTTTTTGACCATCGAATCCAATAGCACCGTAAGCAAAATCATGAACGACTAATATATTATGTTCATTAGCAAAATGAATGGTTTCATCAAAGAAACCTTTTGATGCAGTAGCACCGGTAGGATTATTTGGATAGTTTAAAAACATTAACTTTGCACGCTTAGCGGTAGCGGCATCAATTTTTGTATAATCTGGTAAAAAATTATTTTCTGCAATAAGCGGCATTGTTTCAAATTGTGCTTTTGCTAAAGCAACTCCTGATAAATAATCTGGATAGCCTGGATCTGGAACGAGAATAGTATCACCAGGGTTTGTAAAACAAAGTGGTAATTCTACTAATCCAGCTTTTCCACCAAACAAAATAGCAACTTCTGTTTTTGGATTTACTACTACATCATATTCGCGTTGATAGAATGTTGCCACGGCTTCTTTTAAACTTTCGTGTCCGCGAAATGGTGGGTATTTATGATGAATGGTCTTTTCAGCAGCATCTTGTAAAGCTTTTACGATATGCTGCGGTGTTGGTTGATCTGGATTACCTTGACCTAGATTAATAACATCGTGACCATCTGCAACGACTTTGTTAACTTTTGCAACAAGTGAAGCAAAAAATTGTGTAGGCAATGATGTTACTATCTCAGAAGGTTGAAATAATTTCATACTTTCCACCTCTTTTGAAAGTTGTTACAATTCTAGTGACAAATGATATAATCTTTCCAGTATTTTGTAAAGAAAAAATTAAGAATGGGGCTGACAAAATGAAAGTCGCATGTATTCAAATGGATATTGTCTTTGGAGATGTAGAAAAAAATATTGAGAATGCTAAAAATAAAATAAGCGAAGCGATGAAGGAAAGACCAGATGTGATTGTCTTACCAGAACTATGGACAACGGGATATGATTTAACGAGGCTTACTGAAATTGCAGATAGGGATGGATTGCAAACGAAAGAAAAGCTGAAAGAATGGTCGAAGCAATATGGTGTACATATTGTCGGTGGGTCTATAGCGAAGCAAACAGAACAAGGTGTTACAAATACAATGTATGTGGTAAACAAGGAAGGAGAACTAGTCAATGAATATAGTAAAGTGCACTTATTTCAGCTTATGGATGAACATAAATATTTAATCGCTGGAAATAGTACAGGTGAATTTAGGCTAGATGATGTAGAGTGCGCCGGCACAATTTGTTATGATATTCGTTTTCCAGAGTGGATGCGCGTTCATACTGCGAAAGGTGCAAAAGTTTTATTTGTTGTAGCAGAATGGCCATTGGTTCGTTTAGCGCATTGGCGTTTGTTATTGCAAGCAAGAGCAGTTGAAAATCAGTGTTATGTTGTTGCATGTAATAGGGCAGGAAAGGATCCGAATAATGAGTTTGCCGGTCATTCTTTAATTGTCGATCCTTGGGGCGAAGTTGTTGTAGAAGCGAATGAAGAAGAATCAATTTTATTGGGAGAGCTTCATTTTGAGAAAATTAAAGAAGTACGCAAAGGAATTCCAGTTTTTGCAGATCGTCGTCCAGAATTATACAAATAAAATGTTGACAAGTGATTTTTATTCTTGGTATAGTCTTCAACATAAAGTTAAAAATTCAAAAAATTATACAACTCTTATCAAGAGCAGGTGGAGGGATTTGGCCCGATGAAGCCCAGCAACCGACCGTAATACCATTGTGAAATGGGGCGTTTATTTACGCCAAAAGGCACGGTGCTAATTCCAGCAGAAAGTAAATCTTTCTGGCAGATAAGAGGGGAGAAGATAAACTTCAAACCTCTTTCTTTGTGGAAAGAGGTTTTTCTACGTCAGAAAAACCTCTGAATTAAAAAAGGGGGAGAAGACGATGGGATATTATTCATTAACTGAAACGACAGCTATACAATATGCGAAAGAACACGGTTATTTTGAAAAGAAAGCAAATGTAGTTTGTCATGAAATTGGAGATGGAAATTTAAATTACGTGTTCAAATTAGATGATGGAGAGAAGTCTATTATAATAAAACAAGCACTGCCATATGCGAAAGTAGTTGGTGAGAGCTGGCCACTGTCTATAAAAAGAGCGACGATTGAAAGTAAAGCATTACAAATTTTTGCGAAGTATGTGCCGGAATATGTGCCGGTAGTGTACAGTCATGATGAAGAGTTAGCAGTAACAGTCATAGAAGACTTATCAAGGCTAACAATTGCAAGAAAAGGATTAATAGATGGAGAGGAGTACCCGCTTTTATCCCAACATATTGGTCGCTTTCTAGCACATGTGTTGTTTTATACTTCAGATTTCGGTTTACAATCAGAAGAGAAAAGGGTACTAGAAGGTGCATTTGTAAACCCAGATCTTAGTAAAATCACGGAAGATTTAGTGTTTACAGATCCGTTTAGTCATTATAATACGAATGATTATGAACCAGAGTTACAACTAGCGGTGGATGAACTATGGAGTGACAAAAATTTAAAATTAAAAGTAGCACAGTATAAATATAAATTTTTAACGAGAAAAGAAGCGCTTATTCATGGTGATTTACATACTGGTAGTATTTTTTCATCCCCTGCTGAAACGAAAGTAATTGATCCAGAATTTGCAACATATGGTCCATGTGGATTTGATCTTGGCCAATTTATTGCAAATTTATTATTAAATGCACTATCCCGTGAAGAGGAAAAAAGAAGTGTGCTATTTTTCCATATTGAGAAAACATGGAGTTATTTTGTAGAAGCTTTTACGAAGTTATGGATTGGAGAAGGTGTAGAAGCATATACGAAAGAGAAACAATGGTTGCCAATTATTTTGCAAAATATTTTTACAGATGCCGTTGGATTTGCCGGATGTGAGCTTATCCGTAGAACAATTGGCTTAGCGCATGTAGCTGATTTAGATGGAATAGCAAATAAAGAAACGAGAATTCAAGCTAAGAAACAAGCGTTATCCTTAGGTAAAGAACTAATAAAATATGAATCTAAGAGTGCTGATATTCAACTGTTCCGAACATTATTTCAACAGACAGTTTCTGGAGGGATAAAAGCATGAGTACAATTGTTACTGTTCCGAGATCTGTCAGTTGGAAAGGTGATGCCATTGCAGTATTAAATCAAACAAAGTTGCCGCATAGTACAGAATACAAAACATTAACGACGATTGAAGAGGTATGGAAAAGTATTGTCATGCTAGAAGTACGAGGAGCACCTGCAATTGGAATTGTAGCTGCATTTGGCTTGGCACTTGCATCAAAAAAATATAATACTGTACATATGGAAGAATTTCAAAAGAAGTTTAATAGAGATTGTAATTATTTAGGAACGTCACGCCCAACAGCAGTCAATTTATTTTGGGCAATCGATCATATGAGAGAATCAATTCGAGAAATTACTACAATAAAAGAAGCACAAAAAAAATTAGAAGAAGAAGCGCTTCTCATTCAGCAAGAAGATGAAGCAGTATGCCGGAGTATTGGAGAACATGCATTAACATGTTTTAAAGATGGTGATCACATTTTAACAATTTGTAACGCTGGAAGCATTGCAACTGCTAGATATGGTACTGCATTAGCACCGTTTTATATTGGGAAAGAAAAAGGTGTACGTTTACATGCGTATGCGTGTGAAACGAGACCGGTTTTACAAGGCGGGCGTTTAACGACCTGGGAATTAAAACAGGCAAATATTGATGTAACACTTATTACCGATAATACGGCAGCTCATGCTATTCAAACGAAAGAAATAAACGCGATTATTGTAGGAGCGGACCGAATTGTCGCAAATGGAGATACAGCAAATAAAATCGGAACAATGAATTTAGCTATATTAGCAAATTATTTCGATATTCCATTTTACGTTGCAGCTCCGTTATCTACGTTTGATATTACGAAACAAACAGGTACAGAAATTGTTATTGAAGAAAGAGATGAAACCGAAGTTACGAAAATTTTTGGAAAACAAGTGGCGCCAATTGGAACTGATGTTTATAATCCTGCATTTGACGTAACACCGAATGAATTAATTACAGGTATTATTACTGAAAAAGGCATCATATACGGAGATTATAAACGGGAAATTGCATCATTATTTGAAAGACAAGCTAATACATAATAGCTTGTTTTTTTTTATGCCTAAATGTTTTCTTTTCTCTTATTTATATAATGGAAGGAGGCGGAAAAGATGGAAGAGTGGATCAGGATGGTAGGTAATGTAGGGTTTCCGATTGTTGTAACATTATATTTACTCCATCGTATTGAAAGTAAATTAGATGGGGTAATTGTTGCAATCGAGAAACTCCCTAAACAATTACTAAAGTAGGAAGGTCCTCGCGATAGAAAGTAAAATAAAGTTTGCTCTTCGTGAGCAAACTTTATTTTTTACCCCGCATTAATGGGCAGTAAAAGCCTTCACTTTATTGAGCAGTATAACCACCATCGATAACAACGGCTTGTCCAGTTATACCTCTTGCTTTTTCACTCGCTAAAAACATAGCATAATCAGAGATTTCTTGTACTTGCAATAAGCGTTTTTGTGGTACAAGTGGATAAATAACATCTTCTAAAACATTTTCAAGTGGTACATTTCGTGTAGTAGCTAAATCTTGTAGTTGATTACGTACAAGTGGGGTATCGACATAACCAGGACAAAGCGCATTAACGGTAATTCCGTGAGTAGCGCCTTCTAAAGCGGCAACTTTTGTTAATCCGATTACGCCATGCTTCGCGCTATTGTAGGCGGATTTTCCTGCAAATCCAACGAGGCCATTAATGGAGGCTACATTAATAATTCGGCCATACTTTTGTTTTTTCATGATTGGGAAGGCATGCTTAATTGCGATAAAAGGAGCGATTTGCATAATTTTAATAAGTAGTTCAAACTTTTCAGTTGGAAAATCTTCAATTGGTGAAACGTGCTGCATTCCTGCGTTGTTAATTAATATATGTAATGAACCGAAATGAGTAACGGTTTGAGAAATTGCAGCGGTAATTTCTTCTTCAGATGTAACATCACATTTTAAACCGATAGCTTGATAGCCTTCTTTTTGTAATTGTTCAGCAGCTTCTTTTGCACGTTCTTCAAGACGATCGGTAATGACAACTTTTGCACCTTCTTTTGCGAAAGCGTTCCCCATTTCATAACCAATACCGCTTGCAGCACCTGTTAAAAAGACAACTCGATTTGTAACCATGGTGAAAAACATCCCTTCGTAATAAAGTTCTCATATTGCTCTATTTAGAGAGTAGATAATAAAAATCCTGCAAAGATTTGGAAAAATATTGTTAGCTATCTTGTTTTGCAAAATAGCCTCTGCTATACTATTTTGTAAAGCAAGATACTTACGCTTATCTATCTTGTAAAACAAGATAGTGGGAGGATTTGAATTATGTCGACAAGTCAAATGCTGAAAGGGATTTTAGAAGGATGCTTACTTGCTATTATTTCTGAAGGTGAAATATACGGTTATGAAATGAGTGAAAAGCTAGCGAAGTATGGCTTTACTATGGCGAGTGAGGGAAGTATTTATCCGCTATTAATACGAATGCAAAAGGAAGGATTAATAACAAGTGTAATGAAGGAATCTCCATCTGGTCCAAAGCGGAAATATTATACATTAACAGAAAAAGGCGAGGAAGCACTTAATGAATTTATGGATCGCTGGGAAACGATGCAAAGTAGTGTAGAGCGTCTACTTGAGGGGAAGGGGAGAAAAAATAATGTTATCAAGTGAAGCACGAAAGTTTTTATTAGATATGAGATTATTTTTAGTAGCAAAGGGTGTGAAAGAAAGCGATATTGAAAATTTTATAGAAGATGCAGAACTTCATTTAATCGAGGGTGAGAGTGATGGGAAAAGTGTAGAAGATATTTTCGGAAGCTCACCGAAAGAATATGCAAATGAACTTGTAAAAGTAATGGAAAGAGATAGACAGGAAACGTGGAGACAAATTGGTTTTACAGTAATGAATATCGTATCGTTTTGGATTATTGCTTCTATCCTAATAGTGAATAACGGAGTATTACAGATCTCACTTATTCAGTGCGTTGGGTATAGTTTGTCATTGATTTTAGTTGTTATAGGTCCTAATTTTTTACTTCGCAAAATGACCTTCGTAACAAGCTTTACAAAAACGTGGTTTTCTATGTGGTTTTTAGTTATGGTAGCGCCAATGTTTTTAATGGGGGCTGTTACGATATTAGATGTAATCTATCCTACCAAAACGTTTACATTCACCCAAACGCAAAGTTATATATTAGCTGGAGCTATTTTTATGATCACAGTAGCGATAAATATATATTTTGAAGGATGGTTTAAAAACTTATATTTAATTATTCCATTTTCGATTATGTTACTGTTTAAAACATTTACATCAGAAGATCTCGTGCCAATGTTATTTCAAGTTATATGTTTATACGGAAGTTTGTTTATTTTAATTTTCCTTGAAATTATGATGAAGACGAATAGAAGAGAAACGGTTAAATAAGGGAGGGGTTATCATGCAGATTTCTAAAGAAGGAGAAAAGTTTTTAATCGATACGAAAGTGTATTTAATAACAAAAGGAATGAAAGAAGAAGATGTGGACGCTTTTATAGAAGATGCAGAGCTTCATTTAATAGAAGGTGAGAAAGAGGGAAAGACGGTAACGGATATATTTGGTGATTCACCAAAAGAGTATGCGGAAGAATTGGCGAAAGAGATGGAGAAGGATAAAGGTGGGAGTATAAAGAGTATTCTTGCGATGATAATTGGTATTGGCGGGTATTGGATATTAACTCATATTTTATTTAATAATCCAAATCAGCAATTTACACTAACGAATATACAGTTAATTGGCTATCCTATCGTCTTAATCATTACGATTATTGGAACCATTGTTGCGTTTAGAATGTCTTCTTTTAAAAATAAATTTGTAGAGTTCGGAATTATTTACATAATAGTAATGGTTCCCATTTTATTATTAGTATTATTGATGTTTGTTGATAAATGGTACGGTACACCTATTTTGCAATTATCGACAATGCAAACATATATATTAGCAGCAAGTATCTTTTTATTACTTTTCGTTGGAGAAGTGTATGTCCTTGGTTGGATGGGTGTTTTGGTGCTAATTGTTCCTTTAGCGATTATGTTTATATTTAAAGGATTAGAAGAAAAAAATGTATTTTGGGGAATTGCAAAGATATTACTTATGTATGGAAGTATATATGGGTTAATGAGATGGTCTTTAAAAATTGAAGAGAGAAAAAGTGTAAACTAGTATTTCAAAAAAGTGGCTGCTCTGGATATACAAAAAATTATTTCCAAAGAAATACTATATTTTGATTTTTAGAGGGATTCGTTTTAGGTGTATAGTGTATCCTTTGCAGCCGGTATATCGTTTATTAATTGGAATAAATTGTTTTAAACAGTAACATGACAGTTACTGTTTTTTTCTTTGTAATAAAGAACTTTGTAAAGAGAGTGCTTTTTGTTCGTTTGTTAATAAGGATTGAATATGGACGTTTTCAGGACGAGGTACGATAGGGTACATAAGATTTGTTGGAGAAGGATGGTGCTCCGAGCCAGTTGGGGAATGAGGATCTGCGTGAGTAAGTTTTCCATGAACACGTCTTGTAAATAAAATATGACCGACTTCGTGAGCGAGCGTATATATATTTTTCATGGGAGCAGCCGAATTTGTTAAAACGATATAACCAGTAAGTTGCTGTTGTTTGGCTAAAGAGTACGCGCAGGCAATTACGGCTGTTTCTTTGAAATAATCACTGCCAATATAACAAATGTAAAGGTCGCATTCAGGAGCTTCATTTACACATGTTTGGAAAAAGGATGCTAATTTTTCCTGACTTTGAATAGAATTTTTATAACTAATTTCACGGTCAGAAAAACGAAAAAGTTCATTTAAAATAATTACGTCTTTAATTTGAAATGTAATGGGGTGCCAAATTGATTCTGCAACTGCTAAATCTTTTGCAATACGGTCATCAGAAATATCGGCGCCTGGAGTAATGCAAATACATATATTGACGTATGGATCCATAAGGAACACCTCAACTGAAAAAATTCTTTCTATAATATATGTTGGGAAAAGACCCTATGTATGGATAAAAGCCTTGTTTATTACAAGTCGAAAAAATTTCATAGTTCTATAACATGGTGTGGTCATCTTTTTGATATAGTAAAGAAAAGGGGGAGAATATATGTATACATTAAAAATCGTTTCAGACAGAGAAGCACTTTATCAATTTGCGAGTTATGTAAGAGTTGTACAAGGGGTTGAAGATGTATATGTAGAGGTGGGAGAACCTTTATATGAACATCCATTAATGAAGTTTTATGTACATATTAAGCTGGAGGAAACATATGAGCAACATAAAGCGTTACAAGAAATAGCAAGATTAGTAGAATTAGGGCGTTTTACATATGTTCATTATCGTAATGATGAAATTGAAGAAGCTTTTGAAGCTGTAAAATATGAAAGTTTTAAGAAATAAAAATGGAAAAAAGGAAGCGAAAGCTTCCTTTTTTTTCTTGGAAATTACATCAACAAAAGGAGAAGAATTTTGTTATGATAAGGGAGGGTGAGGAAAGGAGAATTTACATAATGGGGTATATTGAAGAGTTACGCAAAGTTGTTGGGACAAGACCACTTATTCTCGTTGGATCAGCAATAATTATACTAAATGATAATCAGGAAGTATTGCTTCAATATCGTTCAGATACATATGATTGGGGTGTACCTGGCGGCGCGATGGAACTAGGAGAAACGACGGAAGAAACTGCTCGCCGAGAATTATTCGAGGAGACGGGATTAACTGCAAAAATAATGCAATTTCTAGGTGTCTTATCAGGAAAGGAAGTATATTTCCGTTATCCTAATGGGGATGAAATTTTTAATGTTATTCATCTGTATCAGGGGCATCATGTGAGTGGAGAATTAAGGCTTGATCATGAGGGATTGAAGCTTCAATATTTTCCGGTAGATAAGTTACCAAAATTGAATGAAACGACAGAGAAAATTTTACAAAAATTTTTATATGCATTAACAGAATAGAAGGTTAATTCCTTCTATTTTTATTATATTAAATATTTTGATTTTTTAGTATGTTTATAGTATGATAGATGCAGACATACATCTTATGGAATTTCACCTAAAAACTGACTAGGGTACATAAGAGAGGGGCAAGTGCAAAATGCATAATGTTGTTATTACAGCTGCAGTTCGTTCGCCAATTGGAACTTTTGGAGGAGCGCTAAAAAATGTAACGCCAGTAGAATTAGCGGTTCCTGTACTTCAGGAAGCTGTAAAACGAGGCGGGGTAGAACCACACGAAGTTGATGAAGTAATTTTAGGTCATTGTATTCAAAGAACTGATGAAGCAAATACTGCAAGAACAGCTGCATTAGCGGCAGGATTTCCTGACACAGTTACGGGTTATACAATCCAACGCCAATGTTCTTCAGGTATGCAAGCAATTATGTCAGCTGCAATGCAAATTCAATTAGGTGTAAGTGATGTTGTTATTGCAGGTGGAGTAGAAGCAATGAGTTCAAGCCCTTATGCATTAAAACAGCACCGCTGGGGACAACGTCTACAGCACGGAGAAATTCGTGATACGGTGTGGGAAGTACTAGAAGATCCGATTCATCATATTATGATGGGTGAAACGGCTGAAAATTTAGTTGACCAATATGAAATTACAAGAGAGGAACAAGATGAAGTTGCGCTTCGTAGTCATACATTGGCACTGCAAGCCATCGAGTCTGGATATTTTGACGAGCAAATTGTTCCTATTACGATAAAAGAACGTAGAAAAGAAATAGTATTTTCGAAGGATGAACATCCACGTGCAGATATTACAGCGGAAAAATTAGCAGGATTAAAACCAGCTTTCCGTAAAGATGGATCTGTAACGGCAGGGAATGCATCTGGCCTTAATGATGGAAGTGCGGTTCTAGTATTAATGAGCGAAGAAAAAGCGAAAGAAAAAGGCTTACAACCGTTAGCTAGAATTGTTGGATATTCAGTAGCTGGAGTAGATCCGAAAATTATGGGTATTGGACCAGCACCAGCAATTCGTAAAGGGTTAGAAAAAGTAGATTGGTCATTAGAAGATGCTGATTTACTGGAAATTAATGAAGCTTTCGCGGCTCAATACCTAGCTGTAGAGAAAGAATTAGGTTTAGACCGTGAAAAAGTGAATGTAAACGGTAGCGGTGTAGGACTTGGACATCCAATCGGTTGTACAGGAGCTCGTATTACTGTAAGTTTAATTCATGAATTGAAGAGACGCGGTTTAGAAAAAGGAATTGCTTCTCTATGCGTCGGTGGCGGTATTGGGGTAGCATTATTTATAGAAGCACTATAAAAAAGAAGCAGCAATCGCTGCTTCTTTTTTATTAAGAATCAAATAAATGATGAAATAATCGATCACGATTTTCAAAGAAAAGTTTTGTCGTTTGGTAATGCTCGGTTTCTTCTAATGTGGATTCATGAATCCCTTCTTGTGTTAAAGAATATATAGTGGATTCAGGATAAGCCATTAAAATAGGAGAGTGCGTCGCGATAACAAATTGTGAACCTTGTTCCGCTAGTTCGTGCATTCGAATAAGCATGGAAAGTTGCCTCATTGGTGATAGAGCAGCCTCAGGCTCATCTAAAATGTATAAACCTTGTCCTGAAAAACGGTTCATAAATAAGGAAAAGAATGATTCACCATGGGATTGTTCGTGAAGTGAAACACCGCCATAAGATTTTATAGCGTCTATCTCATCAATATAAGAAGCAACGTTATAAAATGATTCAGCACGAAGAAAGAAACCGTCGTTTGGTGTATTGAAACTTTTAGAAATTCGAAGGTATTCATGTAAAGATGAATGTGAATCGTTTGTGCTAAAGCGGAAATTCTTCGTTCCACCTTCTGCATTAAATCCTAAAGCGATTGCAATTGCTTCGAGTAATGTTGATTTTCCCGTTCCGTTTTCTCCAATAATGAATGTTACATTTGGATGGAAGGCAAGTGATTGTAAAGTTCGGATAGCGGGTAGACAGTAAGGATATGCGGAAAAACTAGGGATATTTTCTTTTTTTAATGTGACATTTTTTAAAAAGGGTACGTCAATCAATATATAAACCTCAATTCATAACGGATTTTGATTCTAAAAAAGCAGCAAATACAAGGGTAAGACAGCTTGCAAATAGTATTGTATATTGAAGTGCGCCAAAGCCAAGACCTTCCCAGCCTAAAGTCATTCTCTTCCATATGAAAATAAAAAAAACGCTTATAAAACCAACGAGAGCAGGCATATATTTTATAATTTTTAAGTGCTTCCACAGAAAAAAGCCGATGTATGTAAGTACAAAGAAGATAAGCAGAATGAGAAAAAAGGCAAGTGTTAATGACACGTGAACCTCTCCTTATTTTCTGAATATTTCATGTGGATTATAACATGTAAACTATCATATTCCAATGTGAAAATAAATATTGCATCAAGATCAATTCTCTCGTTATGATAGATGGTATTCTATTGAAGATATGAAAAGGAGTTAAAACATGCCGTTTACATTTGCGCATCCAGCAGCAGTTCTTCCTTTTGTGAAAAAGCGTTCTCAATATATTTCAGTAACGGCTCTTATATTAGGCAGTATGGCGCCTGATTTTGAATATTTTTTACACTTTAGACCGTATGGTGTTATTGGGCATACATGGCTTGGATTCTTATATTTAAATTTACCACTTGTATTTCTGTTAGCATATATGTATCATTACATTTTAAAAAAGCCGTTTATAACACATTTACCTAAACCATTTGCTGGCTATTTTGCATATGCAGTAGATGAGAGGTGGGGGCTTCATACATGGAAGGATTTCTTTGTATTTTGCTATTCTGCTTTATTTGGTATGCTCACGCATGTCGTTTGGGATGCATTTACTCATAATACAGGCTATTTTGTTACGAAGATACCATTGTTACAAAGAGGATTACATAGTATCCCGGTGTATAAATATATGCAACACGGGAGTACATGTGTTGGTTTCTTATTACTATTATACGTACTATGGAAGTATAAAGATGAAACAGGGAAAGATTTTATGATAGCTTCAGAAAAAAGGAAGTATTGGGTTTCGGCAATCATTTTCGCAGCTCTAGTATTTATCGTTCACGCATTAGTAGATCCCTATTTTCATATTTTCCAAATAGGGGGTATAATAGTATCTGGACTGACAAGTTCCTTTTGTGGAATTCTCATTGTTTCTATAGTCTACAAAGCAAAGGACTAATTTATATTAATGAATGATAGTGTTAGGAGAAATTATATGATGAAAGCATGGAAAAATATTTTTGTTTTATGTAGTTTTCTTCTTATGTTAAGTGGTTGCTTCCATCAAGAAGAAAAGAAAGTTGAACCGAAGAAGAAAGAATCTATTCCTGAAACAAAAGAATATGGTGGGCGTGAGCTGAAAAAAGTAGGACAAAAAGTGAAAGAAACAGGGTGGGGTACTTTTAAGTTAGAACAGATTCAATCTGTAAATCAAACATTTGAAGTAGCACCAATGAAAATTCACATACAAGATGTAAAAGTAATCTCTTTATCGCAGATGAGTAAAGATGCAAAAAATGCATTAAAAGTATTTACGGCATTAACTCCTGAAGAAGTAAAGCGTAGATTAGGAGATAAAGTAAGTCAAGAAGATGCGGAGTTATATGCATCGATAAGTGGTACAGAGATTAGTGATACGATTCGTTACGTTGAAATTACATATAAGGTGGAAAATAGCGGGAATAAAAATATGCAATTTTTCTCTATGAATGATGTTACGATTAATGATAAGCAACATTTTAAAGTAGCAACTCAAAACTTTTTATATGATGAAGATACGCTCGTTGGTACAAAAAATGTATCAAGGGAAGACTATAAGCCTGGTGAAACAAGAGATGGTATTATCGGCTTAATACTTGATGATGGAAAAGAAAAGGTAAAGGATATTAAGTTTACAACAGATAATGTAGTCGCAGCAGATACAGAAACGCAAGATGTTGTAAAAGAGGCACAAACTTTTAATATCTCACTTTCTGAGTAGGGGATTTTTAAAAACATAAAAGAAAAAACAGTCAGCGTTAAAAATATTATGCTGACTGTTTTTTCTTTTCTTTTATGTATGAATCTACATTTTGAAAAGGTACCTTAATTTTAAATGCATCTTTTTGTTCATTAAATTGCTTTTCATTATAAGGACCAAAACGTTTATTATGCTTTACGTCAATAATCCAATAATGCTCACTTTTTTTATTTGCAATTGCTCCGTCAGGGTTATTCGGATCTGACTTTTCCTCAATTTGTTTTGCAATAATGTATTTATCATCCCAAGCTATGTCTGTAATTTTTGCAGGAATGTATTGTGTGGCATATACAGCATCTTGCGATGGGAAAAGTTCAAATGCATTCCCAGAAGTACGTATGAGTTCGTATTCATCGTTAATCGTATAAGTTATATGATTTGTATTTCCAGCACAACCGGCTAATAGGAATGCGACGAATAGGATTATCCATTTTTTCAATATGGGAACCTCCTTTACAATGCTGTTGTAAAACATTGTACAAGAAAAGTAAGAGAAACGCTAGTTTACAATGTTTTTTAGAAGTGGTACGATGAGACGGGTAAAGAAGGATATGAAGGAGTCGACATAAAATGAAGTTAAAGATGCATCGTCCAGCGCTTGTAATGAATCGCATAGGTGCTTCCCTAATTGACATGTTTTTAATCTCGGTTATGTATGGTGCAGTAGTAGCTATTATGACCGGAAATTATAGTGCTATTTTTAATCGCTTTAATATTAGTTTTGGTGATTATAGATATGATCTCGCAGTAGTTTTTATATTAATGGCGATATATTTTATTTTGGTACCCTTTATTTGGAACGGTGTTACACTTGGTAAAAAGGTAACGAGAATAAAATTAATTTCATTGAAGAGTGAAAAGTTAACATTACAAACATTAATTATAAGATTTTTTGTATTGTTATTACCGAACATATTGCTACTTGGAATTCCGATATTATGTAACGTATATATGATGTTATTCCGCAAAGATAATTGTGGTTTTCAAGATTTAATTACAAAAACAAAAGTGATAAGTCTTGTATAATAAAACAGAGACCTTTTTATACATAAAATAAGAAGGTCTTTTTTAATTATATAAATATATTTTAAAGGATATATAATAAGAAAAAGTTAATCCATATCATTTTTGATTTCAATAGATTGAAAATTAAGAAAATGTTATAATGATTAAAATAATATCATTATATAATAAGGGGGAAATTGAAATGACTGGGGGTAGCGTAATCTTTTGGGGGATTTTAATTTTCATCGGTTTAGTTTTCGATCAGCGTAATAGTAAGAAAAAAGAAGGAGTAAAAAAGTAATCGCTTACAAATTAATAAGCAACTTTTCTTGCTTGCAGACTAATCTCATAAAGGAGTATACTGAATGACGGTAAGACTTATAGAAGGGGTAATGAAAATGAAGCTTGCAGGAAAAGTTGCTATCGTAACTGGCGGTGGCATCGGTATTGGACGTAATACAGCTCTTTTGTTGGCTAAACAAGGCGCAAAAGTAATTGTGACGGACATTGATCAAGAAAGTGGACAAGCAACAGTGGAGGAAATTACGAATCTAGGCGGAGAAGCACTTTTTGTATCCTATGATATGGGAAAGCAAGGAGATTGGCAACGCGTTATCAGTATTACTTTGAATGCATTTAGTCGCATTGATATGCTTTTTCAAAATGCTGGTTTATATAAAATAGATTCTATTTTTTCTCGCCAACAAGAGAACGATTCCAATGTACTTTGTATTAATGACGTTTGGATAGAGATAAAACAATTAACGTCATCTTTTATGAAACAGCAAGAAGAAGTGGTGCTGAGTGACTTACCGATTTTCGGTATTATTGGCACGAAAGGACAATCATTTCATACAGTAGAAGCCCTCGTATAATAATGAAAACCGCCCTCAAAGTATGTGGACGGTTTTTTTGTATGTTATACAGAGGAAAATTATTTTTTAACGAATACGTTGTTCAGTTTGACTATCAAAGAAATGCGCTTTATTCATATCAAATGCTAGTTTAATTTGATCTCCAGGTGAAAATGTATGTCTTGCATCAACACGTGCTGCAAAATCTTGATCTCCAAGTTTCATATATAAAATAGATTCAGCACCTAGTAACTCAGCAACTTCGATTTTTGTTGTGAAGGCAGTAGATTGTGAAGCTTCTAAAAATAATAGTTCATCATGAATGTCTTCAGGACGAATACCTAAAACAATTTCCTTATTTACATAGCCTTGTTCACGTAACATCTTCATTTTTCCTTCAGTTACTTTGACTTTTAATGAATTATCTATAACGAAATCGGTTTCAGTCAATTTACCACGGAAGAAATTCATTGCTGGAGAGCCAATAAATCCACCAACGAAAATATTTTCAGGTGTTTCATATACTTCTTTTGGAGTTCCGATTTGTTGAATCTTTCCGTCTTTCATAACAACGAGACGTGAAGCCATTGTCATTGCTTCTGTTTGATCATGTGTTACGTAAATTGTTGTCGTTCCAAGACGGTGATGTAATTTAGAAATTTCTGAGCGCATTGCAACACGTAATTTAGCGTCTAAGTTGGATAAAGGCTCATCCATTAAGAATACTTTCGCGTCTCGAACAATCGCTCTCCCTAACGCAACACGTTGACGTTGTCCACCAGATAACGCTTTCGGTTTTCTATCTAAATATTGTTCCAGTCCTAAAATTTTTGCTGCATCTTTCACACGACGATCGATTTCATCTTTTGGTATTTTTCTAAGTTTTAATCCAAATGCCATATTATCATACACGCTCATATGTGGATATAAAGCATAGTTTTGGAAGACCATTGCGATATCGCGATCTTTTGGAGGGACATCATTCATTAGCTTACCATCAATTGAAAACTCTCCTTTTGAAATATCTTCAAGTCCAGCGACCATTCGTAATGTTGTA